>JBGPMG010000255.1:0-2511 GCA_041486815.1 Candidatus Eiseniibacteriota bacterium | reverse complement strand
CGGTCTGGGAGACCTTCTCCAAGATCGGAAGGATGTCCTTGATCGAGGCGATCTTCTTGTCATGGATCAGGATCGCCGCGTCCTCGAGTACCGCCTCCATCCGCTCCGGGTCGGTCACGAAGTAGGGCGACAGGTAGCCCCGGTCGAACTGCAGACCCTCGACCACCTCGAGCGACGTGTCGAGGCTCTTTGCTTCCTCGACGGTGATGACGCCGTCCTTCCCCACCTTGTCCATCGCGTCCGCGATGAGCTTCCCCGTCTCCGGGTCGTTGTTCGCGGAGATGGTCGCGACCTGCGCGATCTCGGCGGGGGTCTTGATCGGCTTCGACATCTTCTTGAGCTCGGCCGTCACGGCCTGCACGGCGCGGTCGATGCCGCGCTTCAGGAACATTGGATTGGCGCCCGAAGCAACGTGGCGGAGGCCCAGATGCAGGATCGCCTGCGTGAGCACGGTCGCGGTGGTCGTCCCATCGCCCGAGACGTCCTGGGTCTTCGTCGCAACTTCCTTGGCCATCTGCGCGCCCATGTTCTCGTACGGGTCCTGAAGCTCGATTTCCTTGGCGATCGTGACGCCGTCGTTGGTGATCGTCGGAGCCCCGAATTTCTTGTCGAGGACGACGTTCCGCCCCTTGGGGCCAAGCGTCACCTTCACGGTGTTGGCGAGTTTATCGACGCCCCGCAGCAACGCGTCGCGCGCCGCGGCGTTAAACAGCAACTGCTTTGCCATGGAATCGCTCCCCTCCTTGACGTTTCAGGAACGCGGGCCGGGCGGCCTCGCGCTTGGCACTGAAAGCTTGAGAGTGCTAAGAAGCCTCAATCTAGCCGAAGCAATCGAGGCGCGCAACAGGCAATTTCGCTCCGCGGGCGCCCGATTACCGGCGACGCGGCTTGGACTTGCGGGGCGCGTCGACCTTCGCGTGGCCCTTGCCGGGCTTCGCGTGGCGCTTATGGATGAGCCTCAGGCCGTGCAGGGTCAAATCCGCGTCGACCTCCTGGATTGTCTCGGAGTGTTCCGCGATCGCGGCGGCCAGGCCTCCGGTCGCGATCACCTTGGGCGTGATCTTCTCCTCGGCCGCGATCCGGCGAACAATCGCGTCGACCTGCCCGACGGCGCCGTAGAAGACCCCGGACTGAAGGCTCTCCTCGGTGTTCCGCCCGACCACGCGGCGCGGCGGCTTTAGCTCGAATGCGCTCAGGCGGGCGGCCCGCCGGACCAAGTGTTCGGCCCCGGTCAGGATGCCCGGCGCGATCACGCCGCCTCGGTAGCGACGCCCCTTCAGGAGCACGTCGAACGTGGTCGCGGTGCCGAAGTCGACGACGATGGCGGGAGCGCCGTATCGGTCGAACGCCGCGACCGCGTTCGCGATCCGGTCGGCCCCAGCGGATGCGGGATCCCGATACTCGATCTTCACCCGGGCCGTTGTCGCGGAGCTTACGAGGAGCGGCTCGTCCGCGGTGATCCGCCCTGCCGCCTCGAGGAAGATCGGCGTCTGCGCGGGGACGACCGATCCGATGACCGCGGCGTGGCTCCCCGCCCGTGACTTCCCGGCCGCGAGATCAGGGAATGCCTGGCGGAGTAAGAGCTCCACCTCGTCCGCGGTACGCCGCGTCTCGCTCGACACGCGAAACGACCGGCGCAGGGTCTCCCCGTCGAAGAGGCCCAACGTGACCTCGGTGTTCCCGATGTCGATCGCGAGTAGCATGGGTTCCTCCGTCAGGCCTCTTCGGCGTCCCGGGCCTTGCCGTGGCCGCGGATTCTCCACAGAATCGACGCGACGGCCACGCTCAGAAAATAGAGCACCACCAGGGGCGCGGCGAGCACCAGCATCGACGGCCCATCCCCCGGCGTGATGATCGCGGCGCCCAGCGCGATGAAGAAGACCGCGTGCCGCCAGGCGCGAGCGAGCGTCCTGGGCCTCACGACCCCGAACCAGACCAGGAGGCAGAGAACCAATGGCAGTTGGAAGAGGAGGCCGCATCCCGCCCCGAGCTGGATCGCGAAAGAGAGCAGCGCGCTCAGCGAGAGGCGGGCTTCCACGTGCGGGGTGGCGAACCCGGCCAGCATCCCCATCATCGTCGGGAGCAGAAGCTGGAGCGCGAAGGCGATGCCGGCATAGAGGAGCACCGACGAGGCGACCATCCACGGCACGGCGAACGTGCGTTCCTGACGCTTCAGGCCCGGCGCGACGAATCGCCACACCTCGTACATCAAATAAGGGACCGCGAGAAGACCGCCGGTCCAGAGAGACACGTTGATGCGCGCCGAGAACGCCTCGGCCGGCGCCAACGCCAGCACCCGCTGCCCCGGCACCAGCAGGGTGATGAGCCCCTCGAGGAGGCGGGCGGAGAACGCATACGCGGCCACCACCAGCACGACCGCCACCAGGAACGCCCGGATGATCGCGCGGCGCAGCTCCTCCAGGTGGTCGAGGAACGACATCGGCGTGTCGCCGGCGGCCGTGGCGATCGGAATCACTTGAGGAGAGACCGCAGCTCTTCCAAGAACTGGTT
>JBGPMG010000254.1:0-2512 GCA_041486815.1 Candidatus Eiseniibacteriota bacterium | reverse complement strand
TAGCCCAGAAACTCGGAGTGCGGGCCCTCGCTGAGGGAGCGCCACGGGCCCGCCTCGGCGCGTCGCGTCTCGAACCGGGACGACTTTCGAGCGCGCTCGCGCTGATCGTCCATCGCCGCCTCGTAGGCGGGCAGATCGACGGTGAGACCCCGTTCGCCCGCCATCTCGATCGTGAGATCGATCGGAAATCCAAAGGTGTCGTAGAGCTGAAAGGCGACGCTCCCCGGAAACGACTTCTCCTTGCGTTTCTCGAGCGCCGCCGCGGTCTCCTCGAAGCGGGCGACCCCCTGCTCCAAGGTCTCGGCGAACCGCGTTTCCTCCTCGAGGATCGCCGCCGCGACCGTCTTCTCCTCCCTCTTCAAGAATGCGTACTCCTCGTACGCGGCCATCTGCTTCACGACCGTGGGGACGACCCGCGAGAGAAACGTACCTTGAATTCCGGCGTAGCGACCGAGCCGCGCGGCGCGACGGAGGAGGCGCCGGACCACGTAGCCCCGGCCCTCGTTCGAGGGGGTTACCCCCTCGGCGAAAGTGAAGACGAGCGCGCGCATGTGGTCGGTGATGACGCGGGAGGCGTAGCGGCCGCGGTCGCCGGCCGCCTCCTTGGCGCTCCCCATCCTCCGGACGGCGTCGCCGATCGGCGCGAGCAGATCGTTGTCGAACACCGAGGGAACTCCCTGGAGGATCATCGCGAGCCGTTCCAGACCCATTCCGGTGTCGATTCCCCGGTTCGGGAGCGGCTTCCGCTCGCCGGTGGGCGCCTGGTCGAACTGCGGGAACACGAGATTCCAGAACTCGAGGTATCGCTCGCAGTCGCAGCCGGGCGCGCACTCGGGCCGGCCGCAGCCCACGCCCGGGCCTTGGTCCCAGTAAATTTCCGAGCAGGGGCCGCAGGCGCCCGCGCCCCCGGCGGGGCCCCAGAAGTTGTCCTTCTCGCCGAGCCGGACGACGCGCTTTGGGCCGAGCCCAATGTGCTTGGCCCAGAGGTCAAAGGCCTCGTCGTCCTCGCGAAACACCGAGGGCCAGAGCCGCTCCGCGGGCATCCCCAGCACCTTCGTTGTGAACTCCCACGCCCACTCGATCGCCTCGCGCTTGAAATAGTCGCCGAACGAGAAATTTCCGAGCATCTCGAAGAACGTGGCGTGACGCACGGTGAGGCCCACGTTCTCGATGTCGGTGAGTCGAAGACACCGTTGGACGGTGACGGCGCGGCGCGTCGGTGGAGGGAGCGGTGAGGAGTAATACGGCTTGAACGGCACCATCCCAGCCGAAGTGAAAAGAAGCGTCGGGTCATCGAGCGGGACGAGAGGAGCCTGCGGGAGGTGTGGATGCCCACGCTCCTTGAAGTAATCGATGAAGAGCTGGCGGAGCTCATTGCTGGTCTTTCGCATCAGTGTGGCTCTTGGTTCTCGTCTCTCGCCTCGCCCACAAGGTCCCGCACGGTGCTCCAATCGAAGCCGCGTCGCACCAGGGCCCCCTGGACGCGGCGGGCGCGGTCCGTTGCGTCCCGCCGGACGTGGCGGCGCTCCAACTCGGCGAGCGCGGCGCGCGCCCTCCCCTCCTCCGTGTCGAGCGACCGCTCCGCCAGGTCGACCTCTTCCGCGAGGAGCTGATCGAGCTCCTCGAGCAGCGGATCGGGAACGCCACGCCGCCTGAGCTTCAGAACGAGGAGCCGGCGGCCCTGCGGGCGGCGCGGAATCTCGGTACGCAGGAAGGAGCGGACGAAGGCGCGATCGTCCAGAAGCGAGACGCGGCGGAGCCGCTCTACGGCGCGCTCCACCGCGTCTTGTACGAATCCTCGTCCGAGAAGCCGGTCGAAAACTTCCCGTTCGGTCTTAGGGCCGCGCTCCAAGATTCGAAGCGCCGCCTCCTTGGCCGCGTCCTCCGAGTTGGCCCGATCCGACCGAAGCGGCATCGCCTCAGATCCGGACCCGACGCTCTCCTCTGGCTTCGGGCGTCGCCGCGGCGGGCTCGGCCCCGTCCTGGGCTACCCGCGTCAGGCCGAGCGCCTGGCGGAGCTTCACCTCGAGCTCCGCGGCCGCGTCCGGGTGCTCCTTCAGCCAGACGCGGGCGTTCTCCCGCCCCTGCCCGATTCGCTCCTCACCGTAGGAGAACCAGGTTCCGCTCTTCTGGATTATGTTCCGATCGACCGCAATGTCGAGGAGCTCTCCGTGCCGGGAGATTCCTTCGTTGAAGAGGATGTCGAACTCCGCCTCTTTGAACGGAGCCGCGACCTTGTTCTTCACCACCTTCACCTTCACACGGCTGCCGATGTTGTTGTCGCCTTCCTTGATTGCCCCAATCCGGCGAATATCCATGCGGATCGATGCGTAGAACTTGAGCGCGCGCCCGCCCGTCGTCGTCTCGGGGTTGCCGAACATGACGCCGATCTGCATGCGGATCTGATTGATGAAGACCACCGTCGTCTTGGACTTGGAGATGGTGCCGGTGAGCTTGCGCAGCGCCTGGGACATCAGCCGCGCCTGGAGCCCCATGTGCGAGTCCCCCATCT
>JBGPMG010000253.1:0-2582 GCA_041486815.1 Candidatus Eiseniibacteriota bacterium | reverse complement strand
TTCAACCGCTGAGAGTGGACCTGGGCGCCTGCCTCTTTTGCACCGCGTGTCAGGATGCCTGCCCTAGCGAGGCGATCCGCTACACGACCGACTACCGCCTGGCGACGCGCTCCAGGGAAGCGTTGGTACTGACCGAGGGCGAGTACCGGCTGGCCCAGGCGCTCGATGCGAAGATGCGGCGGCTCTTCGGGCGATCTCTCAAGCTTCGGCAGGTCTCTGCGGGAGGCTGCAGCGGCTGCGAGGCCGAGCTGGCGGCTCTCGGAAACGTCGTGTTCGATTTGAGCCGCTTTGGGGTGGAGTTCGTGGCCTCCCCACGACACGCCGACGGGATCGTGGTGACGGGGACGGTGACGGACAACATGGAGCACGCGCTTCGGGAGACCTACGCGGCGGTCCCTTCGCCGCGCCTTGTGATCGCGGTCGGTGCGTGCGCGATCAGCGGCGGCCCGTTCGCGGGGGCGGACGCGTCCCACGGCGGGGTCCCACGCGATATCCCGGTGGACCTCTACGTCCCGGGATGCCCCCCGCATCCGCTTACCATTCTGGATGGTTTGCTTCGGATGTTGGGCCGAATCGAAAGCGGCGGAGCCCGCAAGGCGAAGCTGCCTCGGGCATCCTGATCGGAGGAACGGATTCCGCTAACGACGTGACGCCCAAAAGGCGTCCGCCTCAGCCTCAAGCTTTTCCAAGCGCGTGTAATAGTCCGGGAATTCCTTGAGGTGCGCCCACGCGATCTTTCCGGTAAGCGTGAGGTCGTCGTTCGTCACGTTCGTCTGCGCATCCCGCGCGCCATGCTCGAGCTCAATTTCCAGTCCACGGCGGAATTGCTGGACATCGATCTGCTTCCAGTCCAGGCCCAGCGTGGCGCCAACCTGCTCGGCTTCCTTTGTGCTGATCAGTCGCTTACGCACGTTCTGCCTCCCTGTTGGTCTTGCGTTCATCGCCGACGCCGAGTGAAGATTGTATCGCGTCCGCGACCGCCCCCGCGATGGTCCCGAAGTCGCCCTTGCGCATGACGAGGGGCGGCGCGATCAGGATGAAGTCGCCGCGCTCGCCGTCGGCGGAGGCGGCGCCGGCGTGGACCAGAACCCCTCGCTCGCGGCAGGCATCCGCGATGCGCTCCGCGACGCGCTGCTCGCGCGGGAACAGCCGGCCGCTGCTGCCATCCTCCATCAGCTCGATTCCCCAGAGGTAGCCGAGCCCGCGCACCTGGCGGACGGAGCGGAGCGCCGACACGGGCCGAAGCGCGTCCTCGAGCCAGGGTTCCGTCGCTTGGACGCTAGCCTCGATCCGCTCATCGGCCATGGCCCGGAGGACGCGGCGCCCGACCGCGCACGCGATCGGGTTGCCGGCGTAGGTCTGAAAGTGCGTGAATCCCACTGCGTCGAGGGCCTGCGCGACCTTCTCAGCGATCAAAACGCCCGCGAGCGGCGCGAAACCCGCGCCGGCGCCCTTGCCGAAGACGATGACGTCCGGCCGAGCGCCGGAATCGGGCCTTGAGTCGTTGGGCGCCGGGCGCTCCCCAAGCCGCTGCCACGCGAAGAGCGCCCCGACCCGGCCGAAGCCGGTGAGCACCTCGTCCGCGATCCAAAGGGCTCCGGCCTCGTCGCACTGCGCGCGGACTCGCGAGAGAAATCCGAGCGGCGGCACGACCGCGCCGAGCCCCACGGCCGGGATCGTCTCCAAGATCGTCGCGGCGATTGGGTCCACCGGCCACTCGGCGCCCGAGCCCGCGACCGGCCACTCGGCCGCCCCCGCATCGATCACAGCGTCTCCCATCCCCGCGCCAACCAATCCTTCGTACGGCGCGCGGCGCGCGCTCAATCCAGTGACGCCCAGCGCTCCCAATGTCGCGCCATGGTAATGACCGCTCAGGTAGCGGATCGCCTTGCGCTCGGGATGCCCGATCGCGCGCTGGTATCGATACGCGATCTTGAGGGCGACCTCGACCGCTTCGCTCCCCGAGGAAGTCAGGATCGCGCGGGAGTATGGAGCGCCCGCGGCATCCAACAATTCCCGCTGGTACGCCGCGCCTTCCTCGCTGTCGAACTGCGACGGCCGGGCGTGGGGGAGCTGCGACGCCGCGTTAGCCATGGCGCGGATCATGTCGGGCCGCGTGTAGCCGAGCTGAACACAGAACGCGCCCGAGGTCGCGTCGAGGTAGCGTCGCCCCTCGGAGTCCCAAACGTAGAGGCCTCCGGCGCGGGTGAGCATCAGGCGCTGGGTCGAGGCGAGGTCGGCGGTGGAGGGGAAGCTCGAAGGTTTCACGCCGTAGAGCCTACCGGGCGGCGGCGTTTCCTGCTAGTCGGAGAAGGTCCTACCCCGAGTCGGCGACTCGGGAAGCGGCGCGCTCGAGCGCCGAGAAGCGCTCGGCCCCGAGTCGAAGGGCGGTCGCGAGGAGCAGGCAGGACTCGGCCCGCGTGATGTTCTTCTTGGACTGGGCGATGGCCTCGAATCCAGGGTCCAACACCGGCACCGGCTTGACCGGCTCCATGCGCTTGACCTTGGCCATCGACGTCTTCCCGGAGGCCTTGGCCGCCTTCCTCGCCCGCGCGACGCGCTCGTATTCGGCCTTCAGACGG
>JBGPMG010000252.1:0-2613 GCA_041486815.1 Candidatus Eiseniibacteriota bacterium | reverse complement strand
GCCAGAGCGCTCCCAGGCACGCGATGCCGACCGCCAGGCCGAACAACCGGAGGCCTGGATCGCCGGCCCCCAACCCGACGGCCATCCAGCCGCGCACGAGCAGGGCCGCGAGCGGTGGGAAGCCGTCGTACCGAAGCGACGAGAAGAGTTCATGGAGCGAGGGCATGGCGGCGAATTCGGCTGTGTTCACCTCGTCGCGCCACAGCGCTCCGGCGTGGGTCAGGAAGCGGAAGTGAAAGAGAACGGCGAGCAGGGTCAGGAGGATCGCGACGGCCCATTCCGCGCGTCCAAGGCCCTCGCTTCGCGAATCGCCGCCGCTCCGCGAATCGCCGCCACTTCGCGATCCGCCGTCACTTCGCGATCCGCCGTCACTCTCCGGCCTCTTACGACGCTTCTTGCTCATTCGGAGCTCTTCCGTGCGAGGACCGCGATCGCCGGGGTGAACCGTCGCCAGCGTCGAGTAGGGAGGTGAAGGTAGCCCAATCCTGGAACGAGGTACCGGTAGATCCCCCACCAGTCAAGGAGAGCGAAGTTCTCCCGCGTCCACTCGAGCCAGAAGTCGCGCGAGTTCTTGTGAAGGTGCGTCTCATCCTTGTCCAAGAGGCGCACGATGGGTCCGGTCAGCCCATCGTAGACCGGCACGACGAAGATCAGATGGCCGCCCACCGAGAGGCGGGACCGAGTGGATTTCGCCACAGCCTCGAGGGACGGCACGTGCTCGATGACGTCGAAGGCCGTGATGATGTCGAACGTGCCGAGGAAGGGAATCGTGTCGAAGTCTGCCCGTGCGAACACGGCTCCCGGGATGTCGAGCGCCGCTTGCTGCGTCGCGAACTGGCTCACGTCCGCGCCGAACCGTCGCCACCGCGGATCGAGCGCCGAGAGAAACGCCCCGAACGCGCAGCCGACGTCGAGAATCCGCGGAGTAGGGTTTCCCGCGGCGGCGCGTTCTACCAGCCGACGGTAGAATTTCAGCTTCCGCGGGGGATTCTGTCGAGCATAGTTCCGATAGTGGACTTCGTAGTACTCCCGCTCGAATTGTCCCCCGCCGGGCACGGTCAATCGCCGAACCGCCGCTTCCACAGCAACCCCAGCGTGTCCCTTACGGTCCGCGAGACGTTCATCTTGCTGCCGCCCTCCTTCCAGTCGTAGCGCAGGATGAACGGCACTTCGCCGAAGATGAGGTTCATGCGGCGGAGCTTGAGCAGGATATCGACCATGCACTGAAAGCCGTCCTGGTCGAGGAAGCTCTCGCCGTACCGGGCGAGCGCGTCCCGGACGACGCGCGCGCGGTAGGCTCGGTAGCCGCAGGTGAAATCCTTGACTCCCCGGATCGGAAAGACGATGCGGAACAACCAGGACCCGCAGTAGCTCAAGGCCTGCCGAAAGAGCGGGACGCCGACGGACCTGGATCCCGCGCGATAGCGGGACGCGATCACGACATCGTGCCCCTCGGAGATCATCCGGACCATTCGAAGGATCAGACCGGGGGCGTGGGTGTCGTCCGCGTCCATCGTCACGATGATGTCGCGGTCTCCCGCCGACTCCGCCGCGGCGACGAGCCCATCTCGGATCGTCGCGCCCAGTCCGAGATTCACCGGATGCTCCATCAACCGGATCGGCATTCGAGCCGCGCAGTCGCGCACAATCTCGCGAGTCGCGTCCCGGCTGCCGTCGTCGACCAGGATCACTCGATAGGGGATCGCGGCCTCCTCGAGTGCCTCGTCGACGTGGTTCAGCAGGCTCTCGATGCGGGGGGCCTCGTTGTAAACCGGCAGCACGACGTGGACCACGCGCTTTCCGCGCGCGGTCATCCCCCGTTCCATCCCGCTCGCTTCGGTCATCCACCCCTTGTAGCAGATGTCGCGCCAGGAGTTGTAGCAGGGAAAGTGACCGTAGGGAGTCCGGGTAGCCCCGCGAATCGGACCCTCCGGACGGTCCACATACGGCTGTAACATATTTAAATGACTACGTTTACGCCATCATTCCGGCGCCATCCAGGGGCCCGGTTTCAGGGTTCCGGCGGCTTTGGGACGGCGCGGTGATCGCAAATATTCGCGCACCGTCGCACCCAAATCGGCCGATACCAATTGCGGTGAAGACCGTTCGGTTCTTGGGCATTGCCCTCATCATCGTTCTCCTCCCGCGCGCGGGCCACGCGCTCGACCCCTCGCGCGCGATCACCCAGTACGCCGTCCAAACGTGGTTCGCGAAGGACGGGCTGCCTCAGAACTCGGTCCACGCCATCTATGAAGACTCGGACGGCTACCTCTGGTTCGGCACCGAAGAAGGACTCACCCGTTTTGACGGCGCCCACTTCACCACTTTCAATCAGGCGACCGGGTCGCTCCATCACAACTACGTGGTGGGGCTCTCCCCGGCACTCGATGGAGGTTTCTGGATTGGATCGCTGAACGGGGGTCTCGCGCACTACAAAGGCGGCACGTTCACGCAACGCGGCCAGGAGCTGGGGATCGCGAACAACGCGGTTCGGCCCGCCTTTGAGGACGGACGCGGCGGCCTCTGGGTCGGAACCGTCGGCGGCGGCCTGGTCCTGCTCCAGAAGGGGCACGCGACGGCGTACACGCAGCGCGACGGCCTTCCGAGCGACAT
>JBGPMG010000251.1:0-2670 GCA_041486815.1 Candidatus Eiseniibacteriota bacterium | reverse complement strand
CTTTCCGCCCCCGAACGGGATCCCGACGACCGCGCACTTCCAGGTCATCCACGCCGCGAGCGCCATGATCTCATCGAGGTTCACGTCGGGGTGGTACCGGATGCCACCCTTGGCGGGTCCACGAATGATCGAATGCTGGACTCGGTAGCCGGTGAAGACGCGGAAGCTCCCGTCGTCCATCTGGACGGGGAGCTTCACGATCGTGGCGCGCCGGGGCTCCTTGATGATCTGGATGAAGCTGGGGTCGAGCTTGAGCCGGGCGGCCGCCTCCTCGAATTGGAGTCTCGCGTTCTCGAGGGGATCGAGCTCCCTTTGAATTCCGGAGCCCATGTCCATGCCGGCTGATTGCGTGACCGATTCCATCGTAAAATCCTTCCCGGAGGAGGTAGGGTCCCCTCCGTAAGTGACGAAAGTGCTTCGCTTTTTGGCCCCAAGTAGTGTAGAGAAGGCGGGGAGACCGCGCAAGCATGTACTACTTCTACTGGCTGCCGATAGGGACCGACGCGAAGGTCCGGGGGATCCCCTGGGTCACGCTGTCGCTTGTGGTCTTGAACGTCGTCCTCTTCGCCGGGCTTAACGCGGGGGCGGAGGCGTTCGCGTACCACATGGCCTTCAAGGCGGGCCATCCCACCATCCCAACCGCGATCGCCTCGGTCTTTCTTCATGCCGGTCCGTTGAACCTGATCGAGAACTTGATCTTCCTCTGCGCCTTCGGACCACCGCTCGAGTCGCGACTGGGAGCCGCGCGCTTCCTGATCTCGTTCATCGCCTGCGGATGGCTTGCCCACCTGGTCCAGGCGGCCTGGATCGTGAAGCTGGCGCCGGAGCTCTCCTCCTTCCCGATTCTGGGCGCGTCCGGCGCGATATCAGGATTGATGGGGCTTTTCGTGATGAGACTGCCGTTCGCGCGTCTGCGTTTCGCCTCGATCCGCGAGCTCCTGGTCCGGGGAACATTGAAATGCGGCGGCTTCACGCCGCCCGCGCTCGGCGGTCTCGTGCTCTGGTTCGCGCTCCAGTTCCTTCATCACGTCGACGATCCGCTCCCGGAGGTCGCGGCGGTCGGCCACCTGAGCGGCCTGCTCGGGGGAATGGCTCTTGGGTGGAGCTTTGGCCTCGCCCGGGAGGGACGGATCGAGAGCTACTTGGCTCTGGGCGGCCAGCACGCGGCGCGGGCCGAGTGGTTCGCGGCCCTCAGCAAGTACGAAGACTACCTCGCGAGGGCGCCTGGCGACGCGGACGTGATCGCCCAGATCGCCCGGATCCAGAGGGTGACGCACCAGGAAGCGCGTGCGGTGGATTCGTTCAGCGAGGCGATCCACATCTGGCTCCAGCAAGGGGAACTCGACGCCGCCTGCGACGGGTACGAGGAGATGAAGCGCCTCCTCGGCGCCGTGACCCTTCCCGCCGCGGATCTCCTCCGGGTGGCCCGGGCGTGCGAGGAGCTGGATCGTCCCGGGGACGCGAGCCGGGCTTACGAGGCCTTTGGCAGGCATTATCCCGACCGGGAGGGCGCGGCGGTCGCGATGTTGAAGAGCGCGGAGATCGAGCAGGGAACCCTCAACAACCCGGGCCGCGCGAAGTACCTCTACGACGAGCTGCTTCTGCGTCGGCTCACGCCCGAGATCGAGCGGGTCGTGCGGGAACACGCCGAGCGCACCGAGGCCGAGATCGCCCGGCAGCACTCGGTGGTCTAACCTCGGTTCGCGGAATCCGCCGCCTTACGGCAGGCAGTTCAGCTCGGCCAGCTCCTTGTTACGGCTCTGCACGTCGAACAGGTAGACGCGGAATTGCCGCCCCGGGAGAAGGTCCGCGCGGGGCACGCAGGGCGAGATCAGCCCATTTTCCCGGGAGACTTTGCTCTCCTTGATGACCAATTCCTTGGGCGCGAGCGAGCGATCGGGAGCGACGAACCAGAGAAGAACCGTCATGTCCGCCCCGCCATCGTACGGTGTCTTGATGTCGTAGTAGCCGGTCCCGTCAGTCACGGCTGCCCCCGCCAACTGCCCGTCAAGGAACAGCTTCACCTGCACGCCAACGACCGAGTGGTCGTTCACGTCGAGCACGTTCCCGGAGAAGACCCCCAATCGCCGGTCGATCCCAAGACCCTGGAACTCCTGGATTCGCCCCGGGGATTGACTACCTGGCGACACGCTCGGCTCGTTTCCGGGGGTCGTGCTGGGGGGCGCCGCAGATGAGAAGCTCGGTGCGAGGCAACATAACGCGAAAAATACGACTAACCTCAAGTTCGGACGCATCATGGCCGATACCTCCCGTGTCGCGTGCCGAAGGGGAATCCCAACGCCACGCTACCACCCGTATCTCGGCCTGTCAACGCGGCTTCCCGAGGAGAAACACCTTGCGCCACGGGAGCGCGGTTTGTTACGGTCCGAGCGCTCCAAACCATCGGATACGCTCCGTCCCGCCCGGGCCGGGGTCAGGGAGTGCCCCACCATGTCCAGGCAAGGCTTTCGGGAGGCACGGATGTTTCTCGACCAGTTGATGGGCGTCTTTTCGAACGACGTCGCGATCGACCTCGGAACGGCCAACACCTTGATCTATCTCAAGGGGAAGGGGATCGTGCTCAACGAACCCTCGGTCGTCGCCGTCGATCGGACCACCAACAAGGTCATCGCGGTCGGAAAAGAGGCCAAGAGCATGCTCGGGCGCACG
>JBGPMG010000250.1:0-2679 GCA_041486815.1 Candidatus Eiseniibacteriota bacterium | reverse complement strand
TTGTCCTCGGAGTTGTCGAGGTACTGCCGCCCGACTTCGTTCAGCGTGAGCGCCGCGCGCGCGCCTCCCCGCCGGAATCCGACCGTGACGTTCGTGATCCGCCCGGGAAATCCCGCGATGGTGTTCCCGCTGTAGTCGTTCACGGTCGTTGAATCGACGAACTCGTGGTACTCGGTGAAGCGGTTCCGGCTCAGCGATACGTTTCCGGAGACCTCGAGCCCGCTCCGATGAGTCCAACCTCCCTCGAATTCGACGCCTTTGTGCGCGGACCGGGCCGCGTTTCCGGTGATCGGCACACCCAGAAGGCCGATCCGGCCGTTCGGCACGATCTCGTCCCGAAAATCCATCCAGAAGCCGGTCAGCTTGAGATGGGAATTGCCGTCCCGGTACCCCAGCCCCGTCTCGTAATCGTCGAGCCGCTCCGGGTCGATGAGCGGATCCTCGTAAATGTGGTTCGCGACGTCCACCACGCGAAAGAGCGGGACCGCCGTGGGATCGTCCGCGCGATAGATCTCGCTCAGGACCGGCTCGGTCTTGGTGCGCGCGTAGCTCCCGAACGCGTTCCAACGCTCGGTCGCGTTCCAGTTCAAGCCCGCGCGCGGGTTCAGGAACGAGTACACGAGGTGAAAGTCGTATCCGTTGTAGCGGTCCTTTCCGATCGCGTATCGCGTCTGTCGCCACTGGAGGCTTCCGGTCAACTTGAGGTCCGGACGAAGCGAGTAAACTTCCTGCGCGAACCCCGAAAGCGCGCGGACACGTCCGGTGTAGTCGTAGAACACATGGTTCGGCGTTGCCCCCGGCGGCAGCGCCTGCGCCCACGTCAGCTCGCCCCAGTGCCTGCCCGTGTGCTCGCGCCACTCGGCGCCGGCCGTCAGCTCGCCGGCCCCGTGCGCGTAGCGCGCGCGCGGAATCCATCCGTAGTGGCGGTTTCTCACCCAGAGCCGCTGGGTCATGTCCGAGCCTGTCACGAGGAAGCGGCTGTCAGGCTGCACGGCCGGCGCGCCGGTCGAATCCGTGGCGTAGTAGCTCGCGGGGTAGAGCGAATCGGAGTCCACCTCGAAGTCGGGAAGCCTGCGTGAGCCGAACGTCTGCGGCCCGTACGGGAAGTCGTCGTAATAGCCATTCCCCGGGAAATAGAACGCCGACGACGTGAGGGCCGTCCGCTCGCCGAGCTTCACGTTCTGGATCAGCTCGTAGTGCGGCTCGAAGAAATTGTCGGTTTCGTTCTTCCAGTTGAGCGGATTGAGTCTTCGATCCTTCTCGGCGTCTCCCGTGATCGCGCCGTCGAGGTACGAGCGGTCCACGCCGTAGTAGGCGAGATGGAGCTGCTCGGGGCCGCCGTAGAGATTCACGCGCGTCGTGATCGAGGGGTCGATGCGGGAGGCCGTCAAGTAGTAGGACCAAAGCCTCGACCAGGAGAGCGCGCGGTAGCCCTGCGATTCGATGCGCGAGTAGCGCCCCGAGAGCGCATAGCGGTTGTCGAGAAGCCCGGATTCGTATTCCAGCGAGAAGCGCTTGGTGTCGTAGCTGCCCGCGCCGCCCTGCACCGAGATCCGCCTCTCCGGCGTTATCGCGATCGTCTCCAGATTCACGGAGCCGCCGACCGCGCTCGCCCCGTAGAGGGCGCTTCCGACGCCGCGCTGTACCTGTATCGACTGAGCGCTCGAGACGAGATCGGGGTGATCGACCCAGTAGACCTCGTGCGACTCGGGGTCATTGAGGGGGATGCCGTTGATCGTCACCGCGACCCGCCGCTGCGGGAATCCGCGGATCTTCACGTACGAGTATCCGATTCCGTTTCCGGCGTCGGAGTAGGCGTACACGCCCGGCGTCTCGGCGAGGAGCATCGGCACGTCCTGCGCCCAGTAGCGCTGCTCGATTTCCTTGCGATCCAGATCGGTGAACGCGACGGCGGATGCGCGATCGGTCGCACGCGTCGTGGTGACCTCGACCGCCGCGACGGGGATCGCGCTAGGCATGAGGCGAAAAAAAACAGGTCCTGCGATGGTATCGGGCAAGTCGGTAACGAGCCGCTGCGATAGGTAGCCGAGTCGGCCCGCGGTGACGAAGTATCGGTTCTTGGGCAGTCGCAGGCGGAAAATGCCATCTGAATTGGTCACGGTCTGGAGGTAAGGGGGCACCGGTTTGGCCTCGGTCATGGGGCGCTCATAGAGAAACCTGGCCACACTCACGCGCGCGTTTGCGATTGGTTGCCCCGTCACAGCGTCCGTTACAACACCGGACAGAACTAGAAGAGTTGGCTTGTAATATTCGAAGCGGACGAAATCGGGGGTCTCTCCAAGAGCCGCATAAGCGGAGAACGAGAGGGCGAGCACGACCGCGGCGAGCCGCGACACAGCGCGAAGCATCATCGACAGCACCATCCTTCCGAAAAAGATCGAGCCGCGCTCCGTAGGGAACGCGGCACAGTTCGGTCGGTCTGGACTGTCCCCGTTTCCCTACGCTGGTATGACCCAGATCAGGTTTTTAGGGTTTGCTCTCAGGCCGGTTGTCTTCCGGCCACCCCTAACGGTTATCCCGATGATTGGTCCGGTGCGGGAGAGTGTCAAGCGGGCAGTTTCCAGCAGAGCGCACGTCCTGGGACCTTATTTGAGGTTCGGGTGGACCGGGTTGATGCCGATACCTCTCCGCGAGGTCATGCCCACCGGACATCATCAT
>JBGPMG010000249.1:0-2716 GCA_041486815.1 Candidatus Eiseniibacteriota bacterium | reverse complement strand
TTGATTTCACTCGCGATGCTCGGCTGAACGAGGGCCACCCGCGCGATCGGTCTCGGGCGTGGCTCACGAAGCCGGTCCATGCCCCACTGCACCGGCACCCAGACCGTGAGCACGGCCACGACCGCCCACGCGGCGCGTGACCACCACCGCCGCGAGACGAACGCGGCAGCGACCAGGGAGTTCACTACAAGAATCCAGAAGCCGATCCCCTGCGCACCGACGAGCGACGCGCCCTGAATCCAGGCGGGGTGCTCGGCCAGCGCGTACCCGACGTTGCCCCAGGGGCAGCCGAGAGTCCCGGACGACTTCGCCCATTCGCTGGCCGCCCACGCGATCGGCGCCAATGCGAGCACCGGCCAGCCGAGGCGCCTCCGAACGAGGCGGACAGTCCAACCGAAGAGCGCCACGAAGAGCCCGAGGTAGAGCCCGAGCGCCAGGAGGCCCGGAAAGATCAGCCAGGGATGCGTCATCGCGTGAGCGGGAAGCCGCACGATCCACCAGAAGGTCACGACGTTGAAGACGATGCCCGCGATCCACGGCGCCCAGCGCGCCCCGCGTGGGGTCGGCGACGTGTCGGCCGGGCCGGGCGAATCGCGGTGGAGGACGACCAGGAGCGGAACGAGGGCGACGAACACCAGGGGCCAAAGCCCCGCCGACGGAAAGGAGAGGCTTAAGAGGAGTCCCGATGCCGCCGCGGAGAGCGGCCGGCGAAACCGACTAATGAAGGCGGACTTCGCGGCGGGCCTCCGCCGACTGATAGATGGCATCGATGACCTGCATGAGGTCGCGCCCCTCTTCGGCCGAAGCCATCGGGCGCTCGCCCTGCGTGATGCAGCGGAGGAAGTGGTCGAGCTCCTGCTCGTACGACTGCTTGTAGATGTTCTTCGTCGGCTCCAACGCGGGGGTCACGTTGAGCAGATTTCCGTTCAACTCCTTGTGGATGCGGAACGGGTTCAAGAGCGCCGCCCCGTCCGTGCCGAACAGGTTCAAGTACGGGAAGTTCTTCTCAAGCAGGAGGGCCCAGCTCACCTCGAGCGCGAGCGACGCGCCCCCGTCGAGGATCAGAAAGGCCGCGACCGTGTCCTCGACGTCCTTGCGCGGATCGGTCACGTACTTGGTCGCCGTCACGGAGACGACCTTCGGATTGCCGAGGAGCCAGAGCGTGAGATCGAGCATCTGGACGCCGAGATCCATGAGCACGCCTCCCCCGGAGCTCTTTTTGTTCTCGTACCACCCCGGACCCCGCCGTTCGGTCTTGCGGCGGAGCCACCCGGTCTTGGCATAGAAGATCTTCCCGAGCTCCTGCCTCTCGAGGTAGCCGCGGAGCACCGCGACGTCGCTCCGGAACCGATTGTTCATCGCGTACATGAGGACCTTGCCCGAACGCTCGGCCGCGACGCGCATTTGCTCCGCTTCCGCCGCGGTCCTGGCCGCCGGCTTCTCGCAGAGGACGTGCTTTCCATAGCCCAGGGCTGCTTGGGTCATCGAGGCGTGGAGATGGTTGGGTGTGGCGATAATGACCGCGTCGATCTCGTCCAAGCGGAGAAGTGTCTCGTAGTCGGCCAAGGCGCGGCCGATTCCAAAGTGTTGCGCCACCATGCGGGCCTTCTCGACGTCGTCATCGCAGACCGCGACGACCTCCACGTCTCGGCGCGCCTTCAGCGCCGGAAGGTGGTTGACCTGGGCGACGACTCCGACCCCGATGATGCCGAGTCGGATGGGACGTTTGGCCACGAGAGGATCTCCCGAACCGAAATCACGACGGTGAGGCGACGAACGTCGCGCGAGTATAGGGTCCGGTATCGCGAAATCAAGGCGAATCAGGCCGCGCGTCGTCGCCGAGCGCGATCGCTTCGCGTGTCCCGGCGTCGAGAGAGACGGCCGGTGTCGCCTTACGCGTCAGGCGGCGGATTTTTTTCCAAAGTCCCTGCCGACTCAGTCCGAGCGACCGAGCCGCCCGGGTCCGATTCCCGCCCGCCCGCGTGAGCGCCTCCTGGATCAGCTCCCTCTCGAGCTCGCGCGTGCGGCCGCGCAGGTTCTCCGGGTGTTCCCGCACGAGCGGGAAACTGGCGCTGGTGAATCCTTCGCCCAGCGAATCGAGCGTGAGCGTCCCGCCCGGAGCGAGCGCGTAGACCGCGCGCTCCAGGGCCGCCTCCAGCTCCCTCACGTTCCCGGGCCAAGGATGCTGGCCCAGGAGATCGAGCGCCTCGACGGTGATCCGCTTCGCTTCGGGCCTCTCTCGGAGCCGGAGCCGCCGGAGGATGTGGACGCTCAAGAGCGGCACGTCCTCGATCCGATCTCGGAGCGACGGTGCGCGGACCGTGAGGACATGGAGCCGGTAGTAGAGGTCGGCCCGAAAGCGTCCGCCGCGGACTTCGGCCGCGAGGTCCCGGTGCGTCGCGGCCACGACGCGCACGTCGACTCGGCGGACTCGGCCGTCGCCGACGCGGCGCACCTCGCCTTCTTGGAGCACACGCAGGAGGCGGCTTTGAACCGAAGGGCTGGCATCCCCGATTTCGTCGAGGAAGAGCGTTCCCCCGTTCGCGAGCTCGAAGAGGCCGGGGCGGTCGGCGTGGGCCCCGGTAAAGGAGCCCTTCGCGTGGCCGAAGAGCTCGCTCTCGAGGAGTGACTCCGGGAGCGACCCGCAGTTCAGCCGCACGAAGGGCGCCTTGGCCCGGGGGCTCTGCAGATGGATCTGCTCCGCGACGACCTCCTT
>JBGPMG010000248.1:0-2745 GCA_041486815.1 Candidatus Eiseniibacteriota bacterium | reverse complement strand
CGCTTGTTCCGGCAAGATCAGTAGCCTCGCGGCGCGCGGCATGGAGGTTGCAGCGTTATGCAGCGCCATGAAACGTTCCGGTGAAATCGTGCGTCCTGCAACGACGGACCTCGCTGAAAACGAACTGTTCTTTGCCACCCTCCAGGAAATCACCAGCCTCATCAACGGGGGCAGGGCTCAGGAGACCATCTTCGAGTCGGTCCTGGACTGCGCGCTGCAGATGCTCCACGCCCAGGCCGTGTTCCTCATCACCGTGGACGGCGGCAGGATTCGAAAGTTCGCGCGCCGCGTCTCCCCGGACGGCCAGCTTCACAACCTCGAGCGCTACGAGCTTCCGAACCACGCGGGCATCTCGCGCTGGGTCCTCCTGGAGGGCCAGCCCGTGCACGTACCCGACGTCGGCTCGGATCCCCGGTACCATCCGAGCGTCGACTCCCTTCCGGGTCTCCGGACCTCAGCCGTGTTGGCGGCGCCACTTAAAGTAAGGGACGCGATTCTCGGCGTCCTGGTCGCCGTGAACCGCGTCAATTCGACGCCGTTCGACATGCGCCATTTGCGCGTGCTCTCGCTCCTCGCGAATCAAACCGCGATCGCGATCGAGAACGGGAAGCTCTACCGCCGCGCCGAGCAGCTGGCCGTGACCGACGATCTGACCCAGGTCTACAACTACCGCTTCCTCAAGATGGCGCTCCGCCGCGAGGTGAAGCGCGCGGCGCGGTTCAGCCAGCGGTTCTCGGTGCTGATGCTGGACGTCGACAATCTGAAGCGCTACAACGACCAGAACGGACATCTCCGGGGGAGCGAAGTGCTCCGCCAAGTGGCCCAAATCCTGGTACGGGAGGCGCGGTCGATCGACCTCGTGGCGAAGTACGGCGGCGATGAGTTCGTCGTCATCCTTCCGCAGACGGCGCGCGAAGGCGCCTACGTTCTCGCCGAGCGCGTAAAGCAGTCGGTCGAATCGACCGCATTTCCTTTGGTGCCGCCGGGCGTCATTACGGTCAGCCTCGGCGTGGCGACCTATCCCGAAAACGGATTCACGGCGGGAGAGCTTCTCGAAGCCGCGGACATCGGACTCTACGCCGCGAAGCAGGCCGGGAAGAATCAGGTTGCGGCCGCGCCGACCGCTCCAACCGGAGCGACCCAGCGGCGCGTGGAAGATGAAAACGGTCCAGAGGAGGGCGAAGGGGATTCATTTTGACTCGCCCGGCACCCCCCGCTAAGGTCTGGCCGTGTCCGCAACGCTTCACGATCCCGCGCTAGTTCTTCTTTCAATCCTCGCCGTAGGCGGTCTCGTGTTCGGCGCTCGCGCCATCGGCAGCACTGGCCGTCTCTCACCCCCGTCCCTCCGGAAGGCGCTCCACGCCGCCGTGGGCGCGTGGACTCTCCTCGTGACGCCGCAGTTCCAGCACTTGGGGTGGGCGGTGGTGCCCCCGATTCTCTTTGGAGCGGTCAACGCATCCGGCAGGGCACGCACCCTGATGCCGACGATGGCGGGAACGTCGCGGGAAGCTCGGGGCCTCTGGACCTTCCCGCTCGGCGTGCTCCTCACCTACATCCTCTTCTGGGACGACGGCAGCCGCCGGGCAATCCTCGCCGGCCTCGCGGCGCTCGCCTTCGCGGATCCGATCGCCGCGATCGTCGGCACGCGATTCGGACAGCGAACCTTCCGTGGATTTGGCCAAGGGCGAACCCTCGAAGGCTCCGCCGCGTTCTTCGTAGTCGCGGGGCTAGGAGTCGGGCTTGTCGCGTCCGGAAGCGAAGGCGGAGCGTTTCCCTGGCGAATGGGCGTCGGATGCGGCTTCGCTGGGGCCGCGGCCGAGGCCATTACCCCGTCCGGATGGGACAACGTCACGATCCCGCTCGCCGTCGCCGCCGCATACAGTCTGTTAGGGTGAGCCGATGATCTGGGGCACCGTCAGCGCCGCGCTCGCGTGGGCCGTCGCGGGCGCGGCCGTTGTCGTGCTCACGGGGCAGGGAACGTGGACGGGCGCTCTCGCGGGACTCGGCGTCGCGACCGTTTCGATCATGGGCCTCGGGCCGGGCACACTCCTGCCCCTTGCGATCTTCGTTCTCGGCGCAGGCGCCCTGACGCGGCTCGGCCGATCGAGGAAGCAGGCGACCGGGGCCGCGGAACCGAACCAGGGGCGTCGCGGCGGGCGCCACGTCGCGGCGAAGCTTGGCGTTCCGGCCCTCCTCGGCCTGGCCGGCGTCTTCGGCGCGGGGGGACCACCGTTCTCGCTCGCGTACGCGGCAGCGCTCGCAGGCGCGCTCGCCGATACGAGCGGAACGGAGGTCGGACCGCTCGGCGGCGGAGTCGCGCTCGGGATTCAAGGCGGGCGGCTTCGCCGGCTTCCACACGGGACGCCCGGAGCGATGAGCGCCGCGGGGCTCCTTGCGGCCGCGGCGGGAGCCGCCGCGGTCGCGTTCGGTTCCTCGGTCTCGGGGCTCATCGCGGGCGTCACGGCGGCCGGTGTGGTCGCCGCCGCGGGGTTCGGGGCCTCCCTGCTCGAGAGCGTGATCGCTGCCACACCCGTGGGTCGGTGGCTCGGTCACTTCGGGCGGAATCTTCTGGTTTCCGTGGCCGCGGCCACGGTTGGCTTCTGCGCGGGGGCGGTCCGATGGGGAAGAGCGTGAGCAAGGAGATTGTCTGCGTCGTCGGGGCGCGGCCCAATTTCATGAAAATGGCCCCGATCCTCGATGCGCTACGGGCCTATCCCTCGATCAAGCCGTTCTTGGTGCACACGG
>JBGPMG010000247.1:0-2767 GCA_041486815.1 Candidatus Eiseniibacteriota bacterium | reverse complement strand
TCCTCTCCCGCCCCTGGCTCAAGGCCGCGTTCATTCTGGCCCTCGTGGGCTACGGAACCAAAATGGGACTGGCGCCGCTCCACACGTGGCTTCCCGATACGCACAGCCAGGCGCCGTCGCCGATCTCGGCGCTTCTATCGGGGGCGCTGCTGAACGGCGCGCTCCTCGCCCTGCTTCGCTTCTACCAGGTGGCGCTGGGCTCCGGACATGGAGAGTTCGCGCACACGCTGCTCCTCGTTCTTGGGTTCGCGTCCCTCGTGGTCGCCTGCTCCTTCTTGGTGGGCCAGCGGGATTACAAGCGGCTCTTTGCCTACTCGAGCATCGAGAACATGGGGATCATCGCGGTGGGAATCGGGCTGGGGGGAGGCGGCGTGTTCGGCGCGCTCTTCCACGCTTTGAATCACTCGCTCTGCAAGGCGGGGCTCTTCTACTGCGCGGGAAACGTGCTGCGAAGTTACGGCACGACCGGCGCGCGGGACGTGCGAGGGGTGCTGCGCCGCCAGCCCGCGACGGGGATTCTCCTGCTGCTTCTTTTTCTCGCCCTCGGAGGGATGCCTCCCTTCGGCGCCTTCTGGAGCAAGCTCCTGATCTTTCAAGCGGCAATGAATCAGGGAAGCTTCGCGATCGGCGTTCTCTTCCTGGCTCTGGTCGCCGTCGCCTTCCTCGGTATGGCCGGCGTGCTCTTGCCCATGCTGCAGGGCGAGCCCGACCCGGCCCGACCTTCCGTGCGGGATCCACGACTCTCCCTCGCGGCGCCGTTCTTGGCCCTCGCGGGCGTGCTCCTGCTCGGCGTCTACCTGCCGCCCTTGCTTGCCGCGACGCTGCGGCGCGCCGCCGCGCTCTTGGGAGGCTGAGGATGATCAGGGACATGGAGGAGGGAGCGCCCGCCGCCGCCCGGCAGCGGGTCGATGATCACGTCGGCTCGGTCCACTGGGCGGGGAACGGGGTCGCGGTAAGCCTCGCGGACGTTCCAGAGCTTTCGATGAAAGGATTTCGGGAGACCTGCGTCTCGGTGATCTCGTCGGGAGGGCGATTGAGCGCCCTCACCGTGCTGGGATCCGAGCCGCGCGCCGCCCGCCGCCGTGGGATGATTGCGCTCCTGGCCGACGACACCGGCTCCCGCATCGGAATGGTGCGGACGCCGGTGCCGGACTCGAAGAAGTATCACGCTCTCTCCGCCGACCTTCCACAGGCGCAGGCGTTCGAGCGGGAGATCCTCGAGGATCACGGGATCATTCCGGAGGAGCATCCGTGGCCGAAGCCGCTGCGGCGCCACGCCGACCTCGAGGCGCGCGGTGGCGGGGAGCGCGGAGCGAGGGAGGCCTACCCGTTCTTCCAGGTCGAGGGAGCCGGCGTCCACGAGGTGGCCGTCGGGCCGGTCCACGCGGGCATCATCGAGCCCGGCCACTTCCGCTTTCAGTGCCACGGCGAGAAGATCCTCCACCTCGAGATCCAGCTCGGCTACCAGCACCGCGGCGCCGAAGCGCTCTTCCTCCGGTCGAAGCCCGAGCGTCGCGTGACGATCGCCGAATCGATCGCCGGCGACACGGCAATCGGCCACGCGCTGGCGTATGGAGCGGCCATGGAGGGTTTGAGCGGCGCGGAGGCGCCCCTCGCCGCGCAGGCGATCCGCGGCATCGCACTCGAGCTGGAGCGGATCGCCAATCATGTGGGCGACCTCGGCGCCCTCTGCGGCGACGCGGGTTATCTCCCCGGGGCCGCCTGGTTCGGCCGCCTGCGCGGAGAATTCCTGAACATGCTCCTTGAGATCACGGGGAATAGATTCGGGCGAGGGCTCGTCGTGCCTGGAGGGGTCAGGTTTGGGGTCGACCCAGTGCGGCAAGCCGGCCTTCTGGAGCAGATCGATCGGTTGAATGGCGATCTGGATCGAGTCTCGGAGCTGGTCTTTGAGTGCCCATCGCTGGTCTCCCGATTCGAGCAGACGGGGATCCTCACGAGAGAGGATGCGGATGAGCTCGGGGTCGTCGGACCGGCGGCGCGCGCCAGCGGATGCGACCGGGACGTGAGACGCGACCATCCTTCCGGCATCTATCGCTTCGCGCACATCCCGGTGGCGCTTCAGGAGACGGGAGACGTCATGGCTCGGGCCGTTCTGCGCCGGACCGAGATCCAGCGGTCGATCCAATTTGTTCGCGAACACCTGGAGGAGCTGAGGGACGGGCGGCTCGTGAACCCGCTCGGGCCCGGCCGCCCGAACGCCTGCGTCGCTTCTTTGGTCGAGGGGTGGCGCGGAGAGATCGCGCACTGGGCCGTCACCGACGGCGAAGGCAATCTCGCGGGCTACAAGATCGTCGACCCATCATTCCACAATTGGCTCGCGCTCGCGATGGTCATGCGCGACCGGCAGATTTCCGATTTCCCACTCTGCAACAAGAGCTTCAATCTGTCGTACGCGGGTCACGATCTCTAGGAGAGAGGTCTAGGGAGGGTATTGTGTTTCGACTCTTGAAGACGCGAATCCAGCAGGGGCGGCGGACGCTGCGCTTCCCGCTCGAGGGGGTGGATCTCCCTGAGCGATTCCGTGGGCGCCCTGTGCTTGACGCGTCGCGCTGCGAGGACGGATGCCGAGCCTGCAGCGAAGCCTGCCCGACGCAAGCCATCGCCCTTCAACCGCTGAGAGTGGACCTGGGCGCCTGCCTCTTTTGCACCGCGTGTCAGGATGCCTGCCCTAGCGAGGCGATCCGCTACACGACCGACTACCGCCTGGCGACGCGCTCCAGGGAAGCGTTGGTACTGACCGAGGGCG
>JBGPMG010000246.1:0-2843 GCA_041486815.1 Candidatus Eiseniibacteriota bacterium | reverse complement strand
CTACGCATTCCACTTCGACGGGACCCCGGTGAGCGGGTTTCCGATCGAGACCGGGGCTGAGGTGCGCGGTACCCCCGCGGTCTGGGACTTAGACGGGGACGGCGCGTGCGACATCATCGTCGCGGGCTGGGACCGAAACCTGTACGCCTGGCGATATCCGGGCACCTTCGACAAGAACGGGGCGGTGTGGCCGATGTTCCGTCACGACAACTGGCACACCGGCCTCGCGAACTTCCCGATCCTCACCGCGGTCGACCCCCCACCGGCGCCGTCGCCGACGGTGCCTCCCGCGCGAGCCTCGCTGGAGCAGAATCGCCCGAATCCGTTCAATCCGGTGACCGTGATCGGCTATTCGGTGCCGGCGACCGGCCCGGAGGAGGTGCGGCTTCGCGTCTTTACGGTGGCGGGCCGCCTCGTACGGACTCTGGTTTCGCGGCGCGTCGAACCCGGCTATCATGAGGCCCGCTGGGATGGACGCGACGACCGCGGCCTCCCGGCCGCGTCGGGGATCTACGTCTATCGGGCCGAGATCGGCCGAGCCGCGTTCAAACGGAAAATGGCACTGCTTCGTTAGCCGGATGGCGGTCGCCCGCCGGCAAGTCCCACCCCACACCGAGGAGAATGGATGGCGTCGCCCGTTCGGGTGCGCTTCGCGCCGAGCCCATCCGGGTACCTCCACGTCGGAGGCGCCCGTACGGCTTTGTTCAACTATCTCTTCGCCCGGCACCACGGCGGCGTCTTCGTGCTCCGCATCGAGGACACCGACCGCGAGCGGTCCACGGACGAATCGATCGCCGCCATTTACGAGGCGATGCGCTGGCTCGGCTTGACCTGGGATGAAGGCCCGGAAATCGGCGGAGCGTTCGGTCCGTATCTGCAGAGCGAGCGGCTACCGCGGTACGCCGAGGCCGGCGAGCGGCTGCTCTTGCAAGGGAACGCCTATCGTTGTTTCTGTGATCCGGAAGACTTGAAGCGCCGCCGCGACGAGGCGATGCGCCGCGGCGAGCCTCCGAAGTACGACCGCGCCTGCCTCAAGCTTCCGGCGGGGGAGAGCGAGGCCCGCGCCGCGAAAGGCGAGCCGCACGCGATCCGGTTTCGGATTCCGGAGGGCGAGACGACGTGGAACGACGGCGTTCGCGGCGACGTGACGTTCCAGAACGCCGTGCTCGACGATCTCGTGATCCTTAGAACGGACCGCCACCCGACGTACAATTTCGCGGCCGTCGTCGACGACCACGCCATGGAGATCACCCACGTCCTGCGCGGCGACGACCATATCTCGAACACTCCGCGCCAGATTCGGATCTACAGCGCGCTCGGGTGGGAGCCGCCCCACTTCGCTCACATCCCGATGATTCTCGGTCCCGACGGGACACGGCTCTCGAAGCGCCACGGAGCGACGTCGGTGACGGCGTTTCGGGACGAAGGGTTTCTGCGCGAAGCGATGGTCAACTTCCTCGCTCTGCTCGGCTGGGCCTACGACGGGGAGCGCGAGATCTTTACGATGGAGGAGCTGATCCAGTTCTTTTCCCTGGATCGCGTCTCCAAGAATCCGGCGATCTTCAACTACGAGAAGCTGGAGTGGATGAACGGTGAATATTTCCGCGCGCTCCCGCTCGGGCGCCGCACCGACCTCGTGATCGAGCATCTGGGCGCGTTCAAGGCCCTGCCCGAGTCCGTCCTCGCGGATCGAGCGTTCCTCATGCGCGCCGTCGAGGCCGCGGGGGACCGAATCAAGCGGCCGCAGCATTTCCTCGACTACTCCGCCTACCTGTTCGTCGATCGTGTCGAGCCCGAGCCGAGCGCTTGGCAGGAGGTCTCGGCGAAGCCCGGCGCCGCCGATCGCCTCCGGAAGCTCGCCGGGGCGCTTCAGGGGGTCACTCCCTTCGAGCACGATCCCCTGGAGCAGGCGACGCGGGGCGTGGCGAAGGAGGAGGGTGTGAAGGCGGGCGAGGTCATCATGCCCGCCCGGATCGCGCTGACCGGTAAGAAGGTCACCCCGGGCATCTTCGACGTCATGCTCCTCCTGGGGCGCGAGCGCGCCGTCCGAAGGCTCCTGGAAGCGGCCGACCGACTGGAGGCGTCTTCGCCGGCGCCCGCCGGCTAGGCGCGCGACGGATGGCCCTCGCCCTCCAGACGCTCCGCGTCGCCCTCGTCCACGACTGGCTGACCGGGATGCGCGGCGGAGAGAAATGCCTCGAGGTGCTCTGCGAGCTTTTCCCGCACGCGGACCTCTACACGCTCGTCCATCGCCGCGGGAGCGTTTCGAAGACGATCGAGGCGCGCAGCGTGCGTGAGTCGTGGATCGCGCGGCTTCCCGGCGGCCGGCGGCACTACCGGTGGTACGTGCCGTTCTACCCGCTGGCCGTGGAGTCGTTCGATCTGAGCGGCTACGACCTCGTGATCTCGACCAGCCACTGCGCGGCGAAGGGCGCGCTCACGCGGGCGGACACCCTGCACGTCTGCTACTGCTTCACCCCCGTTCGCTATTTCTGGGATCTCTACCCTGACTATTTCGGACCCGGCCGGGGGAACGCGATCGGAAGGATGCTCGCCCCGTGGATCGCGCACTATTTTCGGATCTGGGATCGCGTGAGCGCGGACCGGGTCGACCTCTTCGTCGCCGATTCGCGGCATGTGCGGGGCCGGATCGCGAAGCACTACCGCCGCCCCGCGCGCGTGATCTACCCACCCGTCGACACTTCGTGGTTCACGCCTGAAACCGAGGCGGGCGCGGGCGCGCGTGCCGCGATCCACGAGCCGTTCCTGGTCGTCTCAGCGCTCGTCCCGTACAAAGGGGTCGAGCGGACGATCCTCGTCGCGAACCGCCGTGGGTTTCCTCT
>JBGPMG010000245.1:0-2845 GCA_041486815.1 Candidatus Eiseniibacteriota bacterium | reverse complement strand
TATCGAGTCGCTCATCTCGATGCGCCGCGCGGGCGCCCTGGTGCTACTCGGTCACGGAGGAAGGGCGGACTCGCTCCTCTACACGGGGAAAATATACGAGTACCTGAGCAGCGGGCGGCCCGTCCTCGCGATCGCGGGGGAGGGGCCGGCGGCGGACCTGATCCGCGCCACCGGGGCGGGCATCGTGGTCCGCCCGGGAGACGCAGAGGGCGCCTCCAAAGCCATCCTAGGGTGGCTCCGCGACTTCCGCGCGGGTCGACACGACTACCTCCCGCCATCTCCCCAGCGTCTCTCCGCGTGGGAGCGCAGAAATCTGGCCGCCCAGGCGGCAAGGATCCTCTCCGGGATCGCCTCAGACAACCCCCGCTGACGGGCCACCGACCCACCCGGCCCTCTGCCGACCCAAGCCCATGTCTTTCAAGGGGCTAAAAATTTTCACCTACGTATAAAATCGTCTTGACGCCCCTGTCGGTAGGGGTTTACGGTCCCGCGGTGGTGATTTGTGGGGAATCGTGGGACCAAGGGCCGGCACGGTAGCGTGTCCTCCCGGGAGGCCAACGGGGAAGGTGGATGGCGACGTTTCGGGGGAGCTATCAGCACTCGATCGACCACAAGGGTCGCATCAGCATTCCCGCACGCTTTCGACGGATGCTCTCCGGCGAGGCTTCCGACACGTTCATTGTCCTTCGTGGCCTCGAGACCTGCGTGGCGCTCTATCCGCTCGACGAGTGGCGCAGGATGGAGGAGCGCCTCCGATCCCGCTCCTTCCACGACGAAACCAATCGCCGGTTCCTCCGGATCATGTCGCTCGATCTGAACGAGGGGACGCTCGACGCGCAGGGACGCGTCGCGATTCCTCCGCGGCTTCTGACCCATGCGAGTCTGAGCAAGGACGCGATGGTGAACGGCGTCGTCGATCACATCGAGATCTGGGACCCGGCGCGCTTCGACGAATACTTGAAGAATTCAAATCGCAGCTACGAGGACATGGCGGGAGAACTCCTCCTGTGATCGCTACCCCGGGGGCCGCCCGCCGCTCCTTCGCGTTCGACCGTCCGGTGTTCCAGTGGGACGCGCGCCGGGGAGCGGGTCCGCTCGTCGTCCGGCTGTTCGGCAGGCTGGGGGAGCGCGAGCTTGAGCAGATGGTCCTGGCGATCCGCGAACGAGGCCGGGCCCCGCGCGATCTCGTGTGCCTCGATTTCGAGCAGGTCACGCATCTCGACTATCGCGCGCTGCCCGAGTTCACACGCGCGCTCGCGCGGCAGCAGGCCAACGGCGCCGACGTGTTTCTGGTGGGGATGAGCGCCTATCTACGAAAGCTCTTCGACGTCGCGGGGCTGGGAACTGCCCGGCGCCGAATGGAATGGGACCCGAACGAGGAGGATGGGGGAACACCACCACGTCCGGCGTAGGTATCGCGCGCGTGGCGCTGCAACATCCGGCGGCTCGCCGCGAAATCTGCGCTAAATCTTCGAAGACGAGGAACTGAATGCCGGGTCACGTCCCGGTTCTCAAGGAGGAGGCCGTCCAGTTGCTCCTGACAGATCCGAACGGGACCTATGTGGACGCGACTCTGGGGGGCGGCGGTCACGCCGCGGCAATCCTCGAGTCGCTGGGGGCTGATGGGAGGTTGGTGGGTTTGGACTGTGACCCGGCTGTAATTG
The DNA here is from genome assembly GCA_041486815.1 of Candidatus Eiseniibacteriota bacterium. Classification (GTDB taxonomy): domain Bacteria; phylum Eisenbacteria; class RBG-16-71-46; order SZUA-252; family SZUA-252; genus WS-9. The sequence goes on along the minus strand of JBGPMG010000245.1, from coordinate 1,181 downwards.
CTGGAGCGCGCGCTCATCCGCCCGGACCGGAGCCCCGGTTCGTGGCGGGGCGCGCGCGTTTCTCCCAGATGAGGTCCGCGCTGCGCGGTCTCGGCATCGACCGCGTGGACGGGATCCTCGCGGACCTGGGGCTCTCGTCGACGCAGCTCGACGACCCGGCCCGCGGCCTCTCCTTCTCCGCCGCCGGCCCGCTCGACATGCGCCTGGACCCGTCGCTCCCGATGACGGCGGAGGCGCTCCTCCGCGGCGTCGACGACGACGAGCTGACGCGGATCCTGCGCGAGCTCGGGGAAGTTCCCCGGCCGCGCGCCGCGGTTCGCGCGATCCGTCGCGCGCTTTCGTCCGGGACTCCACTCACGACTGAATCGCTCCGTGCCGCGCTCGAGCCTCTCTACCGGGGGCCGTCGCGGCCCCGGCGGCTCTCCCAGGTCTTTCAGGCGCTGCGGATCGCCGTGAACGATGAGCTAACCGAGCTGCAGGCACTCCTCCGTGAATCCCCCTCGCTTTTGCGGCCGGGCGGGACGCTTTGTGTCATCGCGTATCATTCGCTCGAAGACCGAATCGTCAAAAATGCGTTCCGCCCGCCGCGCCCATCCGATCCCCACGAGCCTTTGGCCTCAACGCCCTGGATTCCGCTCACGAAGAAGCCGATCCGCCCCTCCGACGAGGAAGCCCGCAGGAATCCCCGCGCGCGGAGCGCGAAGCTGCGGGCGGCGCGGCTCAAGTTGGAGGCGGCATGAGTCGCGCGGCGCGGGTGATGGACGACGAAGAAGGGGCGAAACCCCACGGTCCTTATCTCCGACTCCGGATCCAGCCCAAGCGGCGCGTGAGCGCGCGCCTGATCGGGCTGCTCTTAATCGCGGCCATGCTCCTCTTCGCCAAGGTCTGGGAGCGCACGGTCGCCAACTCGCTCTCGATGGAGCGCGACCGGCTGGCCCGTGACGTGAGGACGCTCGAGAACCGGATACGGATCACGCGCGATCTCGAGGAGCAGGCGGGCTTCCGGAGCGGCATCGACCTGACGAGCCTGAGCCGGCTGGGCTTCCAGAATCCGGATCCCGCGCGTGTCGTGGACGTGGATTTGGCGCTGCCCCGCGCCCGCCGCGGATCGAGCATGAAGCTCGCCGCCAGAATTCAGGACGCGGTTCGCAGGGCGGTGCCTTCGTTCCTGACCGAACGCG
>JBGPMG010000244.1:0-2850 GCA_041486815.1 Candidatus Eiseniibacteriota bacterium | reverse complement strand
GGCCTCCCACCGCTGACAGCAGTCGAAATGGACCCCCGCGGCCTCTCGCGAGGTGTGACGGCGGAGCGTCTCATGCCGCTCGCATCGATCGCAAGACGGCGAGAGCTCAGTCGTGGGCATGATCGGGACCAGGCGTGCGGGAGCGTGCTCGAGACCACGGGACCCCCTTTACTGCAGCGGACGTCACCTAGACGTAGCGCCCAATATGCTATCACTCTGTACTAACGGAGGAGCCGTGAGAATCGCATGGCCGAGGGGGTTGGAATCTACAACAGGCGCGGCATATCTCAACGGCCGTCCGATTTCAGAGGATCGATTCCATCTGGATCATTTTGCGCTCCCACGGCGCGCAGTCGAGCCGGGGAGCACTCTATGACCAGGGCAGTGCCCTTTCTCTCCCCGAGGCGTTTATCCAGTGGTTCCGGCGCATGACAGCGACTAGATTCGGCTTCATGGAGCCTGTTCGTCAGGCGTTCCCACCGGCAGCGAGGAGGGGCGATTGTTTACGATTCGCGTATTTCCGCGGCGTCCGTTCCTTTGTTGCCTGGTTTTCGGGTTCACGTTCGTCTTGGGAACCGGTGGCTGTGGGGGGCCCTACCTTGCCAAGGATTTTGCGACTACCTATAAGCCACAAACGAAGGTGAATAGCCCCTATCGCCAATCTTTCGACGGAACTGGGGAGTGCCAAAGCCGGGGCGGAACTTCGGGAGGCTATCTTTCATGAACTCATCCTGCACAAGGACGAGTATTCCGTCGAGATCCAAGACCTCATGGAAACCGACAAACGAATTGCCGAGGCATCACTCTCCGACAGCGCGGTAACCGGGAGGCCGGTACCAGACCTCTGCAAGATGTCGCGCCTCAGGGAGATTCCGATTCACGCTGCCTGGTTGTTCTTGGCGACTGTTCTCGCTGCCGGACTGCCGCCGATGGGATGTAGCCACGCTCCCGGGGCCGGCAGGGCCTCCTCGAGCGATTCGCTGGGATTGGTGCTCCTCGACTGCGAGATAAAGTGGCGAGAGTTAATTCCAATAGCTCTCAAGGTCGATCCGGACGCGGCCTTCCTGATGGATCTCCAGCAGGATCGCAAGCCCCTTCTCGGGAAGCGGAAAGACGGCATCCTCGTTTTCCGGAACGTACCACCTTCGCTCTACCGGCTCATCCGCGTCGATGAAGGTTACAAGAACGAGTCCAACGAGAAATATGCCGGCCTTACTCAATTGAAAGGGGACGTCTTCGAATTCAAGGAGGACAACGACCTGCTGATCAGTGTTTCTCCAGGCGCCGCGGTCTACCTTGGTCGACTCCTCATCAAGGGGATCCGTCCATGTGTCCTCGATATGCACTATGGCAATGTACTCTCGGAGGATTTGATCCAGCTGGGTTGGGGCTACAAGATGCAACGGAGCCGCGAGCGGGAGATCTGGTCTCGGGCCCTTGGCAAGAAGTGGAGTGGCCCCTGGGCAACGCAGATCCGGGCGCATCTCGCGGGGACCGAGTGAATCGAAACTGGGAAGGGGCGGGATCCCGAGATCCCGCCCCCTTGTTTATCTCGCGCCCTGCGGCACTCGTCAACCGCATCAGGCTCCCCTCCCGCACGCGGCGACGGCCGCAGGGCGCGCATCGCGCTGACCCCCACGGGCAAGACGCGATGATTTCCCGGCGCGGAGCGTATCGGCTCTCCTACTCTCACGATCCGCGCTCACTGCGTTCCACTTGCTCGACATCAAAGGCATGCGGCGTGCCAAGGGCGGATGAGGCGAAGGGGCGGGCGGAAGCTTCTGCATCGCGAGGACTTGGCCATTGAGTGAAAGAGAAGCGCCGATATTGGCCGAGGGGAAATTCCACAACCCTGCGGAAACGGTTCCAACATTGCGGGCGAGATTCCGCTTGGCACGCGCGACTCCGCGGCTCGTCAGGGCTCGCCAGGACGCGGGGGGCGCCGGGACGCAATGGAGAGACGCGACCGACGCGGGACCCCGCTACCGCGATCGCAGCTCGATGTGGTGGGCCTTCCGACCGCCGCGCGCGGTGCGATCGACGATCTTGCCTCGATCGACGAGCTGACGCGCTGCGTCGACCGCGCGTCCCACTAGCTCCTTCGCGCCCATCCGGAGCTCCTCGCTCTTCATGACGTACTCCACGTTCTTCTCCATGTCCTCGGCCGACCAGCCGCGCGAATGGGCGATGAAGGGAAACTGGGGGAAATCGAATCCTAGCTCCGAGAAGAAGAGGAGCAGGTGCCCGGCGACGGCCTGCACGTTGTCCTGACCCCCGGTGACGATGAACGCGGCCACCTTGTTCCGGATCAAGACCCGATCCTTGATCGTGATCTGGTTCTGAACGCAGTTGAGCCGCTCCGCCATCTTGAAGAAGAGGGACGAGGCCGCGCCCCACCGGATCGGCGTTGCGATGAGGGCGACATCGCTCCAGTGGACGAGCGCCTCGTAGACCTCGGTCATCTCGTCCGCGTCGTCCATCTGGGTAATCGAGCAGGGCCAGGTGCATGCGTGCGCATTCTTGGAGTAGTAGCCTTCGCACGCCCGGAACTTGAGATCGCGAAGCCGGATGATCCGCGTCTCGCATGCGAGCGTGGTCCGCGAGTGCTCGAGCGCGATCTCGAGCAGCGCCTCCGAAGTCGAATAGCGCGGGTTCCCCGGGTCCATGTTGGTCGTCGAGATGCCCACCACCCGGATCGGCCCTTCCTTCCGGACAGGGGTCCGCGCGAGCGGATGCGGGGCGTGAGGTTTCTTCCTTCGGGGCGTGATCGGCTCGGCGGTCACGTAGAGATGGCCGTGCTCCACCTTCACATCGTGCCGGGGCACCTTGTCGTCCTCGAAACCGGGCTCT
>JBGPMG010000243.1:0-2882 GCA_041486815.1 Candidatus Eiseniibacteriota bacterium | reverse complement strand
CTGCAGACGCTGGCCGAGATCGCGACCGAGAACAACTCGACCACCATCTTCCCCGTGCCCATTGATCTGTTCGAGCCGCTCATCCGCGCCCGACTGCAGGCGGAATCCAAATCGTAGTCCCTAGGGATTGTTCCAAGGAGGAATTCCCGTGACCGAGGCTTCAACGACGTTCCGTCCCACGGACCTCGCCGTAGCTCCCCCTGGCCCGGCCCCAACCGAGCCGCAGGGGCTCCTGCCCGACCGGGTCGCGGAACGGGTACGGCGGGGCGAGCCGCTCCGCGACGTGCTCGAGTTCATGGTGACGGAGCTCAAGTGGCACTTCCCGCTATACGCGTGGGCGGGCGTCTACCTGACGGCCGGCGACGTCTTGGAGCTGGGACCGTTCCGCGGCCCTGAATCGCCGCACCACCGCATTCGGATCGGCGTGGAGGGGATCTGCGGTTGGGTCGCGCAGCATGCCGTTCCTCAGATCATTCCGGACGTGAACGCCGATCCACGCTACCTGAGCTGCAGCGCCTTGATCCGATCCGAGATCGTGGTCCCGATCGCGCACGATGGCCGCGTCTGGGGCGTCATCGACATCGACTCCGAGACTCCCGCCGCCTTCACGCAGATGGATTTGGACGTGCTCACCGAGCTGGCCCGCGTCGTGGCGCCCGCCTTCACCGCCGCCGCCGGGGATCGTCCGTGACCGCCGATCGATTCGACGTCGCGGTGCTGGGGGGCGGCCCCGGAGGCTACGTCGCCGCGATCCGAGCCGGCCAGCTCGGGCTGAAGACCGTGCTGATCGAGAAGGAGAAGGTCGGCGGGACGTGCCTCCACGTGGGCTGCATCCCCACGAAGGCGCTCCTCGAGTCGGCCGAGGTGTTGACCCTCTGCCGCCGGGCGGGCGAGTTCGGGGTGCGCGTCGCGGAGGCGACGCTGGATCTCAAGTCGGCGATGGAGCGGAAGGACCGGATCGTAAAGAAGAATTTCATGGGGACCGAATCGCTCCTCCGCAAGAACAAGGTGACCTCGGTGAAGGGAACCGGGTCGCTCCTGGCGCCCGGGAAGATCGAGGTCAAGGACTCGGCCGGAGCGAAGTCGACCGTCGAAGCGAGAGCCGTGATCCTCGCCACCGGCTCGCGCGTCGGATCGCTGCCGATGGCGCCCGTGGACGGGCGCATCGTTCTCTCCAGCGACGACATCCTGAGCCTGGACCGCGTTCCGGAGTCGCTTCTCGTAATTGGCGCGGGCGCTGTCGGGGTGGAGTTCGCGTCGATCTACCTCTCCTTCGGCTCAAAGGTGACGTTGATCGAGCGCCTACCCCGGATCGTCCCGGTGGAGGACGAGGAGGTTTCCGAAACGCTACTGCGCTCTTTTGTGCGCCAAGGAATGGAAGTCCACGTCGGAGCTAATCTGAAGAGCGTGCGCATCGACGGAGACGGCGCCTGGAGCGAATACGACGTGAAGGGGGAGACCAAGCGGGTACGCACCGAACGGGTGCTCATGGCCGCGGGCCGGAAGCCGGTGACCGACGGGATCGGCCTCGAGAAGCTCGGGGTCGCGATGGAGCGCGGGTACGTCCAGGTCAACGAGTACATGGAGACGAGCGTTCCTGGGCTCTACGCGATCGGGGACATGACCCCGACCGCGGCGCTGGCGCACGTGGCGTCGCACGAGGGGCTGGTCGCGGTCGAGAAGATCGCCGGGAAGCATCCGCATCCGGTCAACTACAACGCGATCCCGAATTGCACTTACTGCCATCCTCAAGTGGCCAGCGTGGGGCTCACCGAGGCGCAGGCGCGGGCCGCGGGGCGGTCCGTCCACGTCGGGAAGTTTCCGTTCACCGCGAACTCCAAGGCTGGAATCCTGGGCCAAGGGGAGGGGTTCGTGAAGGCGGTGTCGGACGCAGGTACGGGAGAGATCCTCGGCGTTCACATCATCGGCGTGCTCGCGACCGAGCAGATCGCCGAGTCGGTCGTGGCGCGGCATTTCGAAGCGACGGCGATCGAGCTGGCCGAGGTCGTGCACGCGCACCCGACGCTCGCCGAGGCAACCATGGAGGCGATGTTTGGAACCGAAGGCCGCTCCATCCACATTTAACGGCGCCGCGGCGGGTGTTCCGATCTCGCTCGCGCTGCCATCCGACCGCCGGAGGGAAGCGGCCGAGAAGCGGAAGCCGCTCCGCCCGTACGAACGCCTCACGGTCGCGCCCTTGGGGCCGCGCCGGCCCGACTGGCTCCGCGCCCGCATACCGACGGGGGCGGCGTACCAGGAGACCAAGGCGATCCTCCGAAGCCTCGACCTCCACACGGTCTGTGAGAGCGCGAACTGCCCGAACATCGGGGACTGCTTCTCACGGCATACCGCGACCTTTCTCATACTCGGAAACGTCTGTACCCGCTCGTGCCCCTTCTGCGACATCCGGAGCGGGAAGCCGCTCCCGGTGGACCCTGAGGAGCCGGCGCGCGTGGCCGATGCGGCGCGGCGTCTGGGCCTCCACTACGTCGTGGTGACGTCGGTGAACCGCGACGAGCTGCCGGACGGTGGAGCCTCGCACTTCGCCGCGACGATCCGCGCCATCCGTGAGGCGAACGCCACCACCAAGGTCGAGGTTCTGATCCCCGATTTCCTCGGCGACGAGGACGCGCTCCGCACCGTGCTCGACGCGGGGCCCGACGTCCTGAACCACAACATGGAGACGGTGAGTCGCCTCTACAAACGGGTCCGGCCAGCGGGGCGCTATGAGCGTTCACTGAAGCTTCTCGGAAGCGTTGCGGCGTGGACTCCCGAGATCCCCGCGAAGTCGGGCGCCATGGTGGGTGTGGGGGAGACCGTGGTGGAGATGGAGGAGCTGCTGCGCGACTTGAGCGGGCGCGGTGTCTCGATGGTCACCGTGG
>JBGPMG010000242.1:0-2917 GCA_041486815.1 Candidatus Eiseniibacteriota bacterium | reverse complement strand
CCTGCTTACGACGCGACTTGTGGAGCGGCTCCGCGCCCAGAACGTCACCGTGCGGCTCTCGACCCCGGCCGCGGACCCGGCGGACTCGTCGGCGAGGGCCGGCGCCGAGAGTGACGGACGCCCGCTTCATCTCGACCTTCAGGTGGACGGTTCGGGTGTCAGTTACCTGCGGCGGGTCGGCTCGTTTCCATTCGGCACGAAGGGTTACGAGCGCCTCGCCGCGATGCGGGCGAACGCGACGCTCCTGGATCCCTCCAACGGGGAGGTCCTCTGGACCCGGTCGTCGACCGGGTCCGCGATCGACATCGTCCCCAAGGGCGGGGTGGTGTACGCGGCCAGTGGGTCGGGGCGGCTGAACCCGGCGTTGCCGCGGGGCGGAACTCGTTGGCTCGAGCCGTTGATTGTCGTCGGCGTGGTGGCAGGTCTGGTCGTGCTGTTCTACTCCAACCGAAACTGAGGCGGAGGCATGACGTGGGTCCAGGGAGGATCACCATGAGCGTGGCGGCCAAACAGCACCAGGTCTTGGGTCGCGACTACTTCGGGCGGGGGCTCTACCCCGAGGCCGTGGAAGAGATCCGCGAGGCGATCAAGCTCAACCCCGAGTTCCCGGATCTGCACAACCAGCTGGGCCTCGCTCTCAGCATGAGCGGCGACCGGGAGCATGCCGTCGTGGAGTTTCAACAGGCGCTCCACCTGAATCCACACTACGTCGAGGCGCGGCTGAATCTCGCGATCATTCTGAATGATCTGGGCCGCTACGAAGACGCGCTCCGGGAGTTCCACACGGAGCGCCTTCGCGATCCCGATCATGAGAATCTTTCTCCGGAGGTCCGCTCCCACCTCGCCGAGTCGCATACCCTCCTCGGAGATACCTATCGGAATCTCGGTCTCCCCGTCGACGCGTCGCAGGAGTATCGGAGGGCGCTCCGCCATGCGCCTCAATTCCTCGACATCAAGAACAAGCTCGGGGCAGTCTACGCGGAGATGGGCCTCTACCAGGACGCCGAGACCGTGCTGGCCGAAGCCCTTGCCCAGAACCAGCGCTACGCCGACGCCCGGATCACCCTCGGGGTCGTCTATTGGAAGTCGGGACGTCCCGCGCGCGCGAGAGAGGAGTGGGAGCGCTGCCTGCTCGAGAACCGGGACGACGTCCGAGCCCGCTCCTACATCCACATGCTTGAGCGCGAGGACGGAGCCGCGGACGAGCCGCGGGGGCGATGATTCGACTCGCGGCACGCCGAGCCCTCGCGAGAGCGGGCGTTGCAGCGCTTCTCCTGTTCGCCGCCGGGTGCGGCGGATCGCTCAAGGAAGCGGCGGTCGGCGGCGTCGCGAGCTTCGATCGCGGTAAGGAGGCGTTCGACCGCGGCGATTGGATGGAGGCGATCGCCGACTTCAAGGCCTACGTCGAGCAGTTTCCCGGCACCGAAAAGACCGATGACGCCCTCTTCTATCTGGGGGAGTCGTATTTTCGGATGAAGGATTACGCTCTGGCGTCCGGGCAGTACGACCGGCTGATCCGCGATTTCCCGACCTCGCCCCTTCACCCCGACGCGCTCCTCCAGCTCGCCCGCTGCGACGATTTCCAGTCACGCCCCGCGCCTTTGGACCAGGCGGAGACGACTCGGGCGATCTCGCGGTACAAGGAGTTCCTCGAGCTGTACCCGGAGCACCCGCGCGCCGCCGAGGCCAGGAAGCGGCTCGACGCGATGACCGACCGCCTCGCGGAGAAGCGCTGGCGGAACGGACGGCTCTACTACCGCCTCAAGCAATACACCGCCGCCGAGTACTATCTGCGGAGCGTAATCAAGGACTACGCGACGTCGGCGTGGGCCAGCGAATCGAGACTTCTGCTGGCCGACGTCCTCGTCCACAGGAAACAAGTGGATGAGGCGGCCACGGTGCTCCGCGCGGTGGAGGAGAGCGTTGCGTCCGCGGACGTAAAGCGGCGCGCCGAGAAGCGCCTCCGCGAGATCAAAGCGGAGATCGATCCGTGACCCGCCGCCCCGCGCGCACGGGCGTCTTCGGGGGGACATTTGATCCGGTACACGTGGGGCATCTCATCATGGCGGAGGAGGTCCTGACGCGCCTGGGTCTCCAACGGGTGATCTTCATGCCCGCCTCCCGCCCGGCGCACAAGCGTTCGCGCGACCTGACGGACGTCGAGCACCGCGTGGCGATGCTGCGACTGGCGATCCGTGGGAATGGGAGCTTCGCGGTTTCGCGGATCGAGGCCGACGGCGCCGGAATCTCCTTCACCGCGCGGACGCTGGAGGCCCTCGCCGTGCGAAGACCCGGCGACTTCTACTTCATCATGGGCCAGGACAGCCTGGAGGAGTTTCACACGTGGCGGGACCCCGAACAGATCACGCGCCTCGCGCGCCTCGTCGTTGTCCCGAGAGGCGATCACGACCTGCCCTCCCTGGATCCGTCGCTTCGCCGCCGGGTCGTGTTTCTGAGGCCGCCCCGGATCGGCGTTTCCTCCACCGAGATCCGGCGCCGGATCCGGCGCGGGCTCCCCGTGCGGTATTGGATTCCCGATGCGGTCTTGCGCTACGTGACGCGCCATGGGCTCTACCGACTCCGCGGGCGCGGGTAAGCGCCTCCTTCTCGTCGACGGATCGGCGCTCCTCTACCGCTCCCACTTCGCGTTCATCCGGAACCCTCTCCGGAACGCGAAGGGAGAGCCGACGAGCGTCCCGTACGGCGTTCTTCAGACCCTCCTGCCGCTCCTAGAGTCGAAGCGGCCGGACAAGGTCGCGGTCGTGTTCGACACCGCGGCGCCCACGTTCCGCCACAAGATCTACGCGGACTACAAGGCGCACCGCCCTCGGATTCCCGACGAGCTCGTGGCGCAGATTCCCCGGGCTCGCGAGGCGATCCGTCTGCTCGGGATCCCGATCGTGGAGCAGCCCGGCGT
>JBGPMG010000241.1:0-2921 GCA_041486815.1 Candidatus Eiseniibacteriota bacterium | reverse complement strand
GTGAACCGCGACGAGCTGCCGGACGGCGGAGCCTCGCACTTCGCGGCGACGATCCGCGCGATTCGCGAAGCGAACGCCTCGACGAAGGTGGAGGTCCTCATCCCCGATTTCCTCGGCGACGAGGACGCGCTCCGCACCGTTCTCGACGCGCGGCCCGACGTCCTGAACCACAACATGGAGACCGTGAGCCGCCTCTACAAACGGGTCCGGCCCGCGGGGCGCTATGAGCGCTCGTTGAAGCTTCTCGAAAGCGTCGCCGGGTGGACCCCCGAGATCCCCGCCAAATCGGGCGCCATGGTGGGGGTGGGGGAGACCGTGGAGGAGATGGAGGAGCTGCTGCGCGACTTGAGCGGGCGCGGTGTCTCGATGGTCACCGTGGGCCAGTACCTGCCGCCATCCGGCTCGCACCTACCGCTCGAACGCTATGTCACCCCCGAGGAATTCGCCCACTATCGGGAGTACGGCCGCGCCTTGGGAATCCGGCAGGTCGCCTCCGGGCCACTGGTCCGTAGCTCCTTCCACGCGGAGGAGCAGGCAGGGGAGACGGTCTTCATCCCCTAGAGCAGCGTCCCCGACAGAATCACCTTCGCCATCGAGAAGTAGATGATGAGGCCCGTCACGTCGACGAGCGTCGCCACGAACGGCGCGGAGGCCGTCGCGGGATCGAGACCGAACCGCCTCAACGCGAAGGGAAGCATCGAGCCCACGAGCGAGCCCCAGAGCACGACGCCGACCAAGCTCGAGGCGACGGTCATCGCGATCAAGAAGTGGTGCGCTCCATAAGTGTGGAACAGCGACTGCCAGATCAAGATTCGCCCGATCCCGATCGCGGCGAGGATGGCGCCGAGGCCGAGGCCGGACAGAATCTCGCGGTGCATGACCCGCCACCAATCGCGGAGCTTCACCTCGCCCAGCGCCATGGCGCGGATCACGAGCGTCGTGGCCTGGCTTCCCGAGTTGCCGCCGCTCGAGATCACGAGCGGGACGAACAGCGCCAGCACGACGGCGCGCGCGATCTCCGCTTCGAAGTATCCCATCGCGGTCGCGGTGAGACTCTCACCCAGGAAGAGCACCGCGAGCCAGCCGGCCCTCTTGCGAATCATGTGGCCGATCCCGACGCGGAGATACGGGGCGTCCAGGGCGGCCGTACCTCCAATCTTCTGGATGTCTTCGGTAGCCTCTTCCCTGACGACGTCCACGATGTCGTCCAAGGTCACGATCCCCTTCATCCGGCCCGGGGAGTCCACGACCGGGAAGGCCATGAATCGGTGGGTGGCGAAGAGGCGGCTCAGCTCTTCCTGGTCCATCTGCTCCGGAACGGTCACGAGATTCGTCCGCATGATCGCCTCGATCTTCTGGTCGGGCTTTGCGGTGATCAGGTCCCGGTAGGAGACGACGCCGAGCAGCTTGTTGTCGGGGGAGAGCACGTAGGCATACGTGAGGGTCTCCGCGCGCTCGACGGCGTGACGCCTCAGATACGTGATCGCCTCGTCGACGGTCATGTCGGGCCGGAGCCGGGCATAGCGAGGGTTCATCAGCCCGCCGGCATCGTCCTCGGCGTAGGCGAGGAGCCCGTTCACCTCCTGGCGGGTCGGCTCGTCGAGGAGCGACAGCAGACCCTCGCGCTCCTCGACCGGAACCTCCTGCACGAGGTCGGCGGCGTCGTCGGGCGCGAGGAGCCGGATCCACGAGCGCCGCTCCGCCGGCGGGAGGCCCAAGAGCAGCTCGGCCTGATCGTGCGCGCTCAAGCTCAGGAAGAAATCCTCCGCCTGCGTGCGCTCGAGGGCCCGGAAGCTTTCCAACCGATCCGATGGGACGAGGAGCGTCCAAGCCTCTTTGAGATCGGAGACCGAGAGCGGCTCTTCGAGTTCCGTGTCCGGGCTGGACGCCATGTCGAGCTCCTGGATTAAGGTTTCCGCGCGGGTCCGACACGAGCCCGCATCGGAGCGTCCGCATGGTAGAAGATCGCTTCGGTCCCCAGCAACCCCCGTGACGGTCCGGGCGCATTCGCCGGGATCGTGGGGTACAATCAGCCACGGGACGATTTCCCACGTGTCCATTCCGGACACCGCGTCCCCTGAGGAGAGACGCCATGGACACCCGGCAACGCCCCGCGATGCTGGTCGTTGACGACGACCCCGGATCGTCCGGCCTCCTGCGAGAGGTGTTCCTGCAGGAAGGCTACGACGTATCCCTTGCTTCGCGAGGCGCCGAGGCGCTCGAGATGGCCGCGGCGCGGCGGTTCGACATCGTTCTGAGCGACGTCCAGATGCCCGATCTCGACGGCATCGAGTTATTGCGTCGCCTTCGTGGTCTTTCCCCTGCTCCGACCGTGATCCTCGTGACCGCTTACGGCACCATCGAGACCGCCATCCGCGCCCTGCACGAAGGCGCGTTCGACTATGTGCGAAAACCGTTCAAGCTCGACGAAGTGCGTCTCTGCGTCGAAAGGGCGATGGAGCGGCGAAGGCTCCGTGAGGCGGCGAAAGGCGAGGCGCCGGCGACGCCGCCGAGCGGCCCTGGGGCGACGGGTCCGGGACGGTCGCGCCCGATCGTCGGCTCCCACCCGGGCATGGTGGAGCTGTTCAAGCTCGTCTCCCGCGTAGCGGGTACGAAGAGCTCGGTGCTCGTCATCGGAGAGAGCGGCACAGGGAAGGAGCTGATCGCGAGAACCATCCACGAGGCGAGCCCACGGCGGGATCGGCCGTTCGTTGCGGTCAGCTGTACGAGCCTCTCCGAGACGCTCTTGGAGAGCGAGCTCTTTGGGCACGTCAAGGGCGCGTTCACTGGGGCGATCGAGCGGCGCCCCGGGCTCTTCCTGGAAGCGAATCGGGGAACCGTTTTTCTCGATGAGGTAGGGGACATGTCGCTCTCCATGCAGGCGAAGCTCCTCCGTGTGCTCCAGGAACAGGAGGTCAAGC
>JBGPMG010000240.1:0-3001 GCA_041486815.1 Candidatus Eiseniibacteriota bacterium | reverse complement strand
CCGACGCGATCCTGGTCAATTGCACGCCCCCGGAGGTAGCCACCGCGTGCCTCGACGAGATCGCGCGCGCGACCCATCTGCCCATCGGCTGTTCTCCCAACGCCGGGACGCCCGATTTCGAGCGAGGCGCCTGGACCTTCGACCCGGCGATGACCCCCGGGCGCTTCGCCGAGGCCGCTCAATCGTGGGTCCGGAGCGGCGCGCAGATCGTGGGCGGTTGCTGCGGGACCGGTCCCGACCACATCCGCGCCCTCCGCGCCGCGCTCCCACCGGTCCTCGTCGAGTGAGCCAACCGCTCCGTCCCGCGGCGAGCATCGTTGCGATCCGCCGCCGGGGACCGCTCGAGCTTCTCTGGGTGCGCCGCTCCGAGGCGAACCCCTTTCTGGGCGGATTTCACTCCTTCCCCGGCGGCCGGCTCGCGCGCGAGGACGGACCGATCGACGATGGCCCCGACGCCTATCTCCATACCATGGCCCGCTGCGCGGCGCGGGAGACGTTCGAGGAGACCGGGATGTTGCTTGGATTCCGTGGCGCGCCGCCGCCCCTCGAGGAGCAGCAGCGGTCGCGGCGCGAGGTGCTCGACGGCAAGGCAGGGTTTTGGTCCACCGTCGACCGCTGGGGCCTGGCGTTCGATTCCTCAGTCTTCGTTCCCTGCGGCCGCTGGGTGACGCCCCATTTCAGCCGCGCGCGCTTCGATACGAACTTCTTCTTCCTGGATATCCAGGACAGGATGGAACCCGACGTGTGGCCGGGCGAGCTGGAGTCGGGGGAGTGGATCGATCCGTCCCGGGCCCTCCGTCTCTGGGAGGACGACCAGGTCGTCCTCGCCATGCCGACGCTCCACGCGATCCGGGTCCTCGCGGAGGGCGATCACGATCTGCCGGGCCGGCTCTACCGGATCCCGGAGGCGAACCACGTCCCGTCGCGCCACGTCGACGTTCGTCCCGCGATCACGATGATCCCGCTCAAGAGCGAGACGCTGCCGCCGGCAACCCACACGAACGCCGTCGTGATCGGGGACGGCGACGTCCTGATCGTGGATCCGGGGAGCGCGGATCCGGAGGAGCTGGCGGCCCTCTATCGGGTCGTCGACGAGTCGCTCTCCCCGGGCCGAAAGCCGCTCGCGATCGCGCTCACCCACCGCCACCGGGACCATTTGGCGGGCGTGGAGGTCGTTCGCTCTCGATACGGAATTCCCGTCTGGGCTCACGCGCTCGTGAACGACCGCGCGCGGGTCGATCGGGAGCTGCGCGAGGGGGACGTCATCGAGGTGGAGGGGCGTCATCCGCGGCGCGTGCGCGTGCTGGAGACGCCGGGCCACTCGCGCTCGCATCTCGCGTTTCTGGAGGAAACGTCGAAGACGCTCGTGGCGGGCGACCTCGTCTCCGGGCTCGGAACCGTCGTGATCGATCCGCCCGAGGGCAACATGCGCGACTACGTCGCGTCCTTGGAGCGACTCCGGTCAATGGAGATCAGGACGCTCATTCCGGGTCACGGCCCGCCGAATCGCGGCGTCGACCGCGCGCTGGAGACGCTGCTCGAGCACCGGCGGGTACGGGAAGGGCGCGTGGTCCGCACCCTGGAGAAGGGAGCGCTCGACGAGAGGGAGGTACTGCGCGAGGTGTACGCCGACACGCCCGAGGCCGCCCCGGAGGTTGCCGTTCGGACGCTCCGGGCGCATCTCGAGAAGCTGATCGAAGAGGGGCGGGTGCGGCGCGTCGGCGATCGGTTCGAGCTTGTGGCCGGATCCGCGGCGAAGCCCGCCGACCGGCGAAGCTCCTAGTAGCGAGCCAGCGCCCGGATCGCCTCGGTGATGCCGTCCACCTGGGGCAGGATCGCGTACTCGAGATCGGGGGCATAGCCGACCGGCGTGTCGGCGCCGCCGATCCGCCGTACCGGAGCGTCGAGCGAGTCGAAGTGGTGCTCGGCGATGAACGCCGCGATCTCCCCGCCGTATCCTCCCGTCAGCACGTCCTCGTGAAGCACCAGCGCGCGCGACGTTTTCTCGACGGAACGCCCGATCGCCTCTCGGTCGAAGGGGAGGAGGGTCCGAAGATCGATCACCTCCACGCTGATTCCATCGGCCTCGAGTCTTTGCGCGGCGAGGAGCGCGCGATTCACGGTCGCTCCCCACGTGATCACCGAGACGTTCGCTCCCTCGCGCGCGACGCGCGCTTTCCCGAACGGAATCATGTATTCGGGCCCGGGGTAGGGACCCTTCGCGTACGGCTGGCGGTAGATGTGCTTGTGCTCCAGAAAGAGAACCGGATCGTCGCCGCGGATCGAGGTCCGGAGCAGCCCGTTCGCGTCGACGGCGTTCGCGGGGAAGACGATCCGGAGGCCGGGGCAGTGGGCGAAGATGCTCTCGCCCGACTGGCTGTGGTAAATCGACCCGCCCTGGAGATACCCGCCGATCGCAACGCGGATCACGACCGGGCAGGAGAAGTCTCCATTCGACCTCCACCGCAGCATCGAGAGCTCGTTTCGGATCTGCATCATCGCCGGCCAGATGTAGTCGAAGAACTGGATCTCGACGACCGGCTTGACGCCGCGCGTCGCCATGCCGATCGCTCGGCCTACGATGTTCGCCTCCGCCAGAGGCGAGTTGAACACGCGCTGCTTGCCGAACTGCTTCTGAAGCCCGTAGGTGACCTTGAACACCCCGCCTTTGCCCGCGACCGATTCCAGATTTCCTTCCCGCGTCGCGTCGGCCACATCCTCGCCGAAGAGGACGATTCGCGGATCGCGCGTCATTTCGTCCCTCAGGCAGCGGTTGATCAAGGTCACCATCGTCTCGGGCTGTCCCTCGAAGCGCGGCTCGGTCTCGAAGGCGCTGCTCGTGGGGTCGACCGTCGGGGAGTAGAGGTGGTCGTAAATGGATTCCGCTTTGGGCTTCGCGGCCTTGAGCGCCTGGGCCTCCGCTTCGGCGATCTCGGCATCCACGTCCTTCTGGATCCGCTCGATCGCCTCTTGTGTGGCAAGGCCTTCCTGTATGAGATAT
>JBGPMG010000239.1:0-3049 GCA_041486815.1 Candidatus Eiseniibacteriota bacterium | reverse complement strand
CCACGATCCGGTAGGTCTTCGCCTCTTCCGCGGACATGAAGAAATTGCGATCGGTGTCGTGCTCGATCTTGTCCAACGCCTGCCCCGTGTGCCGGATCAGGATCTTGTTGAGCTCCGTGCGGAGCGTCAGGATCTCTTTCGTATAGATCTCGATGTCGGTGGCCTGCCCTTGGCTGCCGCCGAGCGGCTGATGGATCATGATCCGCGAGTGGGGGAGCGCCGAACGCTTCCCCGGCGCCCCGGCCGCCAGCAAGAGCGCCGCCATGCTCGCCGCCTGGCCCATGCAGATCGTCGCCACGTCCGACTTGATGAACTGCATCGTGTCGTAGATCGCCAACCCCGCCGAGACCACGCCACCCGGCGAGTTGATGTACAGGTTGATGTCCCGGTCCGGATCCTCGGCCTCGAGGAAGAGGAGCTGGGCGATGGTCAGGTTCGCCACGATGTCGTCGATCGGTGTCCCGATGAAGATGATCCGGTCTTTAAGTAGGCGCGAGAAAATGTCGTAGGCCCTTTCCCCCCGCCCACTCTGCTCCACAACAATAGGTACCAGCGACATGTTCACTCCCTCCTTACCGATCAAAGATCGGGATATCACACTGCCATCTTAAGCCGCGCTTTCTCACGAAGCAGCGCGAAAAGCTTTCGTTCCGCCAGATGCGCCCGGGCGCGGTCGCGCTGGGCCGGGCTCCGGATCAGCCGCTCCGCCTCCTGCGCCGGCGCCTCCTCGGACGCCGCTCCGCGCAGGGTCTGGTCGATCTCCTCGTCCGTGACCGTGACGCGCTCGGCCCGGATGATCGCGTCCACCAGGAGGTCCCGCCTGATTCGCCGCTCCGCCTGAGGGCGATACTCGGCGCGGAAGCGCTCCTCCTCCTCGGGCGTCACCTCCCGCCCTTCCTTCCTTAGACGCTGGAGGAGCTCCTCCAGATACTCACGCACCATGCTCTCGGGCAAATCCAGGGGGTTCTTAGCGAGAATCTGGTCGATGATCGCCTCTTCCTGGCTTCGTAGCGCCTTGAGCTTCGCTTCGCCTTCGAGATTCAGCCGGACACGGGCCTTGAGCTCCGCAAGATCGCGCATTCCGACCACCTCGGTGGCGAACGCGTCATCCAGCGGGCGCACGTTCCGCTCCCGAACGCCCTTCACTTGCAGCGAAAACGTGACGGCCTTGCCCCGAAGCTCCTCGTTCCCGAATTCGGCCGGATAGGTAACCGCGAAATTCGAGTGATCGCCCGTCTTTTTCCCCAGGAGATTCTGGCGGAATTCCGGAAGCAGCCCGGGGGCGTCCAGCTCGACCAGGGCGTCCTTCTGCTGCGATCGGTGGATCGGCTTTCCCTTGGCATTGAGCCGGACATAATCGACGAGGACGGCGTCGCCGGCCCCGGCTTCTCGCTCCACGGGAGTCCACTCGGCGGTGCGCTGGCGGAGCTCCTCCAGCGCTTTCTCGACCTCTTCATCGCCCACCGCGGTCTCATCCGCGGCAATATCCAAACCGAAGTAATCCCTTGGAGTTACATCGGGTCTGATGTCCACCTTGGCTTCGTACGTGAGGGGCTTCCCCTTGTCAAACCGGATCTTGTCGATCGCGGGATAGGAGACCGGCTCCAGATTCTGCTCGCGGACGGCGCGCTCGTAGGAGCGCTTCACGGCCCGCTCTAGAACTTCGTGCTCCAGGGAATGGCCGAACTGGAGCTCGAGGACGTTCCGAGGCACGTGGCCCTTTCGAAATCCAGGTAGGACGGCGCGCTTCTGGTAGTCCTCGAGGATCGCGTTGTAGTCCTCCGCCAGCTCGTCGGGCGGCACCTCGATCGTCAAGACCTTCTGCCAGGCGTCGCTTTCGCTGTCTCGAACATCCACTTTCAAGGTCTCTATCTCCATAACCTTCCAAGTTTGGTGCGAGAGGGGGGAGTTGAACCCCCACGAGTTTCCTCACGGGATCCTAAGTCCCGCGCGTCTGCCAGTTCCGCCACTCTCGCGTAGGCGTACCGGGTAACGATGCTACCACCGAAGTGCTTATCCTTCAAGAGGATTGCCGGGCTCCGGAGAGAACCGCTTCCGCCACCCGCGCCACCACCTCATACCGGCCGAAGGAGGGCATCAAATAGGCCCCTTCCACCAGGTCCCGGGCCTCCAAGAGGAGCTTTCTACACATTTCCACCCCGACTTCGATCCCCTTCTCCCCCGCATCGCGCATGGCGGCGCGGGCATAGTCAGGAATATTGATGCCGGGAACCTCATTGTGCAGAAACTCGGCGTGGCGGTGGCTTTGGAGCGGTAGAAGCCCCAGAAGAACTGGGATGCGGGTCTTTCCGAGCCGGTTCAGGAAACGGACCAGGGTATCCAGCTCATAGAGCGGCTGCGTCATCGCGAACTCGGCACCCGCGCCGATCTTCTTCTCGAAGCGCTCCATCTCCTGGTCGAAGTTCTCGGCCGTGGGGTTCACGGCGCACCCGATGAGAAACGCCGTCGGCTCCCCGATCGAATTCCCGCCGAGGTCGCTCCCCGCGTTGAGCCGCTTCAGAACCCCGATCAAACCGACCGAATCGACGTCGAAGACCGCGGTGGCGTTCGGGTAGTCGCCCGCGCGGGGCGGATCGCCGGTCAGCGCGAGGATGTTCCGAATGCCGAGCGCGTGCGCGCCCATGAGGTCGGACTGGATCCCCATGAGGTTCCGGTCGCGGCAGGTGAAGTGGAGGATCGTCTCGATTCCGACGTGGTTCGTGATCATGGAAGCCAGCGCGATCGACGACATCCGGACGCGGGCCATCGGGCTGTCCGCGACGTTGATGACGTCGACGCCGGCCTTCTTCAAGAATTGCGCTCCCTCGATCATCTTCTTGGGACGCGCGCCGCGGGGCGGATCGACCTCCACGCTCACCACGAATTCCTTGTCGGCGAGCTTGCGCGAGAGCCGCGTCCGGTCCGCCGGGTCGGTGGCCGGCACCGATTCCTCGTACGTGGTGACGACGACGGAGGGCGGTGCCGGTCCGTCCGCCGGCGCCGGCGCGACCCCGCTCTTGGCCGACGCGCGGAGGGCGTCCCGCATCTT
>JBGPMG010000238.1:0-3051 GCA_041486815.1 Candidatus Eiseniibacteriota bacterium | reverse complement strand
CGGCGTAGTAGAAGAGGTTCTGCACGTGCGCCGTGTAATGGTCATGGTTGGCGCGGTCGAACTTGCGCCACTCCTTCGTCTCCGCGTTGAAGAACTTGAGGACGTCGAGCCCCTGAAGATGCTCCTGTAAGAAGGCGTTGATCCGCGCGAGCCGAGTCCGGACACGCCGATAGGAGACCCGCACCTTCGCGCGGAAGATCGCCGTCGCGACGACCAGCAGCGGCACGGTCGTGAGCGTCACGAGGGCCAGCTTCCAGTTGAGCCAGAGCATCGCCCCCACGATCCCAAAGAGCATGAAGAGGTCCCCGATCACAGCCACGACGCCCTGTGCGAAGAGCTCGTTCAGCACCGCGACGTCCTGCGTGACCCGCGTGAGGATCCGCCCGACGGGACGCGTGTCGAAATAGGAGGGCGTCAGGGTCTGGAGGTGGCGGAAGATGTCGAGCCTCAAGTCCTGCATCGCGCGCTGGCCCACCATCGACATGGTGAAGGTCTGCACGTAGCGCAGCACGAAGCCGACGGCCAGGATCGCGACGTAAGCGGCCGCGAGGAGGAGGAGCCCGCGCCCGGCTTGGGCCGGGATCGCGCCCGCGCCGGCGGTGGGCTTCACGTAGGTATCGATCGCCACCTTGGTCAGGTAGGGACCCGCGACCTCGAGGAGCGAGATCGCGCCGAGAAGGATGACCGAGAGCGTGACCTCCCTGCGGTACGGCTTCAGGTACCGGAGGAGCCGGCCGGCGAGGCGCCGGTCGTAGATCGCGCCCTGCGCGTCGATGTCGTCCGCGGCGGAGCCCCAGGGACCGGCCACTAGAGCGCCTCCAGTTCTTCCACGACCTCTTCCCGATGATAGAGGTCCGCGTAGAGGCCGCCCTGCTCGATCAACTCCTGGTGCGTCCCCGAGGCGACGATTCGCCCCTCGTCCAGCACGACGATCCGATCGACCCTAAGGAGCGCGGAACGCCGGTGCGTCGCGAGCAGGATCGCGGGGCGGTGCTCGAGGCGGAATAGCGTTTCCAAGATCTGCTCTTCCGTACCGGGGTCGACGCTCGCGAACGCATCGTCGAGAAGGAGCACCGGACGCTCGAGCGCCAACGCGCGCGCGAGCGCGACGCGCTGCTTCTGTCCTCCGGAGAGCGTGATCCCGCGCTCGCCGATCATGGTGTCGAGGCCCGCCGGGAACTGGGAAAGATCGGCGCCCAAACCGGCGCGCTCCGCGACGGCCTCCGCGGCCGGTTGGACTTCGCCGTCGTCGAAACCGAAGTGGATATTGGCGCGGATCGTCTCCGAGAAGAGAAACGTCTCCTGGGGAACGATTCCGAACCGTCTACGCAAGATTCCCCGGGGCCACTGGTCGGCGGGGATCCCGCCGACGAGGACGGCTCCCTCCGTCGGCTCGTAGAGTCGGGCGATGAGGTTGAGCAGGGTCGTCTTCCCCGCGCCGGTGCGGCCCACGACCGCGACGGTCTCGCCCGGTCGCAGGGTGAGGTCGACGCCCCGGAGCACGAACCGCTCGGTCTCGGGATAGAGGAAGCCAACGCCCCGGAGCTCGACCGTCGCGTCCTTCGTGGGAAGCGCAGCGTCGGGCGCGGCCGCAACCGCCCTCGATGCCGTAGAAACCTCCTTCGCCGCCGCGGCCTGGCTCCCCGCGCCGTCGCGGATCACGTCCTCCTCGGCGGGGAGATCCATGATCACCCGGATGCGCGCCATCGACGCGGCGCCGCGCTGGAACAGGTTCGACACCCACCCCAACGCGATCATCGGCCAGAGAAGCATCGCCAGGTAGATCTGAAACGCGACCATCTCACCCAAGGTGATGCGCCCGTGGACGACCGCGCTTCCGCCTACCCACAGCACGACCGCGGCGGCGATACCCCCGAGGAGCGAGAGGATCCCTCCCATCGCGGACCAGATCCGCACCATGCCCCGGTTCTTCTCGAGGTAGTCCTCGTGCAAGATTCGGAACGCCCCGTACTCCCCGTCCTCTTCGACATGCGCCTTCACGACGCGGATTCCCGCGAGCGTCTCCTGAGCCTTCGCGGTCAGCGCGGCGAACGACGCTTGGATCGCCTCGTAGTAGTGGTGGAGCCGCGCCCCGAGGCGCGCGACCACGAGGGAAAGGATCGGGAGCGGGATCAGCGAGACGAGGGTGAGGCGCACATCGATCCGGAACATCAGGGTCACGGCCATCACGAACATGACGATGGTGTTCGCGAAGTACATGATGCCCGGGCCGAGGAAATTCCGCACGGCGTCGAGATCGTTGGTCGCCCGGGACATGAGGTCCCCAACCTTCCGGGTCCGGTAGGCGCTCGCGGGGAGCCGCGCGAAGTGGTCGAACATGTCGTTCCGAAGCTCGTACTCGATGCGCCGCGAGGCGCGGATGAGCGACATGCGCATCGTGAAGAGGAAGATCCCTTGGAGGACGACCGCCAGGAGAATCAGCCCCGCGTCCCTCGCGATCGTCGCGCGCGCCACGCCCGCCTGCAGATGGTCGACCGCCTGACGCACGATCCAGGGGGACCACACCTGGAAGACATTCGTGAGGAGCACCGAGATCCCGCCGACAAAGAGGGCGATCTTGTGTTGTCTCAGATATGGCAGGAGATGTCGAAGGGCTCCGATGGGTTGATCTCCTTGGGGGATGGGAAGAGCGCGGTGAATCCGCTAGGGCGCCCCTACCTCCGCCAAAATCATGATGCGGCCGCACGATTCGCAGATCTGGATCTGGTCGCCCTTGCGCGCTTCTTGGAGCGCGTGCGGCGTGAGCCCCTTGAAGCAGGCGCCGCAGGCGCCCTTCTTCACCTCCGCGACCGCGATCCCGTCCCGGGCCGAGGCCAGGCGGTCGTAGCGGCTCAGGAGCGGCGCCGGCACGCGCGGCTTCACCGCGTCGCGGTCCTGGATAAGCGAGTGGATGCGCTGCTCGAGCTCCGCGGCTTCTCGCGCCAGGCTCTCCTCCCCCTCCTTCCGCCGGGCTTCCTCGGCCTGGATGCGTTTCTCCGCCGTCGAGACGGTGGTCGAGAGCTTCTCTTCGCGATCGAACGACTCGAGGAT
>JBGPMG010000237.1:0-3059 GCA_041486815.1 Candidatus Eiseniibacteriota bacterium | reverse complement strand
TCACAAAAACCCCAACCCCGCCGGATTCACCTGACCCCCGTCGCCGTAAACCGGCCGCTTCACGATTTTCCCCACTCCCAGGATCGCGACTTCGGGATAGTTGATGATCGGCGTCGAGGCGGTCGCGCCGAACATGCCGGCGTTCGTGACGGTGAACGTCCCGCCCTGGATGTCGTCGAGCGTGAGCTTGTCGGCCCGCGCGCGATTCCCGAGATCTTCGATCTCGGCGGCGAGCTGGACGATCGTCTTCCGATCGGCGTCGTGCACGACCGGGACGATCAGCCCCTGCTCGCGATGCACCGCGACGCCGATGTTGTAGTACTTCTTGTAGTGGGCCTCGGTCTCGGTCATCGAGGCGTTGAGAACGGGATACTCCTTGAGCGCGCGGGTGACCGCGCGGATGATGAACGGCATGTAGGTGAGATTGAGACCGTACTGCGACTTCACCTTTTCCTTGAGCCGCCCCCGAAGCTCGACCAGCGCCGTCATGTCCACCTCGTCCCACGAGGAACAGTGGGCGGCGTTGTGCTTCGAGCGGAGCATGTTCTCGGCGATCTTCTTCCGTACGTTGGTGAGCGGGCGGATCTCGACTTCACGGCTCCCGGGAGCGGCGAAGTAGGGCACCGGAACCGGCGCGAGCGGCTTCGGCGCCGGACGGGACGCGGGCGGCGCCATCGTAGCGACGCCCGCCGCGCTCGCGACGGTGCCGGCCTCCAAATGGGCGAGGACGTCCTCGCGGGTCACACGCCCGCCCATTCCGGAGCCGCGGATCCGCGACACGTCGAGGTTGTGCTCCTTGGCGAGCTTCCGAACCGCCGGCGATAGATGCATTCCGTCCGTCGAGGGCGCGCTGGCGTTCGCAGGACCAAGCGCGGTCGCGGTGGCGACGGCCGTCCCGCCCATGGCCATCGCCGGAGCAAAACGCTGTGACGACGGCGCGGGGCGGGATGCCGCGGGCGGGCTTGGAGCGGCGGACCCGGACGGCTTGGCGCCCCCGGCGGCCGGTGCCGCGGCGCCCCCAGCGGGCAGCGATTCGCCGGCCGCGAGGATCACGCCGAGCGGATCGCCGACCTGCGCCACGGCGCCTTCCGGAACCACGATCTGGCCGAGCGTGCCGGCGGACGGGGCGGGGAGCTCGATGTTGATCTTGTCGGTGATGATCTCGACGATCGGCTCGTCCTTGGCGATCGGATCGCCGACCTTCTTCAGCCACTTGCCGATCGTGCCCTCGACCACGCTCTCGCCGAGCTGAGGCACTACGATGGTGACGGGCATCCCTTCCTCCGACTCCGGCCCCTAAGGGCCGGGCTAGTAGGCCACCGTTTCGCGGATCGCCTGGGCGATCCGCTTGGCATCCGGGAGATAGGTATCGGCCAGGACCGGCGCGAACGGCTCCTGAGGAGCATCGGGGGGCGACACGCGCCTGACCGGCGCGTCGAGGAAGCCGAAGCCCTCCTCGGCGATCATCGCGCTGATTTCCGCGCCTACTCCCATTGTCCGCGAGCTTTCGTATACGACCACCGCGCGCGCGGTCTTCTCGACCGAGCTGAGGATCGTCTCCTTGTCGTAGGGCACGAGCGTGCGCAGATCAATCGCCTCGACCTCGATCCCTTCCGGAGCGAGGATCTCCGCCGCCTCGAGCGTTCGCTGGAGCATGAGGGCGTAGGAGATCACCGTCACGTGCCGGCCCTCCCGCGCGACGGCCGCCTTCCCTAAGGGAACGGTGTAGTCGTGCTGCGGGACCGGGCCCTTCACAGTTCGGTAGAGGCGCTTGTGCTCGTAGTAGAGAACCGGGTTCTGTCCGCGGAACGCGGCCTTGAGGAGCCCCTTCGCGTCGTGCGGCGTCGACGGGGTCACCACGACCAGTCCCGGCGCGTGCATGAACCAGGACGCGTTGGACTGCGAGTGGTAGATGCCGCCTCCCACCGCGCCGCCGTAGCAGCAGCGGATCACCATCGGGCAGGTGAACATGCCGCCCGACCGGTAGCGCATCTTGGCCGCGTGCTCGATGATCCCGTCCACGGCGAGCGAGATGAAATCGTCGAACTGGATCTCGGGGGAGGGGATGAGCCCCGCGATCGCCGCGCCGATCATCCCCTGCACGAGAAAATTCTCGGAGATCGGGCTGTCGATGACGCGCATGGGGCCGAAGCGCTCGTAGAGGCCCCTCGTCGCCTTGAACACGCCGCCGTAGCTGCCGATATCCTCGCCGATCAGGAAAATGCGCTCGTCCCGCTCCATCTCCTCGGCGAGGCCCTGCGTGATGGCCTCGATCAACGTCATGGTTTTCACGTCCGCCGGCGCGGCCGCCGGCGCTTGAGCTCGGTCCATGGTCTTCATCGATGCGTTCTCTCCCGTCAAGGCTGTGGCCCCCGGTGTCTCAATCGCTCGGCCCGGCGCGCCTGTGCGGCCCGGGCTTCGCGCCGCTCTTCTTCGGTCTCTAGGATCAGGGGAGGCACCGATTTCGGCCGCCCTCTCTTGTCGATCGCGACGAACGTCATGTAGGCGGTGCTGGTCTTCCGCTTCTTGCCGGTCCCGAGATCCTCGCTCTCAACGTCGACGCGGATCTCCATCGACGTCCGGCCGACATAGGTCATCCGCGCCGAAAAGGCGGCCACCTGGCCCACCTTGATCGGCGCCAGGAACGAGACCTGATCCATCGACGCGGTCACCGCCTCCGACCGGCAATGCCGGTGCGCCACGACGGCGGCGGCGAGGTCGGCCCAGTGGAGCACCATCCCGCCCAGCACGTTCCCGAGGGTGTTCGCGTCATTCGGGAGAACGAGCTGAACCATCTCCACCCGCGTTTCGCGCGGGGTCTTACCTGTCCCCTTAGCCGAGCGGGGCGTAGACGTCCTCCAATACCTCGGATGGATCCGGGTGCGGGCTCTTCTCCGCGAACTCGATGGCCTCTTCGATCTCCCGCTCGATGCGCTGGAGCGTCGTCTGCTTGTGCGCCTCGTCGATGAGGCCGCGCTCCATTAACAGTTTCTCGTATCGGGGAACCGGGTCCCGCTTCTTCCAATATTCCAGCTCCTCCGGCGTCCGGTACGTCGCCG
>JBGPMG010000236.1:0-3216 GCA_041486815.1 Candidatus Eiseniibacteriota bacterium | reverse complement strand
TCAGCGCGAGCGCGCTCGCAAGTCGTCTCGGTTCGAGACGCGCCGCGCCGAGGCGGGCCCTTGGCGCTCCCTCAGCGAGGGCCCGCACTCCGAGTTTCTGGGCTACGACGCGTGGGTTCTCGAAGGCGTCTCGGCGCGGGCGGTCCGGGAGGTCCAAGGCGGCGCCGGGGCTGTCCCTGAGGTCGAGCTCACGCTCGACCGGACGCCGTTCTACCCCGAAGGGGGCGGGCAGGTCGGGGATACCGGCTTCATCACCTCGATGCCGGGCGCGCCGAAGGCGCGGCTTCGCGTGGTCGATACCTACCGCGACGGCGATTCGATCGTTCACCGGGTGGAAGTCGTCGAGGGCTCGCCGAACGCCGGTCCCTACCGCGCGGAGGTCGACGCCGAGAAGCGCGCGGCGACGCAGCGGAATCATACCGCGACCCATCTCCTCCACGCGGCGCTCCGCGGCCGGCTGGGAACGCACCTGAAGCAGGCGGGATCGCTCGTCGCGCCTGATCGCCTCCGGTTCGACTTCAGCCACGGGAAGGCCCTCACCCCGGAGGACCTCCACGCGATCGAGGAGGAAGTGAACGCGAAGGTTCTCGCCGACATTCCGGTCCGGATCGAGATCACCTCCCTCAAGGATGCGCAGGAGAAGGGCGCGATGGCCCTCTTCGGCGAGAAATACGGGGAGCGGGTGCGCCAGGTGATCGTGGAGGGGTATAGCAGGGAGCTCTGCGGCGGTTGCCACGTGCGCCGCACGGGAGAGATCGGCTATATGAGGATCGAATCGGAAGCGGCGATCGCCGCGGGGACGCGGCGGATCGAAGCGGTGACCGGGGCGCTCGCCTACCGGCACGCGGAGGAGGACCGGACGCTGCTGCGGGAGCTCGCCACCCGGCTCGGGGCGCCGCGCGACCAACTGGCCGCCCGCGTGCAAGCGCTTCAGGATGAGGCGCGGCGGCTCCATGAGAAGCAAACGAAGCAGAACCGGCAACAGGTCGCGGAGCGCGTCCTCGAGCTCATCCGAAACGCGAAGGCGGCCGGCGATCCTCCTCTGGTCTTCGCTTCCGTGGAGGCTGCGAGCGTGGAGGAGCTCCGCGACGCGAGCGATTTGATTCGAAAGGGGCTCCCCAACGGGGGCGGCCTCTTGGCCGCGGTGATCGACGGAAAGCTCTCGGTCGCGGCCTCGGTCGGGGCGGAGGCTGTGGAGCGGCTGGCCGCGGACGCCTGGGTGCGCGACGCCGTTTCGATCGTCGGTGGCAAGGGCGGGGGGAAAAGGGAGATGGCGGTCGCGGGGGCAAAGGATGCGTCGCGGCTCCGCGAAATCCTGGATCGAGGCGCCGCATTCGCGGAGGAGCGCTTGAAGGGCACGAAGACAGCGGGGCCGGCGGGCGCATGACAATCCGGTCGGAACGGGCCCGGGCGGGTGGCGTCGGTCGAGCGCTTTTCGAGTCGGCCGGGCGTCAGGGCGCGGCGCACCTCGTGCTCGTGGATCCCGACCGCTCGACTCCGGCGCGGGCGGCCGACCTGGCGCGCGAGTGCGCGGAAGCCTCCGCGGACGCGATCTTGATCGGGAGCAGCACGCCGATCCAACGGGACCCGACCCTCATTCTGGCCGCCCTCCGCGGTGGCGCGGATCTCCCGATCATTCTTTTCCCCGGCGCGGCCGATCAGCTCTTTCCGGGCGTGGACGCGGTTCTCTTTCTCTCGCTCCTCTCCGGCCGCGATCCGCGCTATCTCGTGGAAGAGCAGGTCCGAGGCGCACCGAAGCTGCTCGAATGGGGGATCGAGTCGATCCCGACCGGATATCTTTTGATAGGCGACTCGGAGGAATCCTCCGTCGCGCGCACGACGGGCACGTCGCCGCTCCCCACGGAGCCGGCCGCGCGCGTCGTCGCGCACGCTCAGGCGGCCGCGTGTCTCGGCATGGCGATGGTCTACCTCGAGGGAGGGAGCGGCGCCCCGAGTCCGGTCCCCGCGTCCTTGGTTCGCGCGGTCTCGAGGGGCGCGCCGCTGCCGGTCGCGGTCGGCGGCGGCATTCGCCATCCGAGTGAAGCGGCCGCGCTGGTCGGGGCGGGCGCGCGGATCATCGTGACCGGCACCGCGCACGAGCGCGGCCTGCCCGTCCGTCCATTCACCGACGCGGTTCACGGCGCCGTGGTAATGGTCTGAGCATGGCGATGAAGGCCCTGATCTTGAGCGGCGGGAAGGGAACGAGGCTTCGCCCGATCACCCACACGAGCGCCAAGCAGCTCGTTCCGATCGCCAACAAGCCGATCATCTTCTACGGAATCGAAGCGATCCGAGCGTCGGGGATCACGGACGTCGGCATCGTCGTCGGCGACACCGAGGCCGAGATCCGCGCCGCGGTGGGAGACGGCTCGGCTTTCGGCATCCGCGTCACCTACATCCGGCAGGACGCGCCGCTCGGCCTCGCGCACGCGGTCAAGGTCTCGCGCGGATTCCTCGGCGACGACAGCTTCGTCATGTATCTGGGCGACAACCTCATCCTCGACGGCATCACGCCGCTGGTTGAGGAGTTCCGCCGGGATCGCCCGAACAGCCAGATCCTCCTCGCGCACGTCCCGCACCCCGAGGAGTTTGGCGTGGCCGAACTGGACGGCACTCGGATCAAGAGGCTGGTCGAGAAGCCGAAGCAGCCCCGGTCCGATCTTGCCTTGGTGGGCGTCTATATGTTCGATTCGACGATCTTCGAGGCGGTGGACGCGATTAAGCCTTCGTTCCGGAACGAACTCGAGATCACCGACGCGATCCAGCATCTGATCGACAGCGGGCGGGATGTCCGACATCACATCATCGGAGGGTGGTGGAAGGACACGGGGAAGCTCGAAGACATTCTCGAGGCGAACCGGATGGTGCTCTCAAGGGCCAAGCGCTCGATTCGCGGCACCCTCGACGACCAGACCCGAGCCGAGGGCGAGGTCATCGTCGCGGAGGGCACCGTCGTAAAGAACTCGGTGCTTCGCGGCCCGCTCACCCTGGGCGAGCGATGTGTGATCGAGAATTCGTACATCGGGCCGTTCTCGTCGATCTACGACGACGTGCGGATCCGGAACAGCGAGATCGAGCACTCGATCGTCCTCGAGCGCTGCACGATCCAGGACGTCCCGGTCCGGATCGAAGCGAGCCTGATCGGCAAGGAAGTCAGCATCCAGCGCTCCCAGCGCAAACCCTCGGCCTACCGGTTCATGGTGGGCGACTCGAGCT
>JBGPMG010000235.1:0-3260 GCA_041486815.1 Candidatus Eiseniibacteriota bacterium | reverse complement strand
TCGGCATGGGCGGATCGAGCCTCGCGCCGGAAGTCTTCCAGCGCGTGGAAGTAGCGGGTCCGGGAGCTCCGACGCTCGAGGTCCTGGACTCCACCGACCCGGCGTCGATCCAGAACGCGGAAGCAGCGGCACGCCTCGACCACACCTTCTTCGTCGTGGCGAGCAAGTCCGGAACGACGATCGAGACGCTGAGCCAGTACCGCTACTTCCGCTCCCGCGTCGAGGCGCTCGGCCTTCCAAAACCCGGCCACCGCTTCGCGGCGATCACGGACGAAGGATCCGCCCTCGATCGGCTGGCCGCCGCGGGAGGGTTTCGCCGGACGTTCCGGAATCCGAGCGATGTGGGCGGCCGGTTCTCGGCGCTGACCTACTTCGGAGCCGTGGCCGCGGCACTTCTGGGTCTCGACCTCGACGTGATCGCGAACCGTGCTCTCGCGGCGCGCGAGGCATCGCTCGGCGGCGGCGGCGAGGAAAACGGAGCGCTTCGACTCGGCGCGCTCCTCGGCGCGGCGGCGCGCGCCGGCCGCGACAAGTTGACGCTCTTGACGACGCCCGCGCTTCGGCCGCTCGGATACTGGATCGAGCAGCTGGTGGCCGAGAGCACCGGCAAGAATGGGACCGGAATGATTCCCGTCGAGGGGGAGCCGCTCGGTCCGGCGCACCACTACGGGAGCGACCGCGTTCTCCTGTCGATTGTGCTCGAGGGAGAGCCGGACGCGGACCTCGCGCGATTGGAAACCGACCTCGGCCGCGCCGGGGCGCCCTTCGTCCGCATCAAGCTGCCCGACCGGGATGCGATCGCGGGCGAGTTCTACCGGTGGGAGGTCGCGACGGCGCTGTTGGGGTCGATCCTCAAGATCAATCCGTTCGACGAGCCGAACGTCCAGGAGAGCAAGGACAACACCCGAGCAATCCTCGCCTCCCTCGAGAAGACGGGCTCCCTTCCGGCCGAGGAACCCCGAGCGCGCGGCGAGGGAGTTGAGATCTACGCGCCGGACCGGGTGTGGACCCAGCTTCAGGCGGGCGCGCCCTCCATGGCGAGCCTCGAGATGGTGCTGAATCGCTTCCTGGCGCTCGCGAGGCCGGGCGGGTATCTCGCCATCCTCGCCTACATCGAGCGAAACGCGGCGGCGGAAGCGTCGTTCTCGCTTCTCCGGCGCGCCGTGAGGAACGCCATTCACCTTCCCGCGCTCCAGGGGTACGGCCCACGCTACCTTCACTCGATCGGCCAGCTCTACAAGGGCGGGCCACGGGGCGGCCTCTTCGTCGAGATCACCGCCGCCGATCCGACCGATCTGGCAATCCCCGGGGAGAAATTCTCGTTCGGGCAGCTCAAGGCGGCGCAAGCGCTCGGAGATTACGCGGCCCTCGAGAGGCACGAGAGGCCTGTGCTGCGGCTCCACCTCACCCAAGGCGCCGGAACCGGACTTCGAATCGTCGCGAGCGCGATGGAGCGGGCGCTCGCGGCGATGCAGGGCGCCTAGAGCGCGGAAGCCGGAACCAAGCTTCCGAGAAACGAGAAGCCCACCTCCCACTCGGACGAGCGGATCGTGCTCCGTCCACCCATGATCCGGCGCCACGTCACCGAAAGCTCGTGGTTCCCACCGAGCGGAACGGCCAGCGTCGGGGCCAGCCGTTGGTAGTCCTGCTCCCCCGCACTCGGGCTTGGCGCGCTCGTCCCGAAGGGCACCGCCGGCACGTCCCCCGCCCCGCGGGAATTGACCCCGTCGTATTGGAGGCGCGCTCGAAGCGGCCGGACTGGCTCGAGCCCGACCTCGAGACCCCAATAGATCTCCTCCGCGGTGCGTCCGCCGCGAATTCGATACCCCGCGCTTCCCTGCGCGTACCCGCGGACACGAGGGATCCCTGCTCCGATGGAGAGCGCGGCGCCAAAGTCGGTGAAGCCGGTGCCGAGTGCGGGGTCAGAGGATCCACTGGGAGCGTCGCGACGCAACGAAATCTTAAGATCGGGCTCGGCGGCGGCGGCCCATCGCCCCCGGTGAAGCGGCACGCGGAGACCGAGATGGAAATCGCCGAACCCGAACGTTTCCCCGTAGAGCCCACCGGCTCCGAATCGCCCCCCCGCCTCCTGGGTCACCTCTTTCAAGGGCAGGCTCCCCACGAGGGTCAGCGCGCCCAGCAATCCGTATTCGACGTAGAGCGCCGTGCCGAGCTCTGTGTAGCGGGGCTGATCGTACGTCGCCGGGTCCAGAATCGGGCGGACCGCCCCGGAGGCGTCGAACATCTCGCGGGCCTCGAGTCGCGCCACCGACGCCTTCGCGTACGCCTCCCCCAGATCCCGAGCCCAGGCGCCGCCAGAGGCCGGGGATGGCCACGCCGAAACAATCCACACGGCGACGATGGCAGGAAGGATCGCGACGGGCACCGCTCGCCGGTGCCCGGACCGGCGTCGCAACGGCACCTACTTCAGTCGGCTTTTGACCGGCGCGTACGGTCGGAGATCGCGCGGGAGACCCGCGTCGAGGCCGAGCGATTTGAGCTCCGCCTGGAGAAGGGTGGCCCGCTGGACCGGGGAAGGATGGCCTCCGGCCAGTGGCTCCCAAAACACTTCTTTCTTGGCGCTTGAAGGGTTTAGATGTCCCATCACTTCAATCATCCCCTGGGGGCTGAGCCCGACCCGTGAGACGTAGAGGAGCGCGGTGCGATCCGCCTGGCGCTCGGTCTCCTGGCCATAGCCTACCGCCAAGAGCGCCAGCGCCTTCGCCCCGGCTGCCGTCGAGTCGACTCCGCGGTCGGCCGACCGGCCGGCGTGCGCAATCGCTGCGAGCTCCGCGTCTTCGAGCTCCCGTTCGAGGACGCTGCTCGGATGGTGCGAGGCAACGTGGGCGATCTCGTGCGCCAGGACCCCCGCGAGCTGACACTCGGTATCGACCCGCTGCAGCAATCCGGTCGAGACGTAGATCTCGCCGCCAGGAAACGCGACTGCCCTTGGATCGGCATCGATGAAGATCCGAAACGTGTAGGGGATCTCAGGCCGATCCGATAAGCGGGCAATCCGTTGCCCCAGTTGGTTCACGTAGTCGTTTACCGCCGGGTCGGAGTAGGGCCGCAGGCGGATTTCGAAGCGGGTGGCCAGGCGGCTGCCGATGATCCGCTCGTGCTGATCGCTCAGGGGGATCGGTACTTCGCGGGTCTTTCCGTGGGTTCCGGCGCACCCCGGCAGCAGAAGCGCCAGTAGAGTCAGAAGTAGGACGAGCACCCGCGCAGGATAGGGCCCCGCCGCCCCACGGGTCAACCGG
>JBGPMG010000234.1:0-3268 GCA_041486815.1 Candidatus Eiseniibacteriota bacterium | reverse complement strand
CCGGGCGGCGCGCCTTCCGTTTCATCAAGGGGCCGATCTTCGCCAACCTGGTCCTGGCCGACGAGATCAACCGGACCCCGCCCAAGACCCAGGCCGCCCTCCTGCAGTCGATGCAGGAGTACCGCGTCACCGCCGGCGGCACGACCCATCCGCTCGCCCTGCCGTTCTTCGTCCTCGCGACCCAGAATCCAATCGAGTTCGAAGGGACCTATCCGCTTCCCGAGGCCCAGCTCGACCGGTTCATGTTCCACATCTCAGTCGGCTACCCCAGCGATACCGAAGAGGAGCGCATCGTGGCGACCACGACGAGCGCCTACGAGGCGGAGCCGAAGAAGGTCATGGGCGTCGACCGGATCCTCGAGCTTCAACACCTGGTGCGGCGGATCCCGGTCTCGGAGCATGTTGTCCGCTACGCGGTCCGCCTCGCGCGCGCCTCGCGGCCGGGCCCGCAGAGCGAATCGTTCGTGCGCGACTGGGTGAGCTGGGGCGCCGGCCCTCGCGCCGCCCAATACCTCGTTCTTGGCGCGAAGGCCCGGGCGGCGCTCGCCGGCCGGCCCACGCCGGCGGCCGACGACGTGAAGGCGGTCGCGCCGTCCGTGCTTCGCCACCGGATCATCCCGAACTTCAACGCCGAGGCCGATGGGATCTCGAGCCTCGACATCATCGCGAAGCTCCTCGAGGCGACTCCGAGCGTTGACGGCAAGCACTCGTAGCGCGGGGCCGGCATGAGCGAAAACCGTCCGCGCCTCCTCGATCCTCACTTCGTCTCGAAGCTCGCGCGCCTCGATCTCACGGCGCGGCTGGTCGTCGAGGGATTCCTCACGGGGCTCCACCGGAGCCCCTACCACGGTTTCAGCGTCGAGTTCGCGGAGCACCGCCAGTACATGCCGGGCGATCCGCTCCGCCATCTCGATTGGAAAGTCCTCGCGAAATCCGATCGCAAGTACATCAAGCAATATGAAGAGGAGACGAACCTCCGCGCCATGCTCCTCGTCGACACGAGCGCCAGCATGGGATACGGCTCGCACGGGATCACGAAGCTCGATTACGCGCGCCAGCTCGCCGCCGCCCTCGCGTACCTCATGCTCCGCCAGAACGACGCCGTGGGCATGTTCGCGTTCGCCTCGGGGCAGGGCGAACAGATCCCGCCTCGCTCCACGATGGGGCACGTGCGCCCGCTCCTCTTGCTTCTGGAGCGCCTCACGCCCGGCGGCACCACCAATTTCGCCGCGTCGCTCCACTCCCTCGCGGAGCGGATGACCCGCCGCGGACTCGTCGTCATCCTTTCCGATCTCCTCGACGAACCCGATCGAATTGAGCAGGCGATCCACCACTTCCGCCACCGCAAGCATGAGGTCCTCGTCTTCCACGTGCTCGACCCCCAGGAGGTCTCGTTCAATTTCGAGCGCGAGGCGGTCTACGTGGACATGGAGTCGGGCGAGCGCGTGACCACGCGACCCCAGGAGCTTCGCCCGGATTACCGCGCGCGCGTGGGCGAGTGGAGGGATCGGATCCGCCAGTATTGTATCGAGAAGAACGCGGGCTACGTTCCCTTGACGACCGACCAGCCGTACGACCGCGCGCTGCTCGAGTACCTCTCCAAGCGCGCGCGGCTCCTCTAGCGCCCGGTACGCATGCCCTCCTTCTCGTTCCTGAACCCGTTGTTCCTCTGGGCGCTCCCCGCGGTCGCCATTCCGATCGTGATCCATCTCCTGAGCCGCCGGCGGCTCCCCGAGGTGCGATTTCCGACAACCCAGTTCCTCCGCGACCTCGAGCCGCAGGAGATCCGCCGCCTCAGGCTTCGCGAGATCCTCCTTCTGATTCTGCGCACCCTCGCGATCCTCTTCCTCGTGCTGGCCTTCGCGCGCCCGTCGCTGACCCCGCGCAACACGGTGGCTCACTCGGCCGCGGCGGTGGCCATCCTGATCGACGACTCCGAGAGCATGGGGGCGTTGGACGAGCAGGCGCATCCGAGGATCGAGGCCGCGAAGGAGCGGGCCGCGGCGATCTTGGAAGCGGGGCGGCCGGGCGACGAGATCTCGATCGCGACCTCCACGCATCCCGACGCGGCCGGCGCGGGACATACGACCGACCGGGTCCGCCTCTTGCGCGCCCTCGACCGGGTCGTAGCGACCTCGCTCCCGGCGCGGATGCCGGAGGCGATCCTCGAAGCTCACCGCGCGTTGCTTCGGAGCCACCTCGCGGCGAGGGAGCTCTATCTGATCACCGACCTCCAGCGTTCCAACTTCGGCTCCGAGACGCGGGCGGAGATCGCGGCCGCGGCCGGGGCAGGCGTCCGGGTCTACGTCGTGCCGCTGGTCCAGAGCCGTATGCCGAACCACGCGTTTCAAGACGTCGACCCTCAGCTCAGGCCGGGCCCCGAGGGACGCGGGCTTGAGTTGCGCGCGCGCTTCGCGAATCACGCCGATTCGCCGAGCGACCGCATCGCGGTCCGCGTTCGCCGGGGCGACGCCTTGATCGGCGGCGGAGACGTGACGCTTCGAGGAGACGAGTCGCGCTGGCTCTCGATGCCGCTCGATTGGCGGGGCGCGCCCGACGCGGCCGCTTCTTCGGGGCCGGTCATCTTGGAAACCGATCAAGACGCTCTCCCCGCGGACGATCGCTGGTACGCCGCCCTCGGCGCGCCGCGGAGTCTCCGCGTCCTACGAATCGCGGAGGCTCGCGATGGATCGCCTCCGCCGCGATTCGCGGCGCTGGCGCTCGACCCCAGCGGCGACGGCGCCGGAGGGTTTACCGTCGAAACCGGAACCCCGGCCTCGCTCCTCTCGCTCAGTCGAACGAAGAGCGACGTCGTGCTCCTGGAAGACGTCGCCTCTCTCTCGGCGGACGCCGAGGGCAGGCTTCGCGCTTTTCTTCGCGATGGGGGAGGGCTGGTCGTTGCGCTCGGTCCCCACTCCGACCCCGACTATTACGGCGCGCATCTGTTCCCGGGGCTGATCGATCTCGCCCTCGATGGCGTGGAGCAGGCGGCGGCCGGCGCTCCTTTCGAGCTCAAGGCCCGGCTTCCGGCGCACGACGTGCTCGAGGGGATCCCGGTCGGCGTCGGCTCGACGCTGACGCAGTCGCGCCTGACGGCGCTCATTCGCGGACGCGCGACGTCTCCCCGCGCGGAGATCGTTGTGCAGACGTCCGGAGGCCTGCCGCTCGTCGTCGCGGCGCCGGGGGTCGGCGTCTTTCTTAGCTCCTTCTCCGACGACTGGGGCGACCTTCCGTATTCGGGGGCGTTCGTGCCGCTCGTGCGGGGTCT
>JBGPMG010000233.1:0-3381 GCA_041486815.1 Candidatus Eiseniibacteriota bacterium | reverse complement strand
TCCACGTCGCGGCCCGGATGATCCCGGGGAGCAACGCCAAGCTGTTTACGACCGGATCGTTCCTGCGCCGGTATGGACGCGACTACCGCAGGGAAACGGTCGTGGTCGCTCGCGGCCGCGCCTCCGGGCGCCAGGGCGACATCCACTTCAATGGCGACCTCGTCCTCCGCGCGAGCGGGATGCCCGACGTGTACCAGCTGATCTCCCCCGGATCGCGCGGCCTACTCGATTCGCTCGCCTACAAACTCCGTCAGAGCGGGCTTGCGAAGTTCGAGGGGATCCTCTGGATTGACGGGTCGGTGTTCGCGTCCGAGCCGTATGGGCCGGGGTGGGCCCACGACGACTTCTCCTACGCCTACGGCGCGGCCGTGAACGCCGTCCTGGCGAACGGCAATGCCACTACCCTGATCGCGACCGCCACGCCAAGCGGGGTCACCCTCACGCTCGATCCCCCGGAGGTGCCTCTGGTCGTGAGGGGCCATCCCGCGGTCGGAGCGGCGGGCACGGCGGCGCGCCTCGACTTCCGTCGCGCTCCCGGCTCACGCTTTCTCGATGTCTTCGGGGTCATTCCCCTCGGCGCCACCATCAAACGACAGGCCGCGGTCCCGGATCCCGATTCGACCGCGGCCCTGATGTTCCTTGGCGCGATGCGCCGCGCTGGGATCGAGGTCGACGCCCAGACCCGCGTGCTCTCTAGGAACGGGGCTTCATCGGAGCACCGGGCGCAGGGGCTGATCGGAACCCCGGCATCCTCGTTTGATTCGGCCGCGGCTCTCGGCACCCCCGGCTGGGCGGCGGTCGATCGCGAGCGCACCGTGGCCGTTGTCACGTTGTCCTCGCCCCCCGCCTCCGACATCGTCGGAATCGTGAATGCGTGGAGCCTGAACACGGAGGCCGAGGCACTGCTCCGCCTCCTCGATCCCGCGCCGACCGGGAAGAGCCGCGAGCGCGGGCTGGCCGAGCTGACGAAGATCGTGTCCGAGGCAGGGGTCGATACGCTCGACCTGTCGCTGGTAGACGGGTCCGGGCTCTCGCCGCTCGACCTGGTGACCGCCCGCGCCATCGTGACCTGGCTCACCGCGATCGACAAGGATCCGGATCTCGGCCGCCCGTTTCGCGAAGGACTGGCGCGGCCCGGCGGGTACGGCACGTTCAAGAACCGTTTCGCCGCTCTGGACAGCACCGTGGATTTTCGAGGGAAGAGCGGGACGCTCACGAACGTCAGCGCCCTCTCCGGCTACGTGACGGCGGCGAGCGGGGAGCGCGTCGTGTTCTCGATGCTGACCAACGGAAACAGAAGCTCGGTTGGCGGCGCCCGGGACGCCGAGGAGCGGCTGGTCACGGTCCTCGCCCGGAAACGGCCCCCGGTCGAGCCGGCTCCTCGGCCGATCGGAATCCCTCGTTGATCGCGCCGCCGCGTCTCCGTTCGGGCGACCGGATCGGCATCGTGGCGCCGTCCGGGCCGGTGCGCCGGCGCGAGGTCGAGGCCGGAGCGCGCGCCCTCGAGCGCGAGGGATTCCGGGTCGTGCTGGCCAGGCACGTCTTCGACCGGCGCGGACACCTCGCGGGCGAGGACCAAGCGCGCGCCGACGACTTGAACCGGATGCTCCGAAATCCGGACATCCGGTGCGTTCTCATGGCGCGCGGCGGCTACGGGGCGATGCGTATCGCCGAGTCGATCGACTGGGGGGCCATGCGGAGGGATCCGAAGGTCTTTGCCGGGTTTTCCGACGCGACCTTCTTCCATCTGGGCTTTTCGCGGAACGCGAAGGTGCGGACGCTGCACGGACCGAACCTCCAGGGATTCGGCCGCGGCCGGGGTGGGGAGCTCAGGCGTTGGATCTCCTGGGTGACGCGGCCGATTCCGCCGGACTCGATCCGGATTCTGAGCGTCCCCAGGCGCCTCGCCGGAGGCGGGGGAATCCGTCGGGGGAGGGTTCTCGGGGGAAACCTTGTGCTGCTTCACTACGCGGTCGGGACCCCTGTGATGCCGAGCCTACGCGGGTCGATCCTCTTCCTGGAGGAAGTAAGCGAGCCGCCGTACAAGATCGACGGCATGCTCTGCCAGCTCAGGCTCTCGAAGGTCCTCGCGGGGATTCGCGGGGTGGCGCTGGGGGATTTCTACCGGTGCAAGCCGAAGCCGGGACGCCGCGAGCTCCCGCTACGCCGGGTCCTCGTGGACCACCTCGAGCCGCTTGGGGTGCCGGTGCGGACGGGGATCCAGGCCGGCCACGCGCGGCGCAACCTTCCGTTCCCCCTCGGGGCCAGAGCGCTACTCGATGGGCGGAGGGGCAGGCTCGTGTTCGAGCAGGGGCTGGTCTCCTAGAAGGCAGTCCGGCTCCATCGGGCCGGACGATTCCCGCTCTAGGCGTAGACCCCGCGGAGGGTCATCGCGTCGACGACGCGCTTGATCGCGAGCATGAACGCGGCCACCCGGAACGACACCTTGTGCTCGTCGGCCATCCGCGCCACGTCCTGGAACGAATCAACCATGATGTGCTCGAGGCGGGTGTTTACTTCCTCCTCGCGCCAGAATAGCCCTTGCCGGTCTTGAACCCACTCGAAGTAGGAGACCGTCACCCCGCCGCTGTTCGCGAGGATGTCGGGGATGACGAGCACGCCCGCCTTGTTCAAGATCTTGTCCGCCTGATGCGTCGTTGGCCCATTCGCCCCTTCGGCGATGATCCGCGCGTGGATTCGGCCCGCGTTCGAGTGGGTGATCTGATTCTCGAGCGCCGCGGGGATCAAGATGTCGCAGGAAAGCTCCAAGATCTTCTTGCCGTCGATCGGAGTGGAGCCGGGGAAGCCGACGACCGTCTTCTTCTGCGCGACATATTGAATCAGGGCGGGCACGTCGAGCCCTTCGGGGTTCGTGATCCCACCCTGCACGTCCGAGACCGCGAGGACGACGGCTCCATCCTTGGCGAGGAGATCGGCGGCGACCGACCCGACGTTGCCGAAGCCCTGCACAACCACGCGGGCGCCCTTGAGCGCCAGGCCGATCCGCCTCGCGGCCTCCCGAATGACCAGGAGAACCCCGCGGCCGGTGGCCTCACGCCGCCCGGCAGAACCACCGAGCGCGAGCGGCTTTCCGGTCACGACCGAGGTGACGGTGTGGCGCGAGTGCATGGAATAGGTATCCATGATCCAGGCCATCGTCTGCTCATTGGTGTTCACATCGGGCGCCGGGACGTCGGATTCCGGGCCGAAGACGTCGATCAAATCGGCGGTGTAGCGCCGCGTGAGGCGCTCCAGCTCGCCCTTCGACATCTTGGATGGGTCGCACGCGATGCCACCCTTTCCGCCCCCG
This sequence comes from Candidatus Eiseniibacteriota bacterium, assembly GCA_041486815.1. GTDB lineage: Bacteria > Eisenbacteria > RBG-16-71-46 > SZUA-252 > SZUA-252 > WS-9. The sequence goes on along the minus strand of JBGPMG010000233.1, from coordinate 71 downwards.
AACGGGATCCCGACGACCGCGCACTTCCAGGTCATCCACGCCGCGAGCGCCATGATCTCATCGAGGTTCAC
>JBGPMG010000232.1:0-3445 GCA_041486815.1 Candidatus Eiseniibacteriota bacterium | reverse complement strand
TGCGTGGGATCATGCCGCCGCACCTGCGTGAAATCTGGCCGGAGGCTGAGGAATCGATCGATCTCTCTGATTACGTATGACACCGGCTTCACTCGTCATCGTGGCCGACCGTGGCGGCTTGATAAATTCTAGAAATTCAACGGGTTAGGTGCCCGATTGCGAAAATCTACAGGGCCTTCGCGGTTTGTTCGTCCCGCACTCCTCACAGTCCTCGCCGTCGCCCTTCTTGTTCGTCTCTGGGGAATCACCGACCGGCTCCCGGACCCTTCCCTCGGAATCCGCGTCTTCGACGACAGCGTGGTCGAAGAGACCGATCGCGTGACGATGGGGCTTGCCTGGGGCATGTGGCAGGGCGGAACCCAGCCGCTCGACCTCAATCCGCATACCGGAGGCTGGCCGGGTCTCAGCGCCTATCTCACGCTTGGGGTCCAGTTGCTGTACCGAGCGTGGTTCGCGGGGACCCACCCCGGCGCCGGGGCCGTCGCCTTCGCGCGATATGCGGAGGCCCACTGGGGTTCGATCTTCCTGCTCGGGCGTTGTGTTGGCGTGCTGGTCGGAGTCGCGACCGTCGCGCTCACCCTCGCGCTCGGCTCGGCGTTGCTCGGTGCCGGGGCGGGGCTCGCGGCGGCATTGCTCCTCGCCCTGAATCCGCTCCACATCCAGACCTCGCAGCACGTCGGGGACCCCAACCTTCTCGCCCTGCTCTTCGTGCTCATCGCGGCCCGGTCGATCGTGCTGGTGGCGGAGCGCGGCGCCATTCGCGATTCCGTCACGGCCGGCGCGGCGATTGGACTGGCGGCGGCAAGCAAGTACGCCCCGATCGTTCTGCTTCCGGTTCTCGTATTTGCGCACGGGGGTACGGACGGGCGGCCTTTCAGTCGGATCGCGACGGCCTTGCGAAGCCGCTCGCTCTGGATCGGCATCGCGGCGGCCGGGATCGCCTTCTTCATCGCGTCGCCGTTCACGTTTCTCGACCTGCACACCACCGTCCGGGACCTCACGATTCAGCGCGAACGACTCCTGTCGGACTGGGTAGGGGAGACGGCCCTTCCGATCTCGCTTCCCTTGTATCTCGTCAACGCGCTCCCGAACGCCCTCGGTTGGCCTGCGTATCTGTTGAGCCTCGCGGGAATGGTCGTGCTCTGGCGATCGGGAAGGGCGGGGAGGCTTGTTGTCTCGATCCCCATCCTCCTCGTTCTGGCCAACGGCATGCTTCGGACCGCCCAGGAGCGCTACGTGCTCCCGGCGATGCCGATCTTGTTCATCGCCGCGTCTGCCGCCTTGCTCCGGGCGGGAGCTTGGATCGCGGGACGAATCCGAGCCGCGGGTGCGCTCCGAGTTCTCGCTCCGGCCGCGCTGTTGGTGCTCGGCGCGGCGTGGCCGCTTCCTGGTTATGTTGCGACGCGCGCGTCCCTCGCCATGCCGGACTCACGCCACGTGGCCCGCGCATGGATCGATGCCCAAATCGACCCGGCGCAGCCGATGGCGGTCGAGCTCTATGGTCCCACGTTCAACACGGTGCGGCGCGACGAACGGGCGGCGGTGACGTGGCCGTTCTATGCGACGCTCGCGCCGCTGGTCCGGCCCGCGTATGACTATGCGTTTCTGGACGGGTTCAGGTACGTCGTTCTGTCGAGCGAAGTGTCGCGGCGATTCGAGTCGATGTCAGCGTCGTATCCCACGGAGACGGCGTACTACGCGAAGGTACGTGAACAGACGCCTCTCGTCTGGACATCGGACTCCGCCCGCGTCTCTGGGCCGCGCATCGAAGTCCGCGCGCTGCCTATGAAGATCAGCACGCGATCGGAGCGAGACAGCGTTTTCGCTGGGCTTCTCCCGCGGCCGAACGGCTCGGACCGACTGGCTCTGTGGTGCCTCCAGATGGCGCAGCTCTTCGGAGCAGAAGGCGATGTCGACCGGATGGAGGAATGGGCGAGCCGTGGCCTGCGCGTCGGGGCTTCATCGCAGAATGGAGAGCTTGCGGCGACGCTCGCCTACGCGCAGCTTGCTCTGGAGCGTCCTACAGACGCGGAACGGACCGCGCGCGCCGGGATTGCGTCCGCGCCGGGCAACGCGGCGCTTCATCTCTACCTCGGCGTTGCCCTCCGGGCGGCGGGCCGGAACGAGGAAGCGTTGGAGTCATTTCGCCGTGCGTTCGCGCTCGCCCCGGATCAGGCGGTACGGATCTGCATGGCCGAGACGCTCGCGGCTTTGGGGCGCCGCGCCGAGGCTTCGGATCTCTACCGCCAGGCCGCCGACGGTGAGCCGGACCCGGCTCAAGCGCAGCATCTCCGCGGGGAAGCGACGCGGCTGGAGACGGCTCCGCGCGAGTCGGGGGCGCGATAGGGAACAGCTGAACGCCCGCGTCCGGGTTGATTTCGGCGCGCAAGCTGATAGGGTGGGACGGGATACGTCTGTAATTCATGTACGTGCCGGAGTGGTGAAATTGGCAGACGCGCGGGACTCAAAATCCCGTGGGAGCAATCCCGTGGGGGTTCGATTCCCCCCTCCGGCACCAATCCTTTCAACGACATCCGGTCCCGCCTACTTCAGTGCCTTGGCGATGCCTCTATGGCTCCACGCAATGACTCTGATCCTGTGCTTCTTGATCGCGGGCGGCAGTTGCTGTGGACTCTCTCCCTGGTAGATCCCGACCACCTTCTTCCCGAGTTTGACGCTCTCTTCAACCTCCCAATTCACCCACTTGCTCTTCGCCGTGTGGTCCGACACGTAGACAAGGGTCACGGACGACTGCCGGATGCGCTCGCGGATGCCATGACGGATCGTTTCGGCCCGCTCGCTGTCGAACGGCGCACGCAGCGACCAATCATTGAAATTCAGAGTGCTGTCCTCATTCTGGGCCTGGCCACGTAGCAGTTCAACGAGTGGCTTGTCTTGGTTGGTAAAGCTGATAAAGACGTTTCGACTTCCGCCCTCGGGCGATCCCCTCTTCTTCCTTGCAAGTACTCTCCGCCGCTTGAGATCGTCTGGCGAAGCCCCTCCGGCGTCTTCACTGCCCATTGCAGTCCCTCACGCCCGGAGCGCGCGGACTTCGCGAATGAAGCCAAGGTTCAGGGCTGTCGTGTCGGGCTCCCAGACTTCGCGGACCGCTGCTAGCGTAGCCGCTACAGCATCCGCCACCGCGGCCTCATCCCCACCCAGCACCTCCAGCTCCAGAAGCGTTGCGTGGTCCCAGTAGGTCGGGTTGTCAGAAGAGAGCCGACGCGTCACGGAATACTTGACGATCGGAAGGATCTCGCGGCTGCGATCGTCGTGCGGATCGCGGATCTCCATCAGCGTCAGCGCGTTGATCCCCGGGTATGCATCGCGCCAGTCGGCCTGAAACCCCCTCATGTATGCGCCGATCGCCTCGTCGAGATAGCTTCGCGCCAGCTCCTCCTTGCCGGCTCGGCGCGCAGCATCCCAGCGGTCCTTGTACACGCGG
>JBGPMG010000231.1:0-3445 GCA_041486815.1 Candidatus Eiseniibacteriota bacterium | reverse complement strand
GAGGGGAACTATCAGGACTATGAGGCCAACCGCCACATGCGGCTCGGGGCGGCCGCGGACCAGCCCCACAGGCTCAAGTACAAGAAATTGGTCCGAGACTGAGCCGGCGACTCACCCTGCAATCTCTTTAACAACTCGATCTTATCCTAGCTGAAATTTCCTTGAATCCTTTGCTATCAATAGGATATCATAATGACATCACGCGGCAGCCGCGGTGGCGGCCGACGAACCGGAAGGGGAAACTGCCATGACCAAAGAACGCGAGGTATCGGCCCTGAGCGGGGCTTTCGGACTGATCGTGACGATCGCCCTCTTCGCCGCCACCATCTACGTGGCTGTCGGCGCGGTCGCGCAAGCTCGGCCGATTCTCCTCCTGACCGTCGTGACCCCCCTCGGGATCTTGAGTTTCCTTTCAGCGGCGGGTCTCTTCACGGTCCAGCCCAATCAGGCGGCGGTCCTGGTCCTGTTCGGGAGCTACGTCGGTTCGGTAAAGCGGAGCGGCTGGTGGTGGACGAACCCGTTCAACACGCGGAAACGGCTCTCGCTTCGGGTGCGGAGCTTGAACGGCCAGATGATCAAGGTGAACGACCACGCCGGGAACCCGGTCGAGATCGCCGCGGTGGTGGTGTGGAGGGTCCACGATACAGCGCAGGCGTCGTTCGACGTGGAGAGCTTCGAGGACTTCGTCTCGGTCCAGAGCGAGACGGCGGTTCGCCACCTGGCGAGCGCCTACCCCTACGACGAGTACGAGCACGACGCGATCTCGCTCCGGGGGAGCACCGACAAGGTCTCGGACTTTCTGCGCGCCGAGCTCCAAGAGCGCCTTCGCACGGCCGGCGTCGACGTCATCGAGGCGCGGTTGAGCCACCTCGCCTACGCGCCGGAAATCGCGGGCGCGATGCTCCAGCGGCAGCAGGCGGCCGCGATCATCGCGGCGAGGCAGCGAATCGTGGAAGGCGCGGTCGGGATGGTGGAGATGGCGCTCGATCGCCTGAGCGCGAACAACGTCGTCGCGCTGGACGACGAGCGCAAGGCCGCCATGGTCTCGAATCTCTTGGTCGTACTTTGCGGAGAGCGCGCGGCGATGCCCGTTCTCAACACCGGCACGCTCCACAACTAGGTCCGCGCGATGGCGGCGCGGAAGGCGTTTCTCCTACGAATCGATCCGGAGCTCTGGAACGCCCTCGAACAATGGGCGTCGGACGAGCTCCGGAGCGTGAACGGGCAGATCGAGTATCTCCTCGCGCGCGCCGTCCGCGATGCGGGCCGAGGAAAGAGGCGGAATCCTAGTGGGGCTCCGCCGATTCCTGGCGGTCGTCCCGGCGCTCGCGACGATCCTCGCGGAGCTCCCGGCGATCCTCCCGAAGCTCACGGCCCGTAGCGGCCGCGTCCTCACGCGATATCTTCAGAAATTCATCGAACAACGCCCGCTCTTTGGCGGTGTCCGGGTTGGGCCCCATCCGACGCAGCTCCGTCAGGATCTCCCGCTGACGCTCCAGGCGCTTGCGGCTCGCCACGCGGTCCCCGCGGTCGTCTCGCCGGTCCCGGCGATCGTCGCGGAGATCGGCTCGATCCCCCGCGAGGTCGCGCTTGGCATCCCCAACTTCCCCTTTGTCTCCTCCCTCGCGCGCGCGCTCCAGCTCCCGCTTGTCGCCCGCCACCTCGCGCCGCTCGCTCCTCACTTCCTGGCGGCTCCGAGCGGATTCGCGGCGGTCGGCTCCGAGATCGCGCCGAGCCTCCGCCGTCTCCCCCCGGAGGTAGGCATGGATCCGCTTCCGGAACTGCTCCTCGGCCGCCCGATCGCCGGCATGCTGCGTGGCGTCGAGGCGAACCAATAGCCGCTCGAACCGCCGCACGTCCCGGATGTCGTTCCTGAACTGCGCGCGGTCGACGCCGATCTCGGCGCGATCGGTGCGGGTCTCGCGGGCGTTCTCGTCACCGCGGGCCGCCCCCGAGGTCAGAGTCACGACCGCGAGCGCCGCGGAGGCGGCGATCCAGGATGCCCATCCCCCGAGCCTCAACCTCCGACGGGTGGTTCGATTGTTCCACACTGTGAACGAGTTCATACGCCGCCTCCTCTTCTTGCGACACGACGTCGCAACGGGTTTCGCGTCGGGCAGGCTCAAAGCCGGCCCGTTCGGGAGGGGAAAGGCAACTACCGTGCCCGGGCCGCCGCGGAATGGACCGCCGACAGAAGCGGCCGGTCGAATCGAGCCTCCACGACCGGGCCGTACCGCCGGGCCACAGCGCGGATCGCCGCGGCGTTTCCGATCAGGACCAGCGTTAGATCCTTGAGATCCGGGTAGACGCGTCGAATGACCTGGAGAAGTTTCCCGCCGTCCACCTTCCGGACCCGGTCCACGTACCCGGTCAGCTCCTCCCGGGGCAGGTTATAGAGCGCTAGCTCCGCGAGGTGCTGTGCGATCTGGTCGCTTGTCTCGAGGCGTGTGGGGAAAAGGCCCGCGAGGTAGTTCCTCCCAGACTGTAGGGCGGCCGAGTCGAGGCCGGCGGCGCGGAACGCGCCCAAGGTCTCAATGGCGAGATCGATCGCGCGCTGCGTCGTCTCGGTCTTGGTGTACGAGGTGATGGCGAGCGGGCCCGGCTGCGCGTAGCGCGCGATTCCGCACCGGGCGCCGTACGTGAGCCCCGAGCGGATTCGGAGCGCCGAATTCAGAATTGAGGTGAAACGACCTCCGAAACACGTGTTCGCGAGGTCCACCGCGTCCCGGTCGGGATCGGCGCGGCTGATTCCCAGGTTCCCGATCCAGAAATAGGTCTGCGTCGCGTCCGGTTTGTCGACGAGGAGGACCTTTCGGCCCTCGGCGCGTGTCGGCGCGGGGACGGCCCTCGGCGGGCCCGGCGCCCGTGCCCAGGCGCTGAAGGCGGAGCGGAGCGCGGCCTCCATCCTCTTGGAGTCGAAGTCCCCGACCATCGAGACGATCAGCCGGTCCCCCCCGAATTGGGCGCGGTAGTACGCGAGCACGTCGTCGCGCGTGATCTTCCCGAGCGTGGTCTCGTCGCCGTCCAGAGGCCGTCCGTAGGGATGATCGCGGAGGAAGAATGCGCGTCCGTAGTCCGAGAGCAGGTTCCTCGGATCGTCCTTCTCCGACAGGATCGCGTCGATCGACTGCCGCTTTACCTTCGCGAATTCGGAATCGGGGAACGACGGACGGCGAAGGAGGTCGGAGAGAAGCTCGATCATGAGCCCTTGGTCCCGCGCGAGGAATTCGCCGGCGACCCACGAAAGCTCGACGTTCGCACCGGTGGCCAGATCGGCGCCCGCACCATCGGCCGCGGCCGCGATCTCCTGCGCGGACCGCTTGCCGGCCCCCTTTCGGAGCATCTGCGCCGTGAGCGAGGCGAGGCCCTCCTTCCCCTCCGGATCGGATAGTGAACCGCCCCGGACGTACGCGACGAAAGAGGTAAGCGGAACGTCGTGCTTCTC
>JBGPMG010000230.1:0-3459 GCA_041486815.1 Candidatus Eiseniibacteriota bacterium | reverse complement strand
TGGAACGAGGGGAGCCTCGGCATCGGCGTCTCTTCGCGACTTCAAGCGACCGGATATTTGCGGCCGGACCTGCTCCTGCGCAGTCTCCTGCCGTCCTTTGAATTCGACCCCCGGCTCCTCCTCGTCTGCCGCGAGGCGATGTGGGTGGAGCGCGGAGGCACGCTACGGACTCCCCTCGAGGTACTCGAGGAATCGGCGTTCTGGCGGCCCGTGCCTGTGGACTCGGCGCGTCCGGACCCGTCGGACCCTGCCCTGGAGGTGAATGCGACGAGAGATCATCATTAACGCTGGCTCCAACGAAACGCGGATCGCCCTTCTCGAGGACAAGGAACTCGTGGAGGTCATGGTGGAGCGCCCCGAGGCGGTACGTCGCGTCGGGGACATATACAAGGGCAGGGTGAACGCGGTTCTGCCGGGAATGCAGGCCGCGTTCGTCGATCTGGGCCTCGAAAAGAGCGCGTTTCTTCATGCCTCCGATCTTCAGCCCTCCGACTTGGACCTGGACGATCTCTTCGAGGACGAGGAAGAGCCCGAAGAGCGGAAGCGGGGCGGCGGCCGTGGCCGGCGCGAAGAGGCCGCGCCGCGGATCGAGGAGGCGCTTCGGAAAGGCCAGGAGGTTCTGGTCCAGATCACCAAGGAGCCGATCGGCACGAAGGGGCCGAGGGTCACGACGCAGGTCTCCCTTCCGGGCCGCTACTTGGTGCTCATGCCCGGCCACGACCACGTCGGCGTTTCGCGAAAGATCGAGGACCGCGCGGAGCGGTCCCGGCTGAAGTCGCTGATCAAGGAGATCCGGCCCAAGGACGCGGGCATTATCGTCCGCACCGTGGGAGCCGAGCAGGGAAAGAAGGAGTTCCAGAGCGACATCAAGTATCTGGAACAGCTCTGGCAAAAGATCGAGAAACAGGCCCAGAGGGTCAAGGCTCCGGCCCTCCTGCACCAGGAGATGGAGTTCACGACGGGCCTGATCCGGGACATCTTCACCGAGGACGTCACGCAGCTGACCCTCGACGCGAAGGAAGAGTATCAGCAGATTCTAAAGTACCTCGCGACCTATGCGCCGCTGCTCAAGTCGCGGGTGAAGCTCTATCGCGGGGAAGCCCCGATCTTCGACCACTTCGGCATCGAGGGCGAGATCGAGAAGGCGATGGAGCGGAAGGTATGGCTCAAGAAGGGCGGCTACATCACGATCGACCAGACCGAGGCGCTCGTGGCGATCGACGTGAACACGGGCCGATTCACGGGAAAGAAGAGCCAAGAGGAGACGATTCTCAAGACGAACCTCGAGGCGGCCGACGAGATCGCGCGGCAGCTTCGGCTCCGCGACCTGGGCGGGATCATCGTCCTCGATTTCATCGACATGGAGGACGAAACGAACCGGAAGGCGGTCGTGGACGCGCTCCGGAACCGCCTGAAGCACGACCGTTCGCGGACCAAGGCGTTCGCCGTGAGCGACCTGGGTCTGGTCGAAATGACGCGCCAGAGGCAGCGGCCCAGCCTCGCGAATTACTTTACCGAGAACTGCGCGGCGTGTGAGGGGTCAGGGCGGGTGCTCTCGCTCGCCTCGGCGACGCTCAAGATCGAGCGAATGCTCCGGCGGGTGGGGCAGCGCGCGAGGGAGAAGCAGCTCATTCTCCGCGTCCATCCGGACGTGGCGGTGCATCTGGTGGAGCAGAACGCCGACCGGTTGGGCCGGCTCGAGAGGCAGTACCGTTTTCGCGTAGAGATCCGAGACGACCCGTCCCTCCGCCGGGACGAACTCCGCCTCTTCCGCGGGAAGACGTTTGAAGAGATCACGAAGCAGTTCGAGCACTGAGGAAAGGGGTACCATGACAGAGTCGCGTTATGCCGTCATCGAGGCTCAAGGCGTCCAGTACCGGGTCGCGAAGGAGGAGGAGCATATCCTCCCTCACATGGGATTGGAGGCGGGGCAAGAAGTGACCTTCGATCGCGTGCTCCTGATCGCGGATTCGAAGGGGATCAAGGTCGGGCAGCCGGTGATCGAGGGCGCTTCCGTCAAGGTCCAGGTCCTCGGCACGGAGCGAGGCCCCAAGATCCAAGTCGGGGTCTACAAGCGGCGGAAGAAGTATCGCCGGAAGATCGGTTACCGGGACACCCTGACGCGGGTGAAGATCCTGGACATCCGCGGTTAAGCGGAGAGGAGCGGAAGGGAAATGGCTCACAAAAAGGGCGTATCGAGTTCCAAGAACGGCAGAGACTCGGCCTCGCAGCGGCTCGGCGTGAAGCGCTACGGCGGCGAGTGGGTGAAGGCGGGCAACATCATCGTGCGCCAGCGCGGCACGGCTGTGGCCCCCGGGCTCCACGTCGGGCGCGGCAAAGACGACACGCTCTTCGCGCTGAAGGACGGGATCGTGGTCTTCCGTCGCCGGGGCAAGAGCAAGATGTCGGTTTCAATTCAGCCGCAGACGCGGGGGGCCGAGGCGGCTCATGCCTAAGATCGCCGTCGTCGGCGCCGGGAACGTCGGCGCCTCCGCCGCCCTCTACGCGGCCGAGGCCGAGCTGGGCGACATCACGCTCATCGACATCCTCGAGGGCGTGGCGAAGGGGAAGGCCCTCGACCTGCTCGAGGCGGGACCCGTCCGCGGCTACGACTCGATGATCGAGGGGAGCGGCGATCTCCGCGCGGTCGCGGGAAGCGACCTGATCATCGTGACGGCCGGCCTGCCGCGGAAGCCCGGAATGTCGCGGCTCGATCTGCTCAAGGCGAACTCCGACATCATCCGGGGCGTGGCCGAGGCGATCCGGGACCACGCGCCGAAGGCGTTCGTCATCATGGTCACGAACCCGCTCGACGTGATGGCCTACCTCACCTACCGGATCACCGGCTTTCCGCGCGAGCGGGTTCTGGGCATGGCCGGGGTCCTCGATTCGTCCCGGTTCCGCACCTTCCTCGCGCAGGAGATCGGCGTCTCGGTCGAGGACGTCCAGGCGATGGTTCTGGGCGGGCACGGCGACACGATGGTTCCGCTCCTCCGCTACTCCACGATCTCGGGCATCCCGGTCGAGAATTTCATCAAGCCGGCCCGGCTCGCCGAGATCGTCCAGCGGACCAGGGACGGCGGCGCGGAGATCGTGAAACTATTGCAGACGGGGAGCGCATTCTACGCACCGGCGGCTTCGGCGGTCCAGATGGCGGAATCGATCCTCCGCGACAAGAAGCGGCTGCTACCGGTTGCGGCCTACTTGAACGGCGAGTATGGGCTCAAAGACCTCTATCTGGGCGTGCCCGCGTTGTTGGGTGCGAAGGGCGTTGAGAAGATCGTGGAGCTCACACTGACTGCTGAGGAGAAGGCGGCCTTGGCGAAGTCGGCGGAGGAAGTGAAGAAGGGGATCGCGGATCTCGCGTTGGAGCCTGCGGCGCGGTAGCAGTCTCGCCCGGCGACAAGCCTAGGCGCTGCGCGCAACGAAGCCCCGGGGGGCCAACCTCCGAGCGCTTGT
>JBGPMG010000229.1:0-3467 GCA_041486815.1 Candidatus Eiseniibacteriota bacterium | reverse complement strand
GCGAACGATCTCTACGACTTCCGGAAGGGCGCCGACGCGCCGGGGCGCATCGGTCCCGCGCGCGTCCTTCCCGAGGGGTGGCTTGGTACCAGCGAGGTGCGGACCGGCATGATCGTCTCCTTCGCGATCGCGACCGTCGCGGGCCTCTATCTCTGGAGCGTCGCGGGATGGCCCGTCGTAGCGATCGGGGCCGCGTCGATCCTGGCCGGGATCGGGTATACCGCCGGCCCCTTCGCGCTCGCGTACATCGGTCTCGGCGACCTCTTCGTCCTCCTTTTCTTCGGATTCGTCGCGGTCCTCGGCACCTACTACGTCCAAGCGGGCGGCCTTCACCCCGAGGCGGTCCTCGCCGCGATTCCGGTGGGGGCGCTCGCTACCGCGATCCTGGTCGTGAACAATGTTCGGGACTTAGATCGCGACCGCGCCGCCGGGAAGAGAACCCTCGCCGTCATGCTCGGCCGCCGGGGGTCGCGAGCGGAGTTCCTGGCGCTCTTGATCGCCGCCTACGCGGTTCCGCTCGGGCTCTGGGCGCAGGGGTTTCGCACCGCTTGGATCCTCCTGCCGTTCGCGACGGGATCGCTCGCCGTTCGGGCGCTCCACGCGGTGCGGGTGCGTGAGGACGGTCCTGCCTTGAATCAGGCTCTTCTGGACACCGCGGGCCTCCACGCGCTCTTTGGCCTCCTCTTCGCCGCGGGGATCGCGCTGGGATGACGATCCGAAGCGTGTGGATCCGATCGTATTCCGTCCCGCTCCGCGAACCGTGGCCGAGCGCCGAGGGACCCGTGACCGAACGGGTGGGATCGCTCGTTCTCCTCGAGGAGGAGGGGGGCTGGGTGGGTCGCGGCGAGACCGCGCCCTGGCCGGGATTCGGAATCGAGACCCACGCATCCAGCGTAGCCGCGATTCGAGGCGCCGCGAATCGATTGATCGGGCTCCCCCGCGAGGCATACCTCGAAGCCGTTGCCGATCTCCCCCGTCTGGCGCCGGTCGCAGCTTCGCCGTGCGCCCGGCACGCCATCGATCTCGCGCTCCACGATCTCGCGGCGCAGAACGCGAACCTCTCCCTGGCCCAGCTCTTGGGCGGACCCAACGCCCTCGCGGAGGTCACGGTCAACGCGGCGATCCCGCGCCTCCCCGCGGATAAAGCCGCCCGAGCGGCGGTAGCCGCGGTTGCCTCCGGTGTCTGGACGATCAAGTTGAAAGTCGGTGGGGCGCCGCTCCCGGAAGACATTGCCCGCGTCCGCGCCGTGCGCGAGGCCGCGGGGCCGTCGGTCCGGATCCGGGTCGACGCGAATCAGGCCTGGTCCGAGGACGAAGCGATCCAAGCGTTGACCGCGCTCCGCGGCTTTGACATCGAATACTGCGAGCAGCCGGTCCCAGCGGACGCCATCGAGGCGCTCGCGCGTGTTCGAGCCGCGACGGGCGTGCGGATCGCCGCCGATGAGGCTGTGCGCGACCTGGCGACGGCGCGCCGGATCCTGGCCGCGGGCGCAGCGGACGTATTGATCGTCAAGCCGATGGCGCTCGGCGGCCTCCACGCGGCGCGGGCGGTCGCGGCGCTGGCCGAAGAGTTCGGAGCGGCCGTTGTGGTGACATCCTTGTTGGAGAGCGACATCGGCCGCACCGGCGCGCTCCACCTCGCCGCCGCGCTCGGCTCGAACCGCTTCGCGCACGGGGTCGCCCCCGCGGCGTGGACGCTCGCGGGAGGACCACGGCGCGCGGCCGCGTATCCGGCGGGCAAGATTCGCGTTCCCACGGAGCCGGGTCTCGGCGCGAACGTCGACGCGAACTTCGGCGGAGCAGCGGAGCTGGTCGCCTCCTTCGTCGAGGAGGAGGCGTGACCCAGACGACCACTCCCGATCCGATCCGTTTCTGGGCGCGGGTTGCTCCCGAGCGTCTCGCGCTCCGTCAAGGCGGACGGACGTGGAGCTACGGCCAGCTCGACGCGGCGGTGCAGGAATCAACCGACGCGTTTCTTGTGCAGGGCTTGGGCGCTGGCGAGCACGTCTCGCTCGAGTTCGAGCCGCGCCACTCGCTGTCCTTCGCGATCGCGCTGCACGCATGTCATCGCGCGGGGCTTCTCCCGGCTCCGATCGGCACCTCGCTCACACCCGAGGAGCGGCAGGCGCTGCGCCTCAAGGCCTTGGTCGATCTCGTGCTCACGAGCGAGGCCATCGAGTCCGCCGAGGAGAAACATCGGGCCGAGACACCGCGCAGCGCCGCGTCGAGTGAACCTCCTCTACAGCGCCGGCTCGACGCGCCGGCGATACTCTGTTTCACGTCTGGAACCGGTGGGGCGCCGCGCGCCGCGATTCTCACCCAAGGGAATCTGTTCTGGAGCTCCCTCGCGTCGGCTCGAAATCTGGGCGTCCGCGCGAACGACATCTGGCTGAGCTGCCTTCCGCTCCACCACGTGGGCGGGCTCTCGATCCTGACGCGAAGCGCCTACTACGGCGCCGGCGTCCTCCTTCACGAGCGCTTCGATCCCGAAGCGGTGAACGATGCGATCGACCGGGAGGGCGTCACGCTTCTCTCGCTCGTGCCGCCGATGCTCGAGCGCCTCCTCGAAGCGCGGCGCGGCCGGCTCTTCCCAACCACGCTCCGGGCGGCCCTGATCGGCGGGGGCCCGATCCCGTTCGCGCTCTTGGAGCATGCCGCCGACATTCGCCTCCACGCCCTCCCCACCTACGGGCTCACGGAGGCCGCCTCTCAGGTCACGACCCTCTCGCTTCGAGAATGGCCGGCGGGGCTTGACTCGGCGGGACGGCCGCTTCTCTTCACGCAGGTGGAGATCCGCGACGCCGACGGGCGACCCGCGCTTCGAGGAAGCGAGGGGGAAATCGTGGTCCGGGGACCGACGGTGATGGCCGCCTACCTCGAGGATCGGGAATCGAACGCCACGGCGTGGGACGCCCGCTGGCTCAAGACGGGCGACGTCGGGGCGTGGGACGCCGCCGGGAGACTCTTGGTCAAGGACCGCCGCGTCGATCGGATCGCCGTCGGGGGCGAAATCGTCTCGCCCGAAGAGGTGGAGCGGGTGCTCCGGGAGCATCCGGCCGTGGGCGACGCGTGCGTCGTCGGCATTCCGGCGGGATCGTGGGGGCACGAGGTCGCGGCGGCGATCCAGCTGCGCGGTGACGCAACGGTGACGATCGAGGAGCTCCGCCGGCACGCGGAGCCTGCGCTCTCTCCCTTCAAGCTCCCCCGACAGCTCTTGGTTCTGCCGGAGCTCCCGCGGAGCGCTTCGGGAAAGCTACTTCGCAGATTGGTTCGTGACCGGTTCCGGAACCAGGTGCCCGAGAAAGAACTGACGTAGCGGCGCCGGGATCGGAATCGGCTTCATTGTCGACCGCTCCACGAAGGCGTGGATCGTTCCGACCTCGACCCGGAGATCACCCTTGGGGCCGGCGACGCGGAATCGAAGCCCGAACGACGCCCGCCCCACGCGGCTCACGTCGATCGTGATG
>JBGPMG010000228.1:0-3469 GCA_041486815.1 Candidatus Eiseniibacteriota bacterium | reverse complement strand
CGTTCTGCCAACTTGTCGGCCTCGCATTTCACCCGCGACGCGAAGGTGGACGCTGAGGTGTGGCGATTCTATCAGCCTCCATCGCCCCGCATCAGCCCCTTCCGCATTCGGGGGCCATACCCTAATCTGCCATACAGACGCTGGTTGCAGCGGATGGTGGTTGGTGGTGCGTGCCGCCCCCTACTGACCTCGTTGCCTCGTGACGTAGAACACCGCGAGCGTCCACGTCGGGAAAAGATCCATGAACGGAATCAGCTCCGCCACGAAGGTTGGCAGAAATGCGACGTGCCACCCGAGCATCAGGACCATCGCCAATCCGACCAGCACATCGAGCGCTCCATTGAGCGGAGATAGAATTCCGGGGAAGAAGGCGGGGAAGACCACGATCTGAAGCAGGTCGGCGGCCACGGCAACCCAACGGGCGAGGAGCTTCCGCCCGCCCGGCACATTCCAAAACCGAATCTCGGTCACCATGGGCGCCAAGGCCACGCGAACCTAGAGAAAATTCCGATGTCGGCCAGGCGCATTCGCGCTGGCCCGCAATCCTTCGAACTAGTCGAACTCGTACTTGGGATCGGCCGGCGTCTGCTCCGATCCGACGCGGCCGACGGCGATGTCGGCGCGGTTGTAGCTCTCGCCCTTCATCGGAGCGCCGTGCAGCCGCCGCATCATGGCCAGCTGCCCGGTATGCGTCAGCGAGTCGGCGACCGGACCCTGGAAGAGGCGCGTCAGCTCGTAGCCGATCGCATCCTGGGACGCGAGAACGTCATCGAACGCCTCCAACGCGGCGAAGAACCGCGCGCACTCGGGAGCCCAGGCCTGCGGCGTCGAGGAATTCCATTTTGGCTGGCCCTTCGCCATCGAAAGCGCCCAATCGTACAAGTCGCCCATGTGCGCGACGATCTCGACCGCCGAGTTCGACTTCGGTGCGGCGCGGAACGCGGCAAACGTCTCCGGCGCGCCCCGCATCGTCTTGGCGGCGCGGTAGGCGACGGTGGCCACGGTGTGTCGGAGCAATTCCCGATCGGTCATGGGTAATCCCTTCACTCTCGGGGTATACCGGCTGACCGGGTCATACTACCATCGTCCAATGCTGCCCACCCGCGACACCCCGAATCTCCCGGTCCTGCCGCCGCTTCTCTACTTCATTCCGTTTCTCATCGGCGTCCTGCTTCATCACGTCGTGGGCGGCGACCGGATTCCGACTCCTGCCCTGGCGCCCGCAAGATTTCTTGGCGCGCTCCTTGTCGCGACCGGGCTCGCGATCAACATCTCCGCCTGGGCCGCGTTTCACCGGGTACGGACACCCGTGATGCCCACAAAACCTACGACCGCGATTGCCACGAGCGGCCCCTACCGATTCACGCGGAACCCACTCTACCTAAGCCTGGCGATCATCTATCTTGGAGCGGCGCTCCTCCTCGGATACCTCTGGCCGCTCCTCCTTCTCCCGTTCGCGGTCGTCCTGATCACGCGGTTGGTCATCGAGCGCGAGGAAGTGTACTTGGAGGGCAAGTTCGGCGCCGAGTACGCGCGGTATCGCGACTCGGTACGCCGCTGGCTCTAGGCTTCGCCCTCCGCTTTAGGCTTCGCCCTCCATAGAGCCCTCAAATCCAGGTCAAGCCACGCCCAAATCTTCCGATATATCTACCGTCCATGCCTCACAAGCTCGCCATCGTCTTGATCCACGGAATCGGCCGCACCGAGCCCGGTTACTCGGCGTGGATGCGGCGCTCCCTGATGCAGCGGTTCGCGAAGGGGATCCGCGGAGCCGTGCCCGATCCCGACGCGGAGCTGGTTTTCGAGGAGGTAAACTGGAGCAGCGCGCTCCAGACCGACGAGGATCATCTCTGGCGGCGGCTGAACGGCGCCGACCCCATGCGATTCACGCGGCTGCGGCAGTTCATGGTGAACTTCGCCGCCGACGCGATCGCATACCAGCCCGCCCCATCGGATCGAACCGCGTACGACGCGATTCATGCTCGGGTCGCGACGGCCCTCTCCCGCCTCGCCGAGCGGGCCGGCCCCAGGGCGCCGCTCTGCCTCATCGCCCACAGCCTCGGAACGGTCATCGCGAGCAACTACATGTATGACCTCGCGAAGCGTCGCAATTCCTTCCTCTCGCCGAGCGTTCGTTCGCGGATCAACGGCACGCCGCTGGAACGAGGCGAGACGCTTTCGCGCTTCTACACGCTGGGGAGCCCGATCGCTCTCTGGAGCCTGCGTTATCCATCGTTCGGAGACCCGATCCGCTTCCCGCTGGGGAAGCTCTCCCTGCACCACCCCGGGCTTCAGCCCCGATGGGTCAACTTCTACGACCCCGACGACGTGATCGGCTATCCCCTCAAGCCGTTGAACGCGCGCTACCGCACGGTGGTGTCAGAGGACCGTCCGGTGAATGTGGGCTCGTGGCTCACGAATTGGAATCCGCTCTCCCACACCGGATACTGGAACGATTCGAAGATCGCGGAGGGGATCAGCGAAGGCCTGATCGAAGCCTGGCGCGCGAGCAGCGCGCTGGCACTGGTTCCGACGCGACGGCGGCCCCGCGCGCGCGTCAGGAGGGTCGGAGCGACGAGCTGACCTGGTCCCAACGGGGCACCTTCAAGAGGCCGAAACAGTTGTGGCGGGTACGCTCTTCCGCCGTGACCCTCCGACATCCGAATGCTAGGCTTGCCCCACGCAGGGAGAGCTGCCCTGCCCGCCAAGTGTGGGGATCCTGATGGCCGTCCGCCTATTCGTATTCCTCGCCGCCCTCGCATGCTCTCCTTCCTTCGCCCGCGCGCAGGCCGCCGCGGGCGCTCAATCGACGCTGATTGACACCTCAATCCGCGCGTCGGGCATGGGGCGGGCAGGGGTCGCGGTCTTCTGGGGTGGAGATCCGAACCAGTGGGTCGGGTATCACCAGGGGATCCGCTACAATTATGGGAAGACGCAGCTGGTCCCCGACCTGGCGAGCAACGTCTTCTTTCGATCCAAAGTCCTCACCGTGGGCGGCTTCGGGGTCGGGGCGTACATGGCCGGCAAACCGGCGAAGCATCTGGGAAGCCTCCGGCTCGACTACGGGACAAACGAGGCCACCGACGTCGACGGGAATGTGATCGGGGTATTCACGTCGTTCGAAGAAATCGAGGCGTTCGGATTCGGCGTGAGCGTCGCCGAGCTGATGGAACACCTGCTCCGGGTCGCGGGCGTGTCGCCGCCCCCGATCAGCCGTTCGCGGACGTCTCGCTCGGCCGCGCCTGGAAGGACGTGGCCGTGGATCTGGCGCCGGCGTTCGTCACGCTGGACGGCCGGGCAGGAAGGGGCGAGTCGAAGAATCGAGACCAAGGTCTTCTCGTGCGAGTGACCACCTACAACGCGATCGACTTCCCGGGTCTCTTTCCTCAAATCGAACGTGCGATTCGCGCGCGGATCGACCTGAGCTACGGCACCGCCGCCGTCAACTACGACAACAACGCGAGCATTT
>JBGPMG010000227.1:0-3502 GCA_041486815.1 Candidatus Eiseniibacteriota bacterium | reverse complement strand
CTATTTGGTCTTGCTCCGGGTGGGGTTTACCAAGCCGGAGGCGTCGCCGCCTCCGCTGGTGCGCTCTTACCGCACCGTTTCACCCTTGCCGCGGGCTTTCGCCCGAGGCGGTTTGTTTTCTGTGGCACTTTCCCTGGGATCGCTCCCGCTGGGCGTTACCCAGCACCCTGCCCTACGGAGTTCGGACTTTCCTCGGGCCGCGCCTAAGGCGCGACCCGCGGCCGCCTGTGGTACTCCGGAAATCCTGCCTGCCTGTTACGAGGTCGAGTCTACGGTGCGGGACGCGCGGAATCAAGCCGGCGGGGCGTCGCCGCCTTCCGCGTCCAGCGCTTCGTGGGCGAGCGCGTCGGCGCGTGCGTTCTGCGCGCGGGGGACGTGCTGGATCGTGTGCATCGGAACCGCGTTCAGGAGCATCGTCGCCTGGCCGTGGAGCGACTGCAGCCGCGGCTCCTTCACCTTGTATCGTCCGTTGAGCTGGCGCACGACGAGCTCGCTGTCCAGGTAGAAGTCGGCCTCCTTGGCGCGCACCTCCCGGAGGTACTGGAGGGCGGCGATGATCGCGAGGTACTCCGCCTCGTTGTTGGTGTGGACCCCGAGGGTGCGGCTCGATTCGTAGACCGTGTGCCCCGATTCGTCCTCAACCACGATGCCGATCGCGGCCGGGCCGGGATTCCCGCGCGCCGCGCCGTCGGTATGAACGATGTATCGCATCCGCGAAGGGTACCCGGAGCGGCCGCGGTTTGACAACGCCGGAGCGCGCGGGCACAATGGCGTCAATCGATTCTCCCCCCTTGGGAAAGGACAAACGACGCCGTGGGCAAGCCGACCGCGCAGGACGCCGATCTCATTGTCAAACTCTACGAGCTCAGGCGCGATCCCGAAATGCGCCGGGCCCGCGCCTTCATGATCTCCGAGTTCAACGCCGCGACCTGGGAAGTGGTCCGGCCCCATTACCTGACCGGAAACGAGCTGGACCGGCAGTTCCGAATGGCCACTTCCTATTGGGAGATGGTCGCCGCCTTCGTGAACCGAGGGTTGATCGACGAGGACCTCTTCTTCGATACGCACGGCGAGGACATCGTCATCTGGAACAAGGTCAAGGCGCTCGTCCAGGACGCGCGGAAGCACATCCGCCCCACCTGGCTCTGGAATCTCGAGCGGATGGCGCGCCGCCACCTGGCCTGGCGCGAGCACTCCTTCCGGATTGCCTCCAAGGTGATCGAGCGGGGATCGAAGCTGGGCGGCCACCGCGCGGCGGCGTCGGCCAAGGCCGCCGCTTCCAAGAAGTCCGCGCGTTGAGCAGCACCTTCGGCAAGGCGCTCACGATCACCACATTCGGCGAGAGCCACGGTCCCGCGGTCGGCGTGATCCTCGATGGCTGTCCTCCCGGCATCGCGCTCGACGCGGAGCTGATCCAGCGCGATCTCGACCGCAGGCGCCCAGGCCAGAGCGCCGTCACGACCCAACGGAAGGAGCCCGACAAGGTCGAGATCCTCTCCGGGGTGTTCGAGGGCGTCACGACCGGTGCCACGATCGCGCTCGTCGTACGAAGCGTCGACGCGCGTTCCCAGGACTACGCGAACCTCAAGGAGCTCTTCCGCCCCGGGCACGCCGATTACACCTACTGGAAGAAGTACGGCGTGCGCGACTACCGCGGAAGCGGCCGCTCGTCGGGGCGCGAGACGGTCGGGCGGGTCGCCGCGGGCGCGGTCGCGCGGCGGGTCTTGGAGCGCGAGGGCGCCCGGGTGCAGGCCTATACCGTTCAAGTCGGCGATCTGAAGGCGAACGAGCGCGATCTGGAATTCGCGGAGCAGAACGCCGTCCGCGCGCCGGACCGGAAGGCCGCTCCCGAGATGGAGCGCGCCATCTTGGAAGCGCGCGAGGCCGGCGACTCGCTGGGGGGCGTGGTGGAGATCCTGGCTTCCGGCGTTCCCGCGGGGCTCGGCGATCCGGTGATGGACAAGCTCGACGCCTCCCTGGCGTGGGGGTTGATGTCGATCGGAGCCGTGAAGGGATTTGAAGTAGGCGAAGGGTTCTCGTCGGCGCGGATGCGCGGGTCCGAGATGAACGACCGGATGAAACCCGGCGGCTTCGCGACCAACCACGCCGGCGGGATCTTGGGCGGGATTTCGACAGGCGAGCCGATCGTGACGCGCATCGCCGTGAAGCCGCCCTCCTCGATCGCGATCCCCCAAAAGACGGTCGACACGGCGGGCAAGGAGCGTGAGTTCGCGATCTCGGGGCGCCACGATCCCTGCCTCTGCCCCCGCGTCGTTCCGGTCGCGGAGGCGATGACCTGCCTCGTCCTCGCCGACGCCCTCCTCCGCCAGCGCTCGATCGAGCAGTGGCGGCCGAAGACCGACGCTTGATCGAGCGGATCCGGACCCGCGTCACCGAGATCCTCGGAATCCACTACCCTATTCTCCAGGCTGGGATGATCTGGGCTTCGGGCTACAAGCTGGCGGTCGCGTGCGCCGAGGCCGACATCCTGGGCACGATCGGCTCCGCCGGGATGAAACCCGACCTCCTGCGCTCCCAAGTCCAGAAGGCCAAGGCACTCACCAGGAAGCGGATCGCGGTGAACATTCCGCTGCTGCGAGGGGACGCGGGCGAGCTTCTGGACGTGGCGCTCGGGGAAGGGATCGACGTGATCGTCACGAGCGCCGGCAACCCCGCGTTGATGGCTCCGCGAGTCAAGACCGCGGCCGCCACCTGGATCCACGTCGTGCCGAGCGTGAAGCACGGGCGAAAGGCCCAGGACTCGGGCGTCGACATCGTGGTTGGCGAGGGGTTCGAAGCGGGCGGCCACAACGGTGTCGACGAGATCACGACGCTCGCCCTGATCCCGCAGCTGGTCGACGCGCTGCAAGTGCCGGTATGCGCCGCCGGCGGCATCGCGGACGGCCGCGGCTTTCTCGCGGCGATGGCGCTCGGCGCCGAGGGTGTCTCGATCGGCACCCGATTCGCCGCCACGGTAGAGTCGTCGTCGCATCAAAATTATAAGGAGGCGGTCGTCAACGCCCCCGACAGCGGCACGATGCTCTTCGCCAAGAAGATCGCCCCCGTCCGGGCTCTCTTGAACCCGTTCGTGCGGCGCGTGCGCGAGGCGGAAGCACGCGGCGCCACTCGCGAGGAGCTGGAGGAAGTCTACGGGCGCTCGGCGTCGCGCCGCGGCATCCTGGAAGGCGATCTCGACGAGGGAGAGCTGGAAGCCGGGCAATCGAGCGGGCTGATCCGCGACGTGATCCCCGCTGCCGAGGTCGTGCGGCGGTTCGTGGCGGAGTACGAGGCGGGGCTCGAGCGGCTGGAACGGCTGAAGCAGTAGCGGGAGATGGCTTTCGCTCGAAGAGTGCTTCGTCCCGAGACTTTGAGTGCGCTGGCGGTGGGGATCGTCGCTGCCGCTGGGGTGACATTCTTTCTGGCTCGCGAGCACGACGTTGCGCGCCTCTGGGGCTTCTCCCTCGATGATTCGTGGATCCACGCTACGGTTGCTCGGAACCTG
>JBGPMG010000226.1:0-3572 GCA_041486815.1 Candidatus Eiseniibacteriota bacterium | reverse complement strand
CCGGAGCAGGTCGTCGTGACCCCGGGCGGAAAGCCGGTCCTCACCTTCGCCGTGTTCGCCTGCATCAATCCGGGCGACGAGGTGATCGTTCCGAATCCGGGCTTTCCGATCTACGAATCGGCGGTCCGCTTCGCCGGCGGGAAGCCGGTCTCGTTGGCGCTCCGCGAGGATCGCGGCTTTCGGTTCGGAGCGGCGGACGTCGAGCCGCTCCTGACCCCGCGCACGCGGATGCTGATCTTGAATTCCCCGCACAATCCGACGGGATCGGTCCTGGCGCCGCGCGATCTGGACGAGATTGCTTCCTTGATCCGCGATCGCGAGATCTTCGTCCTCTCGGACGAGATCTACGGGAAAATCCTCTACGAGGGAACGCACGAGACGATCGCGACGCGGCCCGACGTGGCGGAGCGGACGATCCTCCTCGACGGATTCTCCAAGACCTACGCCATGACCGGCTGGCGGCTGGGCTACGGCGTCATGAATGCCACGCTCGCGAAGCACGTCGCGCGGCTCGCCACCAACGTCTACTCCTGCGCGACCACGTTCGTCCAGCGCGCGGCTCCCGAGGCCCTCCAAGGATCACAGGATCAAGTGCGCGCCATGATCGCCGAGTTCCGCCGTCGCCGGGACGTCATCGTCGACGGGCTGAACGCGATCCCCGGCGTCCGCTGCGCAAAGCCGGCGGGCGCGTTCTACGTCTTTCCCAATATCACGGGACTCGGCATGAAGAGCGCCGATTTGGAGCACGCGCTTCTCAACGACGCCGGCGTCGCCGTTCTTTCAGGCACGGCGTTCGGCTCCCACGGCGAAGGCTATCTGCGCTTCTCCTACGCCAACTCGATCGAGAACATCCGCGAGGGGATCCGCCGGTTCGAAGCCTTCGCACAGAGCCACGTCAAAGCGGCTCGCTGAGTCGGTTGAGCGGTCTCCCGAAGAGCATCCTGATTACGCTCGGCGGCAACGCGATCCTCCCGGCGCGCGGCACGGGCACGTTCGATGAGCAGTCCGCGATCACGCGTTTGACGATGCAGCCGATCGCGCAGTTGATCCACGACGGCGTCCAGGTCGTGCTGAGCCACGGCAACGGGCCGATCGTGGGAAACATCCTGATCCGGAACGAGGCCGCGCGGGATCAGATCCCTCCGATGCCGCTCGACGTCTGCGGCGCCGACTCCCAGGGCGGGATTGGATACATGATGCAGCAGGCGCTTCAGAACGAGCTCCAGCGCGTCGGGGTCGACCGTCCCGTCGTCACCTTGGTCACGCAGATCGTCGTCGATGAGCGTGATCCCGCCTTCCGGCGTCCGACCAAACCGATCGGTCCCTTCTATTCGCAGGAGCGCGCGCGCCTCCTCGCGAAGGAGAAGGGATGGACCGTGGTCGAAGATGCCGGCCGCGGCTGGCGGCGCGTCGTCCCGTCGCCGCGCCCGCTCGAGGTCGTCGAGATCACGGCGATCCGGAAGCTCGTGGCCGACGGGGTGATCGCGATCGCCGCGGGCGGGGGCGGGATCCCGGTCGCGAGGCAGTGGGACAGCTCGCTGCACGGCGTGGAAGCGGTCATCGACAAGGACCTCGCCTCGAGCCTGCTCGCCCGGCTCCTCGGCTGCGAGACGCTCTGCATCATTACCGGGGTCGATCGCGTCGCGATTCACTATGGAAAGCCCGATCAGCGTGACCTCGATTGCGCTACGGCGGAGGAACTTTCGCGGTATGCTGCCGACGGCCACTTCCCGGCCGGGAGCATGGGGCCCAAGATCCAGGCCGCGATCGAATTCGTCCGAGGCGGTGGACGCGAGGTCGTGATCACCTCGCCGGCTAAGATCCGCGAGGCCCTTCAGGGAAATGGCGGGACTCGAATCCGTCGGGAGTAGGGGACGCGAAGCGCTGTCCTCGGCGCGGGCCAGGGGAGAGGGAGGAGGCAGGTGGGCGACAGGGATGTCGGTCTCAAGGTGAAAGGGATCTCGCTCGAGGACGGGGAGCCGCCGGCCGTTCAAGATCTCTCCTTCTCGGTGGCGCGGGGCTCACTCCATATGATTTTGGGTGAGCGCGGCACCGGAAAGAGCGCGCTCTTGGAAGCGCTCGCCGGACGGAGGCCCCTCGAGGAAGGCTCCATCGATGCCGGTGGCGCCGTGGCGCTCGTACCCGATTCCATCGCGCCCGCTCAGCTCCGGGTCCTCGATCGCTTGCTGCTCCATCGCCAGCCGCGGTATCTAGGCATCGCCATCCGGTGGAAACGGGCTCGCGAGGAGGCGCGCGAGCTCGCCGCTCGATTCGGGTTGGACGCGCTCCTCGACGTGCCGGTGGAGGCGCTTCGGCCCCTCGAACGGCGGCTGCTCGAGCTTGCCGCGGCCGCCGCCGAATCGCCCGATCTCCTGCTCCTCGACGAGCCGACCTCCGCCCTCGGTCCGCACGAAGCCCGGCACTTCCTTTCGACCGTGAAGGCCGTCGCCTCCGAACAGAAGATCCCCGCGGTCTTCACCAGCGCCTGGCCGCGGGATGCCTACCCCGAAGCCGAGGGCGTGACCATTCTCTGGCGAGGCGCGGCCCCGGTCACCGTGACGACACGGGAGTGCAGCGAGGGGGCGCTCGTGGAGCGGTGGACCGGCGGCATCGGAATCCGGAGAACGCCGACCGGGCCGCATATGCCGGGGGACCCGATCTTCCGCGTGGAGGGGCTGGTCTCGCAAGGCCGCGGCCGTGAGACCTCCCTCGCCGGGCTCGACTTCGAGGTCCGGGCGGGAGAGGTGCTGGCGGTTGTCGGCGCGCCCGCGGACGGGCTCACCTTGTTCCACGATGCTCTCCTCGGGAGCAGAATCCCCGAGCGCGGATCGATGCAGTTTCTGGGGAAGGAGATGATCCGAACGTCTCGCCGCCATCGGGTCGAGTCGGGGATCAGCTTCGTCAATCCGCCCCATTCTCGCGACCAGGCGGTCGCCGAGTTTACGATCGAGGAGAATCTGATCCTGGGCCAGACCGGCGGTCCGCCGTTCGCGCGACGCGGATTCATCCGCCCCGAATCGATTCGAGGGAACGCGGTCCGGACGCTTCGCGACTTCGAGATTCCGGATGCGGCACCGACCGATCGCTTCAACGACCTGAGGCAGGGCGACCGCCAGCGCGTCATTGTCGCCCGGGAAGTCATTCGAAATCCCGTGCTGCTCATCGTGCGCTCTCCGGCACAGGGGTTGTCGCTCGCCGCGCAGGAGTACGTCCGCCGGGCGCTAATACTTCAGTGCGAGCGGGGGAGTGGGCTCCTCTGGCTTACCGAGGAACCCGAGGAGGCGATGCGCGTGGCGGATCGCCTGGCGGTTCTCGCCGCGGGGCGTTTCGTGTGGATTCCGGTGACCGAGACGCTGACGCGCGAGATGATCATCGACGAGATGTCGGGGGCGGCGGCGTGATTCCCGGGCGATGCCGCGGCGGAATCTGGGCGCTCCTCGGCAACGGCTTTGTCCTCGCGTCGCTCTTCATAGGGACCCGCCTCATTTCAGAGCAGCTCGGCGCCGCGCCGGCTTCCGCGTTGACCGCGCCCTGGAGCGGCGATGTGATCCTGGTCGCCGCGGGACTCCTCT
>JBGPMG010000225.1:0-3606 GCA_041486815.1 Candidatus Eiseniibacteriota bacterium | reverse complement strand
CGCAGCAGGAGCGCGTCGCGGCCGTCGTGCCCGTGAAGGTATTCGAGGACGACCGCTTCATCTTCCTCGTCACGCGCGGCGGGACCGTGAAGAAGACCCCGCTCTCGTCGTTCTCGAACCCGCGCCGCGGCGGCATCGTCGCGATCGGGGTCGATCCCGAGGACGCCCTGATCGACGCGGTGCAGACCGACGGCACGCAGGACATCATCCTCTCGAAGCGAAACGGCAAGGCGATCCGCTTCAAGGAGACCGACGTCCGCCCGATGGGCCGGACCGCGCACGGCGTGCGCGGCGTGACGCTCGAGGAGGACGACGCGGTGGTCGGCGTCATCTCGGTCAAGCGGGAGGCTAGCATCCTGGTCGCCACCGAGCACGGCTTCGGCAAGCGCAGCCCGATCAGCGAGTACCGGATCACGGGCCGCGGCGGCAAGGGGATCATCTCCATCCAGACGACCGAGCGAAACGGCAAGGTCGTGGCAGCGCTCGAGGTCGTGGATTCCGACGAGGTCATGCTGATCACGCGGGGCGGCATCGTCATTCGCATGCAGGTGAAGGGCATCTCGGAGATCGGGAGGAACACCCAGGGCGTTCGCCTTATCGGGCTCGAGGAGGGCGACCAGCTCATCGACGTCGCGCGCGTCGAGGAGACGGAGGAAGACGAGGAGGAGTAGCTGGACCCGCGCATCCCGGTCTCGACTATTCGGCGGCTCTCCGGCTATTACCGCGTCCTCGAGGAACTCGAGAGCGAGGGCCACCGCACCATCTCCTCCCAGGGCCTCGCCCACCAGAGCGGCGTGACCTCCGCTCAGGTTCGGAAGGACCTCTCCTACTTCGGCAACTTCGGGAAACGCGGTTTGGGCTACGGCGTGACCCGCCTCCGCAAGGAAATCCGCTTAATCCTAGGGTTGAATCGGCGGTGGAAGGTTGCGTTGGTCGGCGCCGGGAACGTCGGCTCGGCCCTCTACTCCTACAAGGAATTCCGCCGCCAAGGGTTCGACATCGTGGGGGTTTTCGACGTGAGCCCCGACCGCGTGGGCCAGCGCTGGCGCGACCTCACGATCCGCCATGTGGATGATTTGAAGGAAGAGGCGGAGCGGTTGGGGTTGGAAATTGGGGTGATTGCCGTGCCGGCGCGGGCGGCGCAGTCGGTGGCCGATCGTTTGGTCGCCGCCGGTATGCGGGGAATCTTGAATTTCGCCCATCGCCGGATCCAACTTCCGACGGCCGTCGCGCTCCGCACGGTGAACCTCTCGATCGAGTTGGAAAGCCTCGCCTTCGCCATCAAGGTTCTGCACGCGAAGCCATCGCCCGACGGTAAGCGGCGGCGCCGGGCGTGAGATTAGGGCGCCGGGCGTGCTGACCCGCGCCGATCTCCTTCTCCTCCTCGTCTCCGTGATCTGGGGGACCACGTTCGCGCTCTTGCGCGAGTCGCTCCGCGTCATCCATCCCGTCGAGCTCATGGCGATCCGATTCTCGATCGCGGGGATCGTCCTTGGGGCGATCTACTGGCGGCGGCTTTGGCCGGTCAAGCGCCTGTGGCTAAAGGACGGCGCGTGGCTCGGGGTCTGGCTCTCAGCGGGCTACCTCACACAAGTCATGGGGCTTGCCACCATCACCGCGGCACGCTCCGCCTTCATCACCAGCACCTACATCATCTTCACCCCGTTCCTCGCGATCCCGATGGGCGCCGGCGCGCCCGGCGTTGGGGATTTGCTCGGCGTCGCTCTCGCGTTCGGCGGAATCTCGCTCTTCAACGCCGACGCCGGGTTCGCGCTCGGTCCTGGGGAGCTTTGGACGCTTGGCTGCGCGCTCTCGTTCGGGATTCAGATCGTGATCACGAACATCGTGGCGAAGCGGAGCGACGCAATCGCGCTGAGCTTTGTCCAGATCGTGGTTGGGGCGCTCTTCGGCTGGATCTTCGTCGCGGGGCGCGGCGGCTTTCACACGCCGTTCCACCAAGTCCCGTGGGGGATCCTGATCTACCTCGGGGTCATGGCGACCGCGCTGGTGATCGTGCTCCAGACGTGGGCCCTCGCGCGAACCACTCCGGTCAAGGCCGCGCTCCTCTTCGCCACCGAGCCGATCTTCGCATCCATCTTCGCGGTGTCGTTCTATGGCGAGAAGATGTCGTGGAAGGAAGTCTGGGGCGGCGCGCTCATCATCCTTGGAGTCATCGTGACCGAGCTGTGGCGGCCGATGGCGGCGCGATTGAGGGCTCGCACATCCCCGTAGTTTGAAGAACGCGACGTGACTTTGAACCTTCTTCCTTTCCCGCCGAGGGTTGACCCCCGATAAGCCGCCGCTCGTCGCGACAAGAAACGGTGCTAGGGGGTGCGCTCACAGGGACCTATGGAGTGCCACGGGCCCCCGCCGCCTCCATGGCACCCTTCCTGCCTTAGCACCCTCTCGTGGGTTGCGAGCTCGATGGCCGTGCGGTGTCGGCTACCGTGCCGCGCGGCGGCACCATGAGGTCCTGCTCCCTAGGGCCCGCAAGCCACATGTCGTCGAGTCTACCTATCCGTGCTCGCCTCAGGACACCTGCTCCCGCTGGCTGGCAATGCCGTTGTAGTGCCGACCCCTTAGAGTTTCGTAATCCGTCGGCGAGGGAGAGTCGTCGTCGGAAGATTGCGTCGCGCACCTCCTGCCGGTTTCCGGCATGGAGGTGTGCGCGCAAGCGTGTTTGCCGCCTCCGATCTATTTCGGCCCGCCCGGTAAGGATCGAACGAACTCGAGGTACGCCGCCTCGAGCGCCCGCGCCAGGGGCGGCGGAGTCGGGTAGCCGAAACCGGAGGGGCGATCTTTAGGGGCGACGTCCAGCGCGACGACGCCGAATTTGCCTGCGACGCTGGGCATCGGCTGCCCTGGAGGTTGAGGCGGAAGCGGGTCCGTGTCGGGCTCGGCCGAAACCGCTGATCCGAAGTAGCTTCCGCTAAAGGCCAGCCTGCGCGTTTGCAGATCGTAGAGATGCACCCAAACCGTCACGTCCCGCAGAGTGAGAGGAACGCTCATCCCAGGCTTCACCCGCATGGAGTCCGACTTCGGTGCCCTCCTCGAAACATCCGGTGTCGGCGCGGGGCCGTTTGTGTACCGGAGCACGTTCGATTCTACGCGGGCGAACGCCGCGTATCGGGCGAGACCGTCCAGCGAATCGGCGGCACGCGCGAGCCACGCGGCTTCCGGAATTCCATGCATCTGGTAGCTGAGCAGGAGGAAGCGCGCGGTCGAGTCGTCCAGGGTCGCTTGCGCGCGAGCGGCGCCGATCACCGGAATGTCGCTGCACATGATGGCGAGCACCTTCTCGAGCGCGTCGGTGAGCGGGCCGGGAGGTTGGGTCACCTCGTCGGGCTGGACGACGCCGATATTCGCAACGCCACCCTTCCGGAGGGCCTCAGCGCCAAATCCAGGATCCGGCTGGTCGACTTCGGGGATGTGGGCGCAGCCGGACCAAGCGGCGAAGATCGCTAGAAGGAGCAGCGCGGAGCGGTCTTTCATTTCGGCGACCTAATGCGGCGGCCCGCCCGGAAGCGAGCGGGAGAATTCAAGAAACGCCGCCTCGACTGCTTGCGCGAGGGGCGGAGGTTCTGGGTAGCCTTGCTCGGACGGCGG
>JBGPMG010000224.1:0-3631 GCA_041486815.1 Candidatus Eiseniibacteriota bacterium | reverse complement strand
TCGAGCTCACCCTGACGGGGATCGACGACGAGCTCCGCGACCAGATCGGGTTTGAGATCGCGGAGCGTCTCCTCGAATCCGGCGCCCTCGAACGGGTCGATCGCTTCCAGCGCGACGGGAGGCCGTACGTCCGCTACCGGGTTCCCGCGACGGGCGAGACATTCCTCCTGGCGGCCGCCGAGGACCTCCCGACCGAGAGCCTGGTCCGGGTTTCAAGACCCCACTGGCATGCCCGGAGCCGGCTCCTGTACCGCAGCCTCTCCCACCTCATCGCCGTAGAGCGAAAGCTTTTCACGCGCGACGAGCGAAACCTCGAGTACCTCCAGACCGACGTGAGTGAAATCCTGAGAACCATCCTCGCTTCGGCCCGGCAAGTCCTGGAGTGCGACGAGACGCGCCTCTTCTCGCTCTCCCGGAACGTTGAGGAGACTCGCTACGTGCAACCGGTCAGCGATGGCGAGCCGTGGAACCGGGCACTTGCCGAGGAATGGGTGGCGAAGCGGGCGCTGCCCGTCTACGTCCCGGATCTTTCCGAGGTGGGGACGGTGCAGACGATGGTCGACGCCGAGGCGATGGACGCCACGATGCACCTCGCGATCGCCCCGTACACGCCCCGGCCCGTCCCGGGAGGACACCGCTCCTTCGCGATGGCGCGCGTGGGCGAGCCGGGGACGCCGTTCCTCTTCGCGCTGGAGGCATGGAGCAAGACCCCCGAATTCTTCACCGACGAGCGGATCGGTATTCTGAACGTGGTCGGAGAGCACGCCACGGATCTGCTCCTGACGTTACGAAAGCTCGGGATGCTCGTCATGGTCGACGAGCTGACCGGGATCTACAATCGCCCCTACTTCGCGCGGCAGTTGGACCACGAGCTGGCGCGCGCCTATCGGGAGGAACGGCCGATGGCGCTCGTCATCGCCGACATCGACGACTTCAAGCGCGTGAACGACACGTACGGCTACGAGGCCGGGAATGTCGTGCTGCGCGAGATCTCCCAGACTCTGGCCTCGAGCGTGCGGCCGTTCGATACGGTGGCGCGGTGGGGCGGCGAGGAGTTTGCGCTGATCTTGAGCGCCGCCACAACGAAGGCGGAGGCCAAGGAGATCTGCGAGCGGCTCCGGCTCAAGGTGCAGAACATGGCGATCGTCGCGCCGGGCCTGGACGGCCGCGAGAACGCGGTGCGCGTCACGATGAGCCTGGGGGGCGCGCTCTTCCCGGCCGACGTGCCGGTGACGTGGGACCGCTCCCGGGGTCTGGACCGGCCGCAGCGGGAAAAGCTAGCGCACGAGCTCTGGGCGCGCGCGAACGCTCACCTTCGGATCGGGAAAGAGCGGGGCAAGAATCAGGGCATCTTCGCCGGCGAGTAGGGCGGCTTCGCGGACCGGCCCTTGCTCCGCCGCTTCCAAGTGCGCAGGGCGAGGTAGACCGCGAGGTTCACCACGAAGATCCCGATCCACACTCCGTCGATCACGATCCGCCTGTGGACGATCAGGTCGCTGAGCAGCTCTAAGTAAGTGAAGGCGGCCACGATCGCGAAGAGCCCCGAATATTCCCTCCGGAGCACCGTGTGCCACGAGAAGGAACGCCCCGGCGGCTGCCAGCTCCGGAACCGTGGCCAGAACGCGGGCGTTTGAGCGGCCCATGCCGCGTAGGTCTCTCCGAACTTCTCCTCCAGAAAAGACTCCTCCGCGAACATGATGCGCTCGTAGTAGAGCCAGAAGACGAGCGCGACAATGATCGGGAGCCACCACGTGTGCGTGAAGAGGGCGAGCCCGAGCCAGTTGAAGAAGTTCCCCAGATAGAGCGGGTGCCTGGTGATCGAGTACATCCCCTCGGTGTTCAGCGATTCCGCGACCTGGCCGTGGGTGTTGCGACCCGAGGTCCCGTGCGGGCGATAGCCGGTCGTCATCACCCGAATGTAGAGGCCGATGAGGGAGACGCCGACGCAGAAGAACTCCCAGGCCCGATCCCACGCGTGACTCCCACCCAGATAGGTGAAGTGGAGCATGTCCAGATGGACCAGCGCGAATAGAAGGAGCGGGAGGTAGCTCCGGCGCGAGAAGAGCCAGTCCCCCGCGCGACGAAATTCCACCGCGAGTTGCAACCGTCAGCTCCCGGTCCGGACGAGGGCGGTCGCGAATTCGCCTGGGTCGAACGGAATCAGGTCGTCCATCCCCTCCCCGACGCCCAGCCACCGGATCGGTAGGCGTAAGGAGTCCGCGACCGCGAGCACGATCCCGCCCTTCGCGGTGCCGTCCAGTTTCGTGAGCGCGAGCCCCGTGAGCTTGAGCGCGCGATCGAACTCGCGCGCCTGTGCCAGCCCGTTCTGCCCCACGGTGGCGTCAAGGACCAGGAGCGTCTCGTGCGGGGCTCCCGGAAGCGCCCGCTCCATCACGCGGCGGATCTTCTCGAGCTCAGCCATCAGATTTGACTTCACGTGGAGGCGCCCCGCGGTGTCGAAGATCGCGCGATCGACATTCCGGCTCTTCGCGCGCGCCATTCCATCGAAGGCGACCGCCGCGGGATCGGCTCCGGGCTTCTGCTTGACGATCTCCACGCCCGCCCGCTCGGCCCAGATCTCGAGCTGATCCGCCGCCGCGGCGCGAAAGGTATCACACGCGACGAGCAGCACGGATTCGCCGGCCTGCTTGTACCGGTTTGCTAGCTTGGCGATCGTGGTGGTCTTGCCGGTGCCGTTGACGCCGACGACTAATGTCACATGGGGGCGCGCGGTTGCTCCGGGGACACGGGGAAAGGAAACGGTCCCCTCCGCAACCGCGCGCCCCCCATCTCTCAATAGTAGTTCGACCTCAGCACGCAATACCTCCACCGGGTCGCCCGAGAATGCGGAGTCCGAGAGACGCTTCTTCACGCCTGTGAGAATTCGGTCCGCCGTGGTGGGTCCGACATCGGCGCGGAGAAGGGCCGCCTCGAGCGACTCATAATCCTCATCAGTGAGCTTTCGGCCGGGTTGGAAGACCGCGGCGACCCGCCCGAAGAACGAGTCCCTGGTCTTCTGGAGGCCCTGCGTGATCTTGTCGAGGAACGACACCGGTCCCTACGACTCGACCGGCGCGAGCTCCTCCGGCGCCGGCTCGGCATCGGCCATCGCCTCGTCCTTCACGATGAGGGCGCCACGCCGCTCGATGGCCGCCGCCAGCGTCCGGGCCGCCATCGCGTCCTCGTCGCCCGTGAAGCGCGGCCGCCTGGCGAACTCGTCGAGCGCGTGCCGCAGCTTCTCGTAGCGGGCCTTCTTCATGCTTTTCTCGAGCCGCTCCTGCGCCGCGTACCGCCGCTCCTTGAGGCCGGCGAGCAGTTCGTCCAGCCGCTTGGCCTCGGCGCCGCCCAGGGCCTGGCGATGCCCCTCTTCGAGCAGCGCGACGACGACGTCGTGGTCCCGCACCCGCCCCAGCCGCCGCGCGATCCACGGCAGATCCCTCCGGACCCGCTTCCGGGGCGCGAGGACATCGTCGAAGAGCCGGAGCGCCGCGCGCAGGCGCCGCGTCGCGACGCGCATCTGGTGCACGTCCTCCGGCTGGCCGCCCTTCCTCGCGCCCTTCTCGTGGTGCGCCAGGAGACGCACCTGCGCCGCGAAGACCTTGCCCGCCGCTTGGCGCGCCGTCAGCGCCGG
>JBGPMG010000223.1:0-3648 GCA_041486815.1 Candidatus Eiseniibacteriota bacterium | reverse complement strand
TCCGATGACCATGCCCCAGCTCAAGAAGCTGGCGCCCGGATATCCCTGGGCCACCTGCTTCGCGTCGGCCGGAATTTCCCCGAAGTCGCGCGGCGCGGATCGGACCGTAGTCGTGGGCGAAAGCACCGCTTTCCCCAAAATCGCGGAGATTTTCGCGGCCACGCCCGCGCCCGTTTGGCGAGACTACCTGACCATCCGATACGTGCACACCTTCGCTCCCTACCTGCCCCGCACCTTTGACGACGCGGATTTTGCCTTCTATGGAGGCGTGCTGGGGGGCCGCGCGCGCCAACTCGATCGCGCCACCCGCGGCGCTCGGCTGCTCGACAACCGAATGGGGGAAGCGCTTGGGAAGCTGTACGTCGGAAAGTACTTCTCGGCCGAGTCCAAGGCCAAGGTGCGGGCGCTCGTCGGCAATCTACTCCAAGCGTATGAGCAGGATCTGAAGACGTTGCCGTGGATGACCCCGGGAACTCGGGCAAAAGCCCTGGAGAAGTTGCATCAGTTCACCGTGAAGGTCGGCTACCCCGACCACTGGCGCGACTACTCCGCTCTCCCGATTCGCCGCGACGATCTGGTCGGAGACGTGAAGAACGCCATCGCGTTCGAATGGAATCGGACCCTTAAGCGCATCGACGATCCGGTGGACAAGACGGAATGGGGAATGACCCCACCGACCGTCAACGCTTATTACAACGAGTCCGCGAACGAGATCGTCTTCCCGGCCGGAATCCTCCAGCCTCCCGACTTCGACCCGGCTGCGGACGATGCCGTGAACTACGGCGCGATCGGAGCCGTGATCGGGCATGAGATCAGCCACGGATTCGACGATCAGGGTTCGAAGTACGACGGCACTGGCGTGATGCGACAGTGGTGGGTGGACGCGGACCGCAAGAATTTCGACGAGCGCACGACCACGCTCGCGAACCAGTACGATCAATACGAGCCGCTATCGGGGATTCACATCAACGGGAGGCTCACGCTTGGCGAGAACATCGCCGACCTTGCGGGCCTCGTGATCGCACACAAGGCCTACCGCATCGCGCTCGGCGGGAACGAAGCGCCGGTGATCGACGGTCTCACGGGCGACCAGCGCTTCTACGTCGCTTTCGCCCAAAGTTGGCGGTCGAAGGTGCGGGATGAAGCCACACGCCAGCGCCTGCTCTCGAATCCGCACAGCCCTCCCCCGTATCGGGTCAATGGTGTTGTGCGCAACGACGACGGCTGGTACGCCGCGTTCCCGAACGTCACGCCGCAGGACAAATACTACCTACCGCCGGAGCGACGCGTGCATCTGTGGTGAGGGGTAAGGGCCCCGGCAGCTTTCGCCGCCGGGGCCCGCTAGAATCGCAAGGCACTGCTCTGCCTACTTCGCGGCGACCGGCTTGACGACCGAGGACTCTTCCGTAGCTCAGGCCTTCTCGGTCCTCTGCGCGATCTTCATGCCCTCCGCTACCCCCGCCCACATGGAGGTTCGATGCTCTCACTTCGGACCATTTCGCCCCTGCTCCTGATCTTCGCTGTTTCGCTGTGGGCGCCTCGGGTGGCGCGTGCCCAGGGAACGCTGGCCGGGGACCTGCCCGCGCCCAAGTCCGAAGGTCACGCACTCAGGCTGAGCCTCCTGGGCGCGGGGGCGCCCATCGTCGCTGGCGCCGCGATCGCGATTCTTGGCGTGAGCCACCAAACCTACGGCACCAACCCCTACACGGGCATGACCATAGAGACCAGCCATCGCTGGGGCCTCGGTGTTGGGATCGCCGCGGCCGGCGCTGGCGTGATCCTCGGGCCCACGCTCGGGTATCTCTACGTGAGCAGAGTGGGCGGCCTGCCGATCCGGCTGTTGCTCCCAGTCGCTGGCGTTGCAGTGGCTGCCATTCCCGCCTCCTCCTGCACTGGAGGAGAAGACTGCGGCCTCGAAATCGTCGCCATAGGCTTCGTGGTGGGATGCGGACTGGCCCTGGTCGACGCGGGCTATGACCTCGTACGACTCAAGGGCGTGGTACGGAGGAAGAACGAGCGGACCCGGCACGCCGGCGTGCACTTGATCCCCTCGTATCTTAAGTCGACAGAGCAGCCGGCCCTTGCGGTCCAACTGAGGTTCTGAAAACTTCGACGGCGCCGGGCTGACGTTCGACGCACAGATGTGCGAGGGCCCCGGGGCGGCAGCCTCCGGGGCCTCGCTATCTCCTGAACGCAGTTCGCACCGCTCCCCAGACGTAACCCGCCTCGAACCGCCCTGGTCGGGCT
Organism: Candidatus Eiseniibacteriota bacterium; assembly: GCA_041486815.1. Lineage (GTDB taxonomy): Bacteria > Eisenbacteria > RBG-16-71-46 > SZUA-252 > SZUA-252 > WS-9. Next base: position 1,401 of record JBGPMG010000223.1, on the reverse strand, counting down.
ATTCTGGCCAGATTACTTCGCCCTGGCGCGCGCCCGACCTAATGTAATAGGTTGCCCGTGTGGCGCCTTTGAAACCCAGAGAGCTCACGATACGCGGCCTCATCCTCGGCGCGCTTATCACTACGATCTTCACGGCGGCCAACGTCTACCTCGGGCTCAAGGTTGGCCTCACCTTTGCCTCATCGATCCCCGCCGCGGTGATCTCGATGGCCATCCTAAGCGCCGTGAAGGACTCGTCGATCCTCGAGAACAACATTGTCCAGACCGTCGCTTCCGCGGCAGGTACGCTCTCAGCAATCATCTTCGTTCTGCCGGGACTCGTGATCGTGGGCTGGTGGACGGGTTTCCCCTTCTGGCAATCGTTTCTCATCTGCCTGAGCGGCGGCGTGCTCGGTGTGCTATTCACGATCCCGCTCCGACGCGCGTTGGTGACGACGTCCGACCTGCCCTACCCTGAAGGTGTCGCGGCGGCCGAGGTGCTGAGGATCGGATCCGGCACGCGCGGCGAAACGAAGGACGAAACGGGCGAGGCCAGAGAAGGGCTCGTCGCCGTCATCATCGGCTCTGTCGCCTCGGCGGGGCTCGCCATCGTGACGGCTACGCGCATCGCCGCCGCGGAGGTGACAGGTTTCTTCCGTGTCGGGACCATGGCCTCGAGTGGGTACAACATTGCCTGGTCGCTCGCGCTACTCGGTGCGGGGCATCTGGTCGGGTTGTCGGTAGGGATGGCGATGCTGACAGGTCTGGTGATCTCATGGGTGATCGCCGTGCCGATCTTGACCTCGACGCAGCCCGCCGCCGAGGGCGTGACCCTCGCCGCGCACACCCTTGCGATTTGGAGGACGCAGGTGCGGTTCATCGGCGCCGGCGCGATCGCCATCGCCGCGATCTACACGCTGGCCAGGCTGGCAAAGCCGGTGGTGGGCGGGCTCGTAAGCACTCTCGCCGCCTCTAGGGCTCGGGGCTCTGGGGACGATAGAGACCGTGATCTCTCGGCCGGGTGGATTATCGTGCTCACCGCCGCGTGCCTGCTCGTCGCCGCGTGGCTCGCCTTCACCTTCGCGCGGTCAACGGCACTGGCGCCAAGCGCGCTGAAGCTAACGCTGATCGCCGTACCGTTCGTCTTGCTCGGCGGCTTTCTCATCGCCGGGATCTGCGGCTACATGGCGGGCCTCATCGGCGCCTCGAACAGTCCGATCTCGGGCGTCGGCATCCTGTCGATCGTGCTGTGCGCGTCGGCAGTCACCCTCGCCGTGTCGCCGACTCCAGAGACGCGGCCTGCGCTCGTCGCCTTCGCTCTCTTCGTGACTGCGATCGTCTTCGCGTGCGCGACGATCTCGAACGACAACTTGCAGGACTTGAAAACCGGCCAGCTCGTCGGCGCCTCACCGATGCGTCAGC
>JBGPMG010000222.1:0-3675 GCA_041486815.1 Candidatus Eiseniibacteriota bacterium | reverse complement strand
CCGGTGCGGCCGCTCATCGGCGAGCCAGCGCGAGAGCGCAACCGCGGGAACGAACGCGACCGCGGTCTCCTTCGAGAGAAGCGCGCACGCCATCGCGAGAAGGGCGACGACCGGCCTCCCTGAGAGCTGGGCGCCGAGCGCGACGAGGACAAAGACGATCGCCAAGAGATCCTGGCTTCCGCTCGCCCAGCCGACGAGGACCGGGAGCGCCCCCAAAGCCGCGAAGCAGACCGCGGCGAAGAATGCCGCGTGAAGCCCCGCGAGCCTTCGAGTGATGGAGCCCAAGAGCACCACCGCCAGGACCAGGAACGCCGCGTTCAACGCGTGCCCCCAGAGCGGCTGATTCGGGCCGAGGAGATAGAGGAAACCGAAATAGAGCTCGCGCGAGATCGGACGATAGAAGAGCGTGCTCGGGTCGGGCAGCAGCTGGCTTGGATGAAAACCCTGCGCCCTGCCCAGGAAGTCGTAGTCGTCGAAGAGATACGTGAACGAAACGGTCGGCAGGATGAGCACTGCCGCGAGCACGGCCGGCAGAATGAGAGCCAGGGTCCGGGCGCGCCTCCCATCCAGCGTGCCGGTGGCGCGCGGCGCCGGAGGAGGGCGACGCCCCCGACGTCCTTGGGTCGAGGCCTTGCCTCGGTCCGGCATCAGCGAAACCGGTCCGGCCGAAGCGGTGCAATGTCGATCGAGGGCGGCTCCCCTGAGAGCACCTCGGCCATGAGCTTCCCGGTGATGGGGGCCATGCTCAAGCCCATCATGGCGTGACCGGTCGCGACCGATAGATTCTCGATCGCTTCCAACCTCCCGACGTACGGAAGTCCGTCCGGCGTGCACGGGCGGTGTCCGCACCAGGGACGACAGCCGTTGAACTGCTCGGGGCGGAACGCCGGGAGGTGGCGCGAGAGGGAGCGCAGGATTCCGCGCACGCGGGGCGGGCTGATCGCGCCGTCGAAGGCGCCCAGCTCGAGCGTTCCCCCGACGCGAAGGGCGGAGCCCATGGGCGTGATGGCGACGCGCGCTTCTTGTAATAGCACCGCCCGCCGCGGGCGTTCCGGAGGAGAGGCCAAGGTCAAGCTGTAGCCTTTCCCGGGTTGGAGCGGCAATCGGTGCCCCAGCGATCGAACCAGGCGGGAAGACCACGACCCGGCCGCGACAATGAACTCGTCCGCTTCCATCTCGCCGCGCGAGGTCACCGCGGCGCGCACCGTGCGCTGATCCATCTTCCAATCCCGGAGCTCAGCGCCCCACTCGAACGTCCCGCCTCGTTCGTGCACGAGGCGCGAAAGGGCCGCGTGGAAGCGCTCAGGGGTAACGTGGGCGTCGAGGCGGTAGTAGACGCCGCCGATCGCGTTCAGTGTGAGGTCCGGTTCGAGGGCCGCCACTCCGGCCGGATCGAGGACCTCGGCCGGCATGCCCAGCTCCCTGGCCCGCTGGGCGTGCCGAGCCTCGTGGCTCCACGCGCGCTCCGTTTGGAAGAGGGTCAAGAGCCCGCCTGGAACGAGATCGAATGCGTTCTGGGTTCGCGCCGAGAGATCGACGAAGAGCGCCCGGCTCGCGAGATTCAGGTCGCGGAGAAGCGGCCCGGCGGCGTGGGCCTGTTTCTCGCGGGAAGCGCGCCAGAACCGCCAGCTCCACGAGATGAGCCCGGGATCGAGGCGGGGACGAACATAGAACGGGCTCTCGGGATTCCACATCCATCGGATCGCCTGCCCCATCATTCCCGGCGCGGCGAGGGGGACGAAATGGCTCGGCGAGATGTAGCCCGCGTTTCCCAAGGAGCAGCAGTCGTGATCGGCGGCGCCTCGCTCGATGATGGTGACGCGGTGCCCGCGCTCGAGGAGGTAGTAGGCGCAGGAGAGCCCGATCGCTCCTCCACCGATTACCGCCACGTGCTTGCCGCTCACCACCCCCGGACCTCGGAATTCCCGCTCACGCCGGGATCATAATCGGGCCCGGGGCGCCGGCGAAGCCCTACTCGCTCTCCCTGGCGGCCGTGCGGCCAAGGTGTTACGTTCATCGGCTTACACCCACCTTCGAGGAGGCTCGAGCATGGAAGTGTTACGGAGAATGGACCGCCGCCGCTTCGTTCGGCTCCTCGCCGCTGGAGCCGCGGCCGCGGCCGCAGCCCCGCTTACCGGAGCTAGAGCGGCGAAACCGCGTCCGGCGGCGGTTCCCGACAGACCGACCCAAACGCACCGTCCCTTGACCGCCGCCATGGTGAAGGAGATCGAGGTACAGAAGAAGTCGGTCGCCGACATGCTGAAAGTAGTCCGCGCCTATAAGCTCCCGGCAGGCAGCCCGCCTGCTCCCATCTTTCGCGCCATGCGAGCGCGAAGGAGGGAGCGGTGAGCCTGATCGGCGAGGATATCCTCTATCTCTCGGCCTCGGAGCTCGGGGAGCGCGTCCACTCGAGGCGTCTCTCCCCCGTTGAATTGACGGAGGCCTATCTGGAGCGAATCCACCGATTCGGCCCGGGGCTGAACGCGTTCGCCACGGTGACGCCGGATCTGGCGCTCACGCAGGCCCGGGACGCGGAGCGCGAGATCGCCCGCGGCCGGATCCGGGGACCGCTCCACGGCGTGCCGTATGGGGCGAAGGATCTGCTCGCGACCGCGGGAATTACGACGACGTGGGGAGCGGCTCCGACCCGCGACCAGATGTTCGATCGGGACGCCACGGTGGTCCGAAAGCTTCGGGACGCCGGCGCCATCCTCCTCGGCAAGCTTTCGATGGTGGAGTTCGCCGGGTGCCTCGGGTACCGGTACGCGGACGCATCGCTGCAAGGCCCAGGGCGGAATCCATGGAACCCCGAGCGCTGGACGGGCGGCTCCTCCAGCGGAGCCGGAGCGGCAGTCTCGGCCGCCCTCGTCGGGTTCGCGATCGGGACCGAAACGTGGGGCTCGATTCTCTGCCCCTCGGCCTTCTGTGGCGTCACGGGCCTCCGGCCCACCTATGGGCGGGTGAGCCGCGCGGGGGGAATGGTTGGATCGTGGTCGCTCGACAAGATCGGCCCGATCGCGCGCACGGCGTCGGACTGCCGGATCATCCTCCAGGCGATCGCGGGCGCGGATCCCGACGATCCGAGCGCGTCGACGGAACCGGTCGCACTTGGACGAGGCCGGCTCGATCTCTCGCGGCTTCGGGCCGCGCTGATCCCGACCGATTTCAAGAAGACGCGCGGAAGCGAACCGGAGGTGAAGGCCGCCTTCGATGGTGCCGTCCGCGATCTTCGAGCCATGGGATTGCGGATTGAAGATGCCGCCCTGCCGGAGTTCCCGGCCAGCGAGGTCGCCACGACGGTTCTCTACGCGGAGGCGCTCTCGACATTCGAGAACTACTTCCGGGACGGATCGGTCTGGAGGCTTCACGACGTCTACGCCCCGTACCAGAACGACGTATCCCGCGCGCTGACCGGGGCCGATTACGTCAAGGCGTCGAGGATGCGGACCGTGCTCCAGGGGTTGATGGCGGATTTTTACGCGACCTACGACGTGATGGTCACGCCGAACTTCCTCTCGGTCGCGCCGCCGATCAAGGAGGATCTCACGAAGGCGCTCCCCTATGCGGACCCGGTCGGCGCGGTCGGCAACGCTTGCGGCCTCCCTGCCCTGGCGCTGCCGTGCGGCTTCGGCAAGGGTCGGATGCCTGCTGGGTTCCAGATCATGGGGTCGGCGT
>JBGPMG010000221.1:0-3712 GCA_041486815.1 Candidatus Eiseniibacteriota bacterium | reverse complement strand
GATGTCGGCGCCGATCCAGCTCGACGGCAGGGTCATCGGCGTCTTGAACGTCTCGAGCGACCGGCCGGACAGGCGCTTCGACGAGCAGGACCTGAAACGCCTGACCGAGATCGCGTCGCAGATCTCCGCCATTCTCGAACGGGTGATCCAAGGACTGAAGCGCGACGCGGACGCCGTCGAGTTCCGCGCGCGGCGCGCGATGGAGCAGGCGTTCGCCCGCGAAGACCTGCCGTTGGCCGAGCGACTCCGGTTGGCCGCGACGAGACTCGCCGCCCACCTCGACGCGGAGTCGGCCCACATCTGCATCGCCGAGCCCGACGCGGGACGCTTCCGCGTCATCTCTTCCGGGACCGCGGCAGGCACCGAAGGGCAGCTCCCCATGACGCCGGGCCTCTACGGCCGCGCGTACCGGAACGGCGAGTCCCTCTTCCTTTCCTCGCGCCTCTCCAGCCCGTCCGATGCGGACGTGGGCGAAATCGCGGCCAACCTGGTCGTCGTTCCGATGGGGGAGGCGAGGGCGCTGGGAGTGCTCGCGGTCGAGTGCATGGCTCGGGTCGCGACCGACCTGGAGGAGCACACCCGGCTTGTCACCCGCATCGCATCGTTCCTGGCCCGGCTCGCCGGAATCCACCGCGATCACGGGATGGCGACGCGCCACGGCATTCTCTCCGGCATGCTCGCCGATATCGCCCCGCGGCTCATGGTGCAGCACGATGTCGAGTCGCTCCTGAGCGAGTCGTTGGCGGCTCTGCGCGAGCTGTTCGGGCGGGGACTCGTGACGGTTCGCCTCCGGAATCATGAAGACGGAGTTCTGTTCCGGAGCGCATTCGAGGGGTCCGAGGCCGATCGCCCGGTACTCTCTCAGATCGATGAGGATCTGACCGCGCTCGCCTTGGCGCATGGGACGGAGTCGAGCTCGATTGCCGGCACCGCCAACTCCAGCGGGCCGGAGGCGGCCCGGACCGAATTCGCGGCAGTGCCGATCCGCTCCGCCGATCGAGTCGTCGGCGCGCTCGGCGTCGCCATCTCCTCCCCGCCGGAGTCGCGGGTCGGCTCGTTGACCCTAGGCCCGTCCGAGCTCGACGCGCTGCGAAAGCTCGCGCTCTATGTGGCTCTTGCCTGGGAGCAGGCGCGGGCGGAGGTCTGTGAAGCGCCCAATCCCCACGACCCGGTGACGGGACTCCTGGGCGGCTCGGGTCTGGAGGCAAGGATTCAGGAGGAAGTGAAGCGGGCCGAGCGGTACCACGACCGAATCCTTCTCACGCTCTGCTCGATCTCGGGATACGAGCGTCTCGAGCGACGTCACGGCCCTGAATGGACGGAGATCTTCGTCCGCGAGTTCGCGCAGGTCCTCGCGAAGAACGTCCGCGAAGTCGACACCGTGGCGCGAATCAGCGGCGGCCGCTTCGCGGTGCTCTCGCCGGAGTCGGACAAGGACGATGGAGCGCTCCTCAAGCGGCTCGATCACCTCGTGCCGCGCCTCGAAAGCGTCCGATCCCTGCCGGACGCGGACGACATTCGCCTCGTCGGCCGTCAATACAGCTATCCCGACGAGGTGTCCTCCGGCGGCGAGCTCCTCGCCTTGATCCGGAGCAGCTACCCCAGCTCCTAGCGGGGGCTCCTTTCGGACATTAACTTGCCGCGCGGGGCCGGCTCGGGCTATCGTACTCGCATGGAAACAGCCCCGGCCGAAACGCGCGCCTTAAGCCTCGGCGCACTCAAACTGGCCCAGGCGCAGGCGCTGCTAGGAGAGAGCGGGCTCGACGCATGGCTCACGATCGTGCGCGAATCCGCGGATCGACCGGATCCCGCGCTCCGCTTCTTCTTCGACCTCGACTTCACCTGGACAACCTTTTTCCTTGTGACGCCCGACTGGTCGGGGGCTCTGGTGGCCACGTTCGATTCGCCGGATCTGGTCCGCCTCGGCCTCTTCGACGAGGTCCTGACCTACAAGGAGGGGCCTCGTGCGCAGCTGCTCGAGCTGCTACGACGCAAGGATCCGCGACGGATTGGAATCAACTTTTCGACCGACGACGCGCTCGCGGACGGAATCACCGCGGGCCTTCGGGATTACCTTGTGGGCGCCTTGGGTGGAACGCCATACGCGTCCCGGATCACAACCGCGGCGCCGCTTCTTGCGGCCCTGCGCGGGGTGAAGCTCCCCGAGGAGCGCGCGATCATCGAGGGCTCGATCGCCGAGACAGAGCAGATGTTCGACCGGGTCCGCGACCGGATCCGCCTCGGAATGTCGGCCCGGGAGATCGCGGCTGAATTCCACGCCGAGGCGGCTCGCGCCGGCGTCCCGACCGCATGGCCAAGGCACCACTGCCCGACCGTGACGGTCGGAGCGAAATCGCCGATCGGCCATGTAGCCCCCAGCGACGAGGTCGTGACCCAAGGATGCGCCGTGCACGTCGATTTCGGCATCGTCCGGAACGGCTACTGCTCGGATCTCCAGCGCCTCTGGTATGTCGCCCCCGCGGGCGGCTCCGTCGCGCCGGAACCGGTGCGCCGTGCCTACCAGACCATCGTCGACGCGATCGACCTGGCGGCCCGATCGCTCCTTCCCGGCGCGCTCGGATGGGAGATCGACGAGAAGGCCCGAGCGCTCCTCGTTTCCCGTGGATACCCGGAGTACCCGCACGCCCTCGGGCACCACTTGGGGCGGGCGGTCCACGACGGCGGAGGCGTGCTCGGCCCTCGCTGGGAGCGGTACGGACAAGAGCCGTTCCATCGGGTGCGCGTGGGGGCCATCTACACGCTCGAGCCGAGCATCCATCTGGAGGAGCACGGGCTCATCTCCCTCGAAGAGGACGTCGTCGTCGGACCCAAAGGCGCCGAGTTCCTCTCGCGATTTCCCCGCGAGCTCCCGATTCTTCGCCTCGCCTAGCGTCATGCCCGCCATCCGAATCCTGGACCCAGAGGTCGTCGCTAAAATCCGTGCCGGCGAAGTGATCGACCGGCCCGCCGCCGTGGCGAAGGAGCTCATCGAGAACGCCCTCGACGCGGGGAGCCGGATGATCGCGGTCCAAGCAGGGTCGAGCCCGGAGCGTTCGATCCGTGTGCAAGACGACGGCTGCGGCATGCCTCGGGAGGATGCGCTGCTCGCCGTTCGCCGCCACGCCACCAGCAAGCTGGAGCGGGCCGAGGACCTCGCGGCGATGACGACCCTCGGGTTTCGGGGCGAGGCCCTCGCATCGATCGCCGAGGTATCGCGTCTCACCCTCTCGACGCGGTCCGCTGAGGAGCTCACGGGAACCAATATCGAGGTCCTGGGCGGCGCCGTGATCTCGGTTTCCGGCATCGGCCGCGCGGTCGGAACGACGGTCGTGGTCGAGGATCTCTTCTTCAACACGCCGGCCCGCCTCCGATTTCTACGCTCGCGCGAATCCGAGAACCGAGTCCTCTCGCGGGTCGTCTGGAGCTACGCGCTCGTCACGCCTCGAGTTCACTGGCGATTCAAGGTGGACGGCCGGGAGGACAGCGACCTCCCCGCGACGACCGATCTCCTCGAACGGTGGCAGGTCTTCTACGGTCGCGGGGCTACCGAGGGCGCCGCTCTCTTCGAGGGCGAGGCGGCCGGGATGAGGCTTCGCGGAGTGCTGGGGCCGCCGGAGATGGCGCGCGCGAGCCGGGAGCATCAGGTGTACGCCGTGAACGGGCGCGTGATCGCGTCGCCCACGGTCGGAGCGGCTTTGCGGCAGGGCTACGG
>JBGPMG010000220.1:0-3764 GCA_041486815.1 Candidatus Eiseniibacteriota bacterium | reverse complement strand
CTTATAGCCGCCCTCCCGGAGATGCTTCACAAATCTCCGTGTATAGAGCGACTCGGCGTCGATGTAGCTCTCGGCCCTGTCGCGGACCTTGTAGAACTTTGAGACGAACGAGTTCGACTCGGCCTTCGTCACAATCCGGTAGACCCGCCGGCCATCCATGCGCTGAATGTTCTGCACCTGCATGAGGGAACTGCCGCCGTTCAGGCCGTTCCAGTCGATCGAGAACTGAAAGTACTCCCCGATCTTCCACGGAACCGCCGCCAACCCAGGGACGTCCGGCCCGGCGCTGGAGCTGTCGCTCGGGGAGTCGGCGGTGGAATCGGCGGGCGTGGACAATTCACCGCCACCGGCGGCTCCCAGGGAACCGACGAGGAGGCCCAGGATGAGAAGCCCTCGCGGGAGTCGATCAGACACGCGGCCTCCCTTGGGCCTTCATCGCCATGCCGACCACGCTCTGCCCCAGTCGCTCCAATCCGCCGCGGAATGAGCGGAGCGGGCGCGAGGATCCCATCGCCGCGGCCGCGAGGGATGGAAAGAGCTGGTCGGGGCTGTAGAGGCCGAGCCGCTGAATCACGTAGTCCGACCCGGCCGGGCGCGACGACGAATTTCGCGTGACGCGCCCGACGTCCGCTCCGAAGCCGAGGTGATATCCGGCCTTCCGCGACGCCTCGGCCACGCGCTCATCGGCGAGCCCCCATGGATACGCGACGGCGTCCACCGCCTGTCCGGAGAGCCGTTGGAGAAGCTCCCGAGACCGATGGAGCTCCTCGTCGAGCGCGGCATCCGAAAGCGCCGTCATGTTCACGTGCGTCATGCCGTGCGAGCCGATCGTAACGCCCTCTCCGGCGAGCTGCCGCACGTTGTCCGGCGTCAAATGGCGGTCGCTTGGCGAGACCCAGCGATGATCCCAATCGTTTCTCCTTCCGAGCATTCCTGCTAATACAAACACGGTCCAGGGGAGGCCCAGTTCCCGCAGAAACGGCGCTAAGTGCACCTGTTGGCTCTCGTACCCATCGTCCGCGGTGATCGCGATCGAGCCGGGACGTGGGCCCGACGGGCCCACGCTCTCGAGGCCCACGAACCGGAATCCCCGAGCCAGAAGCGCGCCGAGAATGCGACGAAGGGAGGGGATCGACACGGCCATCGGCGCGGCGTTGAATCGGGGCGGCGTCTGATGGAGGACGATCACCGCCGATGTCAGCGGCCCTTCCTTCATCGCCCGGTGTGGCCGAAGCCTCCCTCGCCGCGCGACGTCTCGGTGAGCGCCGACGCGGTCTCGAGCGTCGCTCGCGCGACCGGGGCGAACACGAGTTGCGCGATTCGATCGCCTCGGCGCACGACGTAGGGCCGCGAGCCGAAATTGACGAGAAGGACTTGGACCTCCCCTCGGTAGTCCGCGTCGATCGTTCCGGGCGCGTTCGGCACGCCGATCGCGTGGCGCGCGGCGAGACCGCTCCGGGCGCGGATTTGACCCTCGTACCCTGGAGGGATCTCGAGGCGAATCCCGGTCGGGACCGCGAGCACCTCCCCCGGCCCGATCTCGGCTTCCCTCTCGAGGGCGGCGACCAGGTCCACCCCCGACGCGTGCTCCGACTGGTAAGCCGGGGGCGAGACGGCGTGAGCCTCGAGGAGGACGCGGACCTCGATCTGATCCGTCACGCGACGGCGCCCGGAACGAGATCGGAGGATTCGAAGAGCTTCTCGGCCTTGGGCCCGAGCGCCACCAGGCAGAGACGGTCGCGCGAGAGGATCTCCCTCGCCACGCGCCGCACATCGTCGCCCGTGATTCGGTCCACCGAAGCGATCAGTTCCTCCACGGGAACGTAGCGCCCCGAATAGATCTCGGACCGGGCGAGCCGCGTCATCTGATTCGTCGTGCTCTCGAGCCCGAGCAGCAGATTTCCCTTGAGCTGCGCCTTGGCGGACGCGAGCTCGGCATCCGGAATGCGCTCATCGGCGGCGCGCGCGAACTCCTCCAGGGTGAGCTGAATCGCCCGGCGCCCGTGGATCGGTTGAACGCTCATCGACGCGCAGAAGATGCCGGCGTCGCGGTAGGAATCGGCGTAGGTGTAGACGGAGTAGGCGAGCCCTTCCTGCTCGCGGACTCTCTGGAACAGCCGGGAGCTCATCCCGCCGCCCAAGAGGGTCGAGAGCAGGACGATCGCATAACGGTCGGCGTGCTCGTGAGGGAGCCCGGCGGCGCCGATGCAGAGGTAGAGCTGGGTCAGGTCCTTGACCAGATGCGACACGCCTCGGCCGGTCGGCGACACGTCGGGCGCGCCGATCGCCGTCCCCGCGGGCGCACCGGCGAACTTCTCCGCGACCGCCGCGACGACGCGCTCCCAGTCGAACCGCCCCGCCACCGAGATCAGGATATTCGGCGCCGTATAGCAGCGCGCGTGGTAGGCGGCGATCCCCTCGCGCGTGAACCCCATGACCGTTTCGACGCTGCCGAGGATCCGGTTGCCCAACGGATGCCCCCGCCAGACGAGCTCCGCGAATTGGTCGTGGACGCGATCGTCCGGCGTGTCCTCGTAGCTGTGAATCTCCTCCGCGATGACGCTCTTCTCCCGCTCGATTTCGGCTGGGTCGAGCCGGGGCCTCAGGGCCAGATCGGCGAGGACGTCCACCGCCAGGTCCAGATGCTCCTCCAGGACCCGGGAGTTCAGACAGGTCACCTCACGACCGGTGAAGGCGTCCAGATGCCCCCCCACGGACTCGATCGCGAGCGCGATCTGGAGCGCGTCGCGTTGGTGGGTTCCCTTGAAGACGACGTGCTCCAGGAAGTGGGTCATCCCCGCCTCCCGGCCCGACTCATGGCGCGAGCCCACGCGAACCCAGGCTCCGACCGCGACGGAGCGGACGGAGTCCATGCGCTCTCCGAGGATCACGATCCCCGAAGGAAGCACGGCGCGAGAAAATCGGCTCTCGTCGATCATGGTCTCCTAGGGGACGAGGCCGAGACGCCGGGCCCGCGCGGCTCTGCCGCAAACGCCAACGGAGGCCGAAGCCTCCGTTGGGCGATCGTCGATTCGAATGGACACACCGTCAGCGGCGAGACGGCTCCGGCCGGCGGCGCGCGCCGTCCCTGCCTCCGTCCCGGCCCCCGCCGCGTCCACCGCGGGGCTCCGAAGCGGCCACGACCGGATCATTCTCGTGCCCTGGCAGCGCCTGCTTCCGGCTCAGCTTGATCTTTCCCTCGCGGTCGATTCCGATCACCTTCACCAGAACCGAGTCGCCTTCGTTGATGACGTCCTCGACCCGTTCGACGCGCTTCTCCTCCAACTCCGAGATGTGGACCAAACCATCCTTGCCGGGCGAAATCTCGACGAAGGCGCCGAACGGCACCACCCGCCGAACCGTACCCTGGTAGATGCGTCCGATCTCCGGATCTTCGGTAATCGATCGGATGATCTCGCGAGCCCGATCCCCATCGGCGCCGCTGAAGGCCGCGATCCGGATCTCTCCCGAGTCCTCGATGTCGATCTGCGTTCCGGTCTCGGCGCTGATCTTCTTGATCATCTTGCCGCCGGGTCCGATCACTTCGCGGATCTTGTCGGGGTCGATCATCATGATGTAGATCCGAGGCGCGTATGGTGACAGCTCCGCCCGCGGTTTCGCGATCGTCGCTTCCATGATGTCGAGAAGGTGCATCCGCGCCTTGCGGGCTTTCTCCAGGGCATCCGCCATCAGCTGATAGGAGACGCCAGCGATCTTGATGTCCATTTGGAGCGCGGTCACGCCCGTCCGTGTCCCGGCGACCT
>JBGPMG010000219.1:0-3810 GCA_041486815.1 Candidatus Eiseniibacteriota bacterium | reverse complement strand
GTCCGCTGCACCTTCCTCGGAACCCAGATCACGTCTTCGGGGCGGAGTGTCCCGACTTCCCGCGCTCCGACCTGCTGCCCGGTGTTGGCTACCGTTACCCTCACGTGGTGCCGGTTCGCGCTCTTCGTATAGCCTCCCGCGTCCTCCACATAGTCCTCGACCTTACGTCCCGGTTGGTACTGCACGAATCCTGGAACGCGGACCTCTCCCTGCACCGATAGGACGGGCCGGTGCCGCGGTATCACGATTCGATCGCCCGCGAGAAGAAGGGCGTTCCCCTTCTCATCACCACGCTCGAGCAGGACCCCGACTTCGGCCGCGACCGCCTTGCGCTCTCGGAACTGCAAGGTCAGCCACTCCCGGTCACTTTCGCTCAGGACCCCCTCCCCGGTGCGGGCGAGCCTCAAGAGCAAGGAATCGAGGCCCGTGCTCGCCGCTTGGCGCTCGATCCGCACGGCTCCCCGCTCGGCGAATTCGGTATAGCCGCCGGCCCGTTCGATCAGGGCGCGAACGCGATCGGTGCCCTCCGCGATCGCGTAGGGGCCCGGGCGCAACGCCTCTCCGACCACCTCGATCATCGGTCCCTCGCGCCAGTGCGCCTGCGAGGGCAGGAAGATCCGGTCGCCGACTTCGAGAAGGAGATCCTCTGACCTTCCGGCGGCGGCCAGCGCATTCCCAAGCTGAAAGGGCCGGCGTTGGGGACTTCCGTGCTCGTCGAAGCGCGTGAGCTCGGCGCTCTCGAGGGAGGCCCACGGCAGCGCGCCCCCAGCCAGCTCGGTCAAGAGCGCGAGGCGGTCTCCGGGAATGAAATCGTACGTCCCCGGGTGAGGAACCGCCCCGAGGATCTCGACCCTGTTTCCGCGCGCGGGGACGAAGAGGACGTCGGTTTCGAAGACAAGCGGGTTCGCGTTCAGGTCCCCGATCCGCTCATAGCGCACCAGGTCGACCTGGAGCGTGTCGGCCCCACGAGTGAGCTTGATGCCCCGTCGCGCGCCTTCCTCGCGGATGCCTCCCGCCGCTTCGATCGCCTCCGAGGCCCGCGCGGGCGCCTGAAGGGTGACACTGCCGGGGCGCGCAACCTCGCCCAGGACGGGGACGCGGAATCGGCGCGTCCGGTGGAGGGCCAGCACGAAGCCCTTGCCGCGGACGTAGGGACGAAGAATTTCCCGCACGCGCGACTGCGCCTCGCGGAGCGAGAGCCCCGCGACGGCGACTGGCCCCGCGTCCGGCAGCAGGAGCTCTCCCGACGGGGCGACGCGAAGAATCTTCGGATCGAGAAGGTCCGAATAGCGGAGCGCGAACTCATCGCCCGGCCCGACGCGATAGGTGTCGGGATCGACGCGACCTTCGATGGGAGCGTCCGGCGCCAAAACCGCTCCACCTCCGCTTGAGCGTTCGTCGGCGCTCTGAAGCGAAGGCGGATCGGTCACGGCACGAGCCGGAGTTGCGGCGCGCGCGGCCGACAAATCGCTCCCGACCGCCGCGACTCCCAGGAGGGCGAGCCAGGCGATGGACGCCATATGAAGGGAAAACCTGTTCGAGTTCAGGCCGACGATGATGCCACGGGAGGGGCGGCCTCGGGAAGCTTCTGATTCCGGCCTAGGCCGCCGGCCGGACGCGCCCCAGCAGCCGCAACACCATGTCCTTGAGCGCGATCCATTCCCGCCGCTGGATCACCAGAGCGGCCCAGGCGAGCGACGCCACCGCCCCCACGGCGACGCCCGCCGCGTCCCTCGGGCGGAGGATGGTGAGGCCGACCAAGAGGGCGAGCGAGGCGCCCAGGAGCAGCGCGTTCTGACTGCCCAAACGGAATCCGAGCGCGCGGCGCGCAAGCGCGTAGTGAAGCACCGCGTGGCTCACGTGGGCCGCGACGTAGGCATAGACCACGCTCCGGATGCCGATCCGGCCAACGAGGAGGGCGAACACCGCGAGCAGGACCACCCCGTAGACGACGTCGAAGAGGACCCAGGGGCGAAGCCGCTGGCGAGGCACGAGCCAAATCCCGAACATCCACGCGGCGGCGCGGAAGTAATCGCCGAGAAACTGGAACGGAAGGAGGTCGAGCGCCGGGAGAAACTTCCCAGAATAAAAAATCCGGACCCAGATCGGCGCGCCGACCAATAGCGCGGCCGACACTCCCGTGACGAGCAAGAATGCGAGGCGAATCCCGCCCGCCATCGGGCCGACCGCATCTTGGTCGCGCGGCTTGGCCGCGATCTCGGGCCAGACCGTCGCGGTGATCGAGTTCAAGATCAGCGGCATCGTAAGACCCGATACGCCGACACAGACCTGGTAGATCCCGTTCTGCGACAGTCCGAGCTTACCGACGAGGACGCTCCGGACCACGAGGAGCGTCAGGGTCGAGGAGAGCCCGACCAGGAGGGCGCTCCCGCCGTAGCGCGCGATCGTGCTCAGGAGCGAGCGGTCGATCCGCGGCTCCTTCCCTCCGGAATCGGCGGGGGGAGGAGGCGTGAGGGGCCGGAGGAGGCGCCCGCTCAGCAGGGCGTGCGCCGCGGCCACCACTACGATCTGCGCGACGGCGCCGCGCACGCCGAAGAAGTACGCCATGGGGATGATCGTCGCGATCCCGACCGCCGCGATCATCCCGTTGAGCTTCGCCATGGATCGCACCGCCTCGTGCCCCTGCAGCATCGTGATCCGGAGCGAAGCGACCGCGGAGAGCGGCACGGCGGCGGCGCAGAGGAGGATCGCCCAGACGAAGCTCGGGTCGCGGTAGATCCCACGCGCGAGCCAGGGCGAGGAGATCGCGGCGAGCAGCGCGAGCCCGATCCCGACGGTCCAGGCGAGCGTCGTCGCGGTCCGCGTGATCCGCCGAACTTTCGCCAGGTCGCCGCGCGCGCGCGCCTCGGCGATCATCGTCACGACGCCGTTCCCCGCCCCGAGCGTCGCCAGCGGGACGAGCACGGCGGTCAGTCCCGCGAGCTGCGCCAGGACGCCGGTCCCCTCGGGGCCGAGCCACGACGCGAGGATTTTCGACCGGAGGATCGCCGCGACGACCGTGGCCGCCGATCCGAGGCCGAGGATGGCGGTCGATCGAACGAGCCGGCGCACGGGTTGAGACGCGTCCGGGCCTAGCGGGCCCCGTACATCCGTTCGTAGTAGTGGCGGAACTCGCCGGAGCGGATCGCCTCCCACCACGGGCGGTGGGTGACGTACCAGTTGATGGTTTCCGCGATGCCGTGGGCGAAATCGACCGAGGGGCCGAACCCGGTCACGCGCTCGAGCTTCCCTGCGTCGATCGCGTATCGGCGGTCGTGGCCGGGGCGGTCGGTGACGTGGGCGAGCAGCGAGGCGGGCTTCTTCAGCTGGCTCAAGATCAGCCCGGCGATGTCGAGCACCGAGCGCTCGTTTCCACCCGCGATGTTGAAGGTCTGCCCCTCGACGTCGGGAGCCTGGAGGATCGCGACGAGCGCCCGGCAGTGATCCAGGACATGGATCCAGTCGCGCGTGTTCCGTCCGCTCCCGTAGACCGGGAGCGATTTCCCCTCGAGCGCGTTCGTGACGAACAGGGGGATCAGCTTCTCGGGATACTGGTAGGGGCCGTAGTTGTTGCTGCAGCGCGTGACGATCGTGGGCATCGCGTGCGTGGCGAAGTAGGAATAGGCGAGCCTATCTCCGCCGATCTTGGAAGCGGCGTACGGGTTCCGGGCCAGGAGTGGGGCGTCCTCGCCCGCCATTCCATCGAGGATCTCGCCGTAAACCTCGTCGGTCGAGATCTGGAGGAACCGGCGCACCTTCACCCGCCGCGCCTCCTCGAGCAACACCCAGACGCCGTAGGTGTCGGTGAGG
>JBGPMG010000218.1:0-3817 GCA_041486815.1 Candidatus Eiseniibacteriota bacterium | reverse complement strand
AGCCGCAGAAGATGCAGCGGAGCATGTCGATCTCGTAGATCTTGGCAAACCGCTCCCCTGCCGAGAAGCGCTGGGTCGGAGTGTTCTCGGCCGCCTCCATGTAGATGCAATCGGCGGGGCAAACCGCGGCGCAAAGGCCGCAGCAGACGCAGCGCTCCAGGCCGTTTTCATAGCGGTGCAGCTCGTGCAGCCCGCGGAAACGCGGATACATCGTCATCTTCACGTCGGGGTACTTCAACGTGACCGGCTTCTTGAAGAAGTGGGACAGCGTGATCGAGAGACCCTTCATCAGCTCGGAAACCATGCGGTGCCCCTCGTCGGGTTGTTGGATCTCGGGGTGAGCCATGAATTGTAGAGCGCGCCGCTAGGGGCGTCAAGGAAGGGCGTCCGTTTCGGACGCGGGGCATCGGTGCGGGCGCGCCGGAAGCGCCCCCGCGGATCAGCCGCCCGTGGAGTGGCCGCCCGTGGAGTGGCCGCCCGTGGAGTGGCCGTACTCCTCGGGACGGATGTCGAGCTTCTTGATCTTGTAGAGGAGCGTGGTCCGCTTCATTCCGCCCAAGCTGCGCGCCGCTTCCGACTGGTTCCCGCCGTGGGTGCGAAGCGCGTTCAGGATCATGTCACGCTCGCCCGACGTGGCTGGGCGGGCGGCGCCCCTGCTGCCGGCTGATGCGCGCGCGGCTGAGCCGCGGCCCGCAACCGGCACTTGGACGGACTCCGCACGGAGCCGATCGCCGTCTTGCGCGAGCGCCACGGCCCGGTCGATGACGTTTCGAAGCTCGCGGACGTTCCCGGGCCACGGCTGCGCCAGCAAGTGGGTCCAAGCCGATTCGCTCAAGGTGACGCGCTTTCGCGCCTGGGCGCAGGCGCGCTCCAGGAGGTAGCCGCCGATCAACTCGATGTCGTCCGGACGCTCTCGCAGCGGCGGGACCTCGAGGCGAATGCCGTTGAGGCGATAGTAGAGATCGTCGCGGAATAGCCCCCGCCGGACGAGCCCACCCAGATCGCGCGTGGACGCCGCGATGACGCGCACGTCCACTTGGCGAAGACCCATCCCGCCCACGCGGCGGAGCTCGCCCATCTCGATCACGCGGAGGAGCTTCGCCTGAGCGGCGGTCAAGAGCTCGCTCACCTCGTCCAGGAAAATCACCCCGCGGTGCGCCGTCTCGAAGAGCCCCGCACGGGCACGGTCGCCGCCCGGCCCGGTCCCCGCGTCCCTTCCAAAGAGCTCCACGTCGAGCTGCCCGTCGGGGAGCGCGGCGCAATGCCCCACGACGAACACCTGACCGGAGCGGTCGCTTAGCGAGCGCGCGGCGCGGGCAAGAGCCTCCTTGCCGGTGCCGCTCTCGCCCAAGATCAGAATGGGAAGCCGGCTGTTCGACGCGCGCTCGAGGATCCGCACGAGATCGATCAATCGAGGATCCTGGGTGACGATGCCCAGATGGAAGCAGCCTTCATCGGCCCCCGCCGGGATCTCGTCGAGCGCCGCGGGGATCACCACCGGCGGCGTGCGTGGAGCGGGCGCCGGAGGCGCCGCGATCTCAACGCCGAGGATTTTTTCGACGCGTTCCACCCAGCGCTCGAGCTTCATCGTCATGGCGAGGCTCCGGGCCTCCCAGAGGTAGTCACGGGCCGCGCGGCGCTCCTCGGCATCCCCGCCGGTCATGAGGATCTCGCCCGCCCAGACGAGGAGCCTCGTGAGCTCGTAGAGAGCTTCCAGCTTCCGCAGCTGTAGAATCCCCTCGTGCGCCGTGCGGATCGCCTTCTCCCGGTGCGACAGCAGGAGATGCGCCATCGACATCACGCGGTAGGTCGCGGCCTCTTCGAAGCGGTCGTTGATCTTCCTGGCGACGCGGAGCCCGCGCTCGCAGGTGATGAGCGCGCGGTTCGGCTCTCCGATTCGGACGTGGATCTCCGCAACCCGGCGGCTCAGCTCGGGAACCAGATCGCCTTCAGGCGCCAGCTTCTCCGCCAGGACGAGCGCGCGATCATAGCTTTCGATAGCCGATTGATTTTCGTGGCGGTCGAGGGCAAGGTCGCCCAAATACTCCAGGGCGATCACCTGCTCCCGCTCGAATCCGTGCTCTTCCGCCTCGGAGAGCGCGCCGCGGACCTGCGGGTCCGCCTTGGCGAGGTCGCCGCGCAGCCTTAGCAAGAACGCGTGGAAGAGCCGCGCCTGGACTTTCCCGCGCGAGTGCCCCCGCTCGCCGAAGAGGGTCCGCGCTCGAGCGAGCCCTTGATCCGCGTCTTCGAGGCGCCCCAGCTTCGCGAGCGCGATGCTCAAGTTGAGGGAGAACGACGCCTCTTCGTGATAGAGGCCGGCCTCCCGCGCTTGGAGCTGTCCGCGCGCGAATTCGCCGACCGCGCGGTGGAAATCTCCGGCCCCAAGGAAGCAGAGGCCAAGGAGGTTTCGCGTGCGGAGCATGCCCGCCGTGTCCTCGAAATCCCAGCGGCTGATGTGGTACGCGGCGCGGAAGTGCTCTTCCGCTCGGGACGGGCGTCCGATGCGCCAGACGGCGCGACCGGCGGCAATGTGGAACTCGAGGAGCGAGCGCTTGTCTTCGGGATGGAGGGCGTAGAGCTCGCTCAGCTTCTTCTCGGCGATCTCCGCCACTTCCTTCCACCGGCCCAGCCCGAGGAGGGCGCGGCAGCGCGCGAGAACCAGCGGCACATCCAGCGCCGACGGGAGGGGTCCCGTGGCCCGGATCTCCGCGATCGCATCCAGCACCGCGGAGAATCGCGCGTGCGCCAGGAGATCGTCGATTTTGAGGAGGAAGCCGCCGGCGTCTCCCTGCGGCCTCTTGTCGTCGATCATGGGACCTCAGGGACGGGCGTTCGCCCGTCCCGGGTTACAAGGTTCAGCGCGTCAGCGCACAGCGATCCGGATCCAGACTCGGACGTAGGACAGCCAGATCATCCGACCGTAGGAACCGATTCGCTTTCCGACGACATCATGTTCGTTGGTCCGTGCAAGGGCCGCCGCCTGGTTCCGGCTCAATTTGGGTCCCGGGCTCGGCTGGTCATCCGCCGTCGGATCGCCGTCGGGGTACGGTGGGTCTATTGGCTGGTAATAACGCGCCCCTGCCTCCCGCGGGACTCCCACGAGAAATGCCAGCAAGAGCGCCGCTCCGATCCAAGAAAGCAGCCGGATGCCGCCCTTCAACTGGATCATGGAGACCACCTCCGCGTCTCCGGCTTCTGTGTCACGAGTTCGGGGTGGGGACTCGCCATGCGATGTACTCGATTCGTCCATGGTGTTCGCTCCTGAGCGGGCCGAACGCAAAGCACGGCTCGCTCCGAGAATGCCAAAACATGGGGAATGAACGTGGCCTGGAATGCTTTTCGCGCGGCTAGCCCCGGGGATGGGCCGTAATCGCGCTTGGTTGTGGGATTGGAAGCCATGCGCGCACCCTTTCCGTGGGCAGGCACTCCGGCTACGCAATGACACGTTAGCAGAGTCGTCTGTCAAATGCAAGCCCAAAAAGGTCTTAGGAGCGGAGAGGAGCGTGTTCGAGCGCCGGCCGCCGGACGGGGTCGGCGGGCTATGTGCTATAATTAGTGTCTGTTCCCGTCCATCCGAGCGCCCGCATCCGAGAATTAGGGAAATGAACGAAGAGAGCCGCATCCGCACCGCATTCCTTTCGTCGCTCTCGCTCCACGAGGCTGCCCCCGAAGACCGGAAGCGTCTGATCGAGCTCACTCTGACCGGGATCGACGACGAGCGCCGCGACCAGATCGCGTTCGAGATCGCGGAGCGGCTACTCGACTCCGGCGCGCTCGAGCGGGTCGATCGCTTCCAGCGCGACGGGAAGCCGTACGT
>JBGPMG010000217.1:0-3856 GCA_041486815.1 Candidatus Eiseniibacteriota bacterium | reverse complement strand
GTCGTCGATATTCCGACCACCCGGATCGGTCCTTCCTTTCGGACCGGGGTTCGCGAGAGCGGGTGCGGGGCGTGCGGCTTCTTCCTGCGCGGTGTGATCGGCTCGGCGCTCACGTAGAGATGCCCGTGCTCTATCTTCACATCGTGCCGCGGCACCTGGTCGTCCTCGAACCCGGGCTCCCCCTCCCCGGTCACGCAGTGGAACTTCCATCCGTGCCATGGACACTGGATGAATTCGCCGTCCAGGCGCCCTTGCCCCAGAGGTCCGCCGGCATGGTTGCAGACGCCGGAGATCGCGCCGAACACTCCGTTTCGCCAGGAGATCGCGAGAAGCGCCCGGCCCATTCGCGCTTCGGTGACCGGCATCTTCTGGAATTCCTCGACCGGACCCAGGTCATGCCACTGCATGGAATGCCTCCTCCACCATGTCGGCGTGAATTCCAACCGTGTCCTCGACGCGGCGCGCGTAGCCCCCGGCCAGGAAGCAGACGATGGGGATCGACTCGGCCACGCAGGCGCCGAAGACCAGCCGGTCCCTCCGCCGCAGGTCCTCGCGCGTGAGCCGAAGTCTCCCCAGCTGATCCTCCTCGAACGGATCGGCCCCAGCGACGTAGGCGACGAGATCGGGCCGGTGCTGGCGCAGGATCGTCGGCACCCACTGCTCGAGAGCGGCCAGATAGACTTTGCCGCCGGCGCCCGTGTCGAGGCCGATGTCGCGGTCGCTCGGCGGCTTCACGGACGGATAATTCTCCTCCTCGTGGATCGAGAAGGTGAAGACGGAGGCGTCGTCGCGGAAGATCGCCGCCGTGCCGTTCCCTTGATGCACGTCGACGTCGATCACCGCGGCGCGGCGGATCCGCTTCTCGTGCTGGAGGTCGCGGATCGCGATCGCGATGTCGTTGAAGACGCAGAAGCCTTCGCCATGATCGGGGAAGGCGTGGTGGAATCCGCCGGCCAGGTTGATGCCGATTCTCCGCTCCATCGCCAGGTGGGCCGCCTGGATGCTTCCCCCCGCGCAGAGGAACGACGCCTCGACGAGCTGCTTCGAGTAGGGGAGCTCCAGCACCGCTTCCTCGAGCACGGAGAGCTTCCCCGCGACCAACTTGTCGACGTAGGCTCGATCGTGCACTCGGAGCACCTGCTCGAGGCTCGCCCGACTCGGAGCCACGACCTCCTCATCGCGTAAAACGCCCCGCCGAACAATCTCCTCCCGCACGAGCTGAAACTTCCGCATGGGAAAGACGTGGAGCCCGATCTCGGCGTAGTACGCGCGAGAATGGACAATCCCCGGAGCGCGGCTCACGGCCTCACGAGGTGCCGCGCTCACGGCTTCACCGGGACCAGCCGACGAAAGAGAACGACGAGCCCCGCTACGCCGTAGGCGAGGGCGGCAGGCATGGATGCGGCGGACCAGGCCGCCGGCAGTGTGGCGCGGAGGAAGCTCGTCCGTGGTAAGGGGGCGACAACCTGCCCGATCACCGATCGGGGCAGGACGACCACGGCGTAGATCACCGTCCAGAGGAGCGCGATCGAGAGGAATCGATTCCATTCCGGGAACCCGCGCCGGACGACGAGGGTCGCGCTCAGCCAGATCGAGCGGAGCGGTCCGCGTCCTTCGAGGAGCAGGAGAGGCGCCGCGAACAGGAAGAGGACATTCGTGATCGCGAGCCAGAAACAGGAAGCCCCCAACGAGCCATGGAGCACCGCGGCTTGGACCGCCGTCAGCGTCGGCGTGTCGAGCGTGCCGCCTTCCGCGAGAACCGCCCGCATCTCCTGCGTTGCCAGGCTGACGAGCAGGACCGCGGGCGGCCCGAACACGATTGCCGCCTGTACCATTCCCGACACCGCGAGGGCACCGGTCCGCCCGTACACAGCCTTCGCCGCCGCTCGCTCGCTCGTCGCCCGTCCTTGAGCCAGGGAATCCTGGAGCGGGAGGAGCAGGAGAAAACCAATGCTCAACACCGTGAAGACGACGACCGTCAGAAGCGCCGATGCTAGCTGGGAAAGAGGCTCGCCGGTCGGAGAGAGCAGATCGTTGCCATGGAAGAATTCCTCGGCGAGGCTGGCCCGCACGAAAATGGCCAGTGCCGCCGCCACGAGGATCCCCGACGCGGGTTTGAGCGACCGGTGACCCAGCGCAACGGCCGCACGCAACAGCTCCGCGGCCGGCCGAATGTGGCCCCCCACCCGGAGCTACTCGAAGCGGTACGGGCTCGCGGCCGGCCGAGCTTCCTCGCCGACGAGGAGTCCGCCCGTCGCATCCGTCCCTGCGGCCCCCGCGCGCGCCGGGACCACGGCGCGGTAGAGGACCATGAGCGCGGCCACGGTGAATGGGAACAGGAACGCCGATACCGCGGCTTCCCAGATCGCGCCGGCGACCTTGAACGCCGGATGATCGACGCCAGCGGCCGCCGCCACGGCCTGCAGGATGGCCTGCGGGAGAGAGCCGGCCACGGCGGCGATCACGAGAAGCACCGTGAAGACGAACAGGCGGCCCAGGATTCCTCCGAAATGCCGCCCCATGATCCCGAAGCTCGCTCGGATTGCCGCGAGCGGACCGCGGCCGTCGAGGACGACCCCAGGGATCGCGAAGAGGAGGAAGAGCCCGATGACGATGATGTAAAGGATGGACGGGATCAGGGATGCGATCACGAGCAGCCGGATCAGCTCCTCGGGTTTCGAAGGGAGAGCCCCGAGCAGGAGGGCCGCTCCGGCGAAGAAGAGCGAGGGTGGGCCGAAGAGGAAAACGGCCTGTGCGATCACGGAGACAATGAACGGAACGAGCCGCTCCAGCACCAACCGGACCGCCGCGCCGAACGAACGCCGCTCGCCCCGGAGGATGAAGTCTTGCAGGGGCAGAAACGGCGTGTAGATGAGGACGAGCATGGGGAGGTACGCGACGAGCTGCATCGCCGCGGTGAGGATGATCGTCCTCTCGTCGTATACGCCCAGCGACGAAGACGAATCGCGCGAGAGGGCGAGGTAGAGGCCCATGCCGAGTCGATAGAAGTAGAGGAATCCGAGCGCGGGGAGCGAGAGGCGCAGCGATGTGAAGCCCAGCGCGATCACGGCGCGCAGGTAGGTATCTATGGGAGGGAGCGAGGGTCGGCTCGTGGTGGTGGTCGTTCCATCGAGGACCATGGCGGCGGATTGTACTCCCCTCCGCGGGTGGTCCCCAAGGGAGAGTTGGGGTAGAGTCGCCCACGCATGACCCTCGACACGCTCACAGTCCCATCCCGCGAAGATGTAGCGCTCGATACCGAGCAGCACGCGGCCGTCGAGCACGGCGGCGGGCCGCTCCTGATCGTGGCAGGGGCGGGGACCGGGAAAACCACGGTGATCGCCCGCCGGATCGCCCACCTGATCGAGACCAAGCGGGCCCGCCCCTCCCAGATCCTGGCCCTCGCCTTCAATGACAAAGCGGCCGCCGAGATGCAGGAGCGAGTGGACCTCCTGGTCCCCTACGGCTATGCCGACGTCACGATCCGGACCTTTCACTCCTTCGGCGAAGATGTGCTGGCGGGCCACGGCATGGAAATCGGGATCGCTCCCGGATTCACGGTGCTGGACAAGACCGCCCAGGCGCTCTTCCTGGCCGAGCGCCTCGAGGAGCTCGGCCTGTCGCGGTACGCGCCGCTTTCCGATCCGACGAAGTATCTGTCCGAGCTCGCGACCTACTTCGGTCGGGCGAAGGACGAGCCGCTCTGGCCGGAAGACTTGAGGCGTTCGGCCGACCTGCTCCAAGGGGACGAGCGGGAGCGCGCACTCGAGCGGGCGGAGGCGTACGAGCGGTACAACCGGCTGCTCTGGCGGGGCGGGTTCCTGGACTTCGGCGATCTGCTCGCGCTCACGCTCCG
>JBGPMG010000216.1:0-3875 GCA_041486815.1 Candidatus Eiseniibacteriota bacterium | reverse complement strand
CGCCGCTTCGCGGGCGGCAGCCTCGGCGATGCGGAGCACGGGTGCCGATTGGAGAATCGCCCCGTTCGGCCGTCCTGAGATCGCGGAGATCGGATTCACCGCCGCGTTCATTGTGAGCTTCCGCCAGAGGGTTTCCGTCGCGTCCCGGCTCGCGTCGGCCTTGAGCCCCGCGCTCTCGAAGAGCGTGGCGGCGAATTCGGCCCAGCGGAACTCAGTGCTCCGCCACGGCGCGAAGCGCGTCGTCCCTTGCGACGAGGAGTGAAGCGCGCCGGAATCGTCCAGGTAGGCGCCCAGGGAGGTCGCGCCGGCGATCAGGGGCGAGCGCGGAAGCGCGGCTTCCAAGACCTCCAGATTGCCCCACCCGTTCTGGAGCGAGCATATCCCGCCAGTGAGACCCGCTCGGGCGATCGCCGTGGCTGCGGCATCGGTGTCGTAGGACTTGACGCAGATAAAGATAAGGCTCGCGGGCCTGAGCCCTTCCGGCCGATCCTCGATTTGAATCGACGGTCCTTCCCGGCTCAGCGTATCCCGCCGCGCGGGACTTCGCGCGTAGACGTGTACGGAATGCCCCGCGCGGTGGAGCCGGGTCGCGAGCAGCGTGCCGAGCGCGCCGGCGCCCAGAACTCCGATGGTTTCGGCCACGTCGCCTCCGCTTGGGCCGCGTTGACAGAGGGTCAGCCCGAGGGTACGCTCCGCTCCTCTCGAGCGTTCACCCGACTCCCCGATCATACTCTGAATGGCGAATTCCAAAACACCGCTCCGCGGCGTGATCTTCGACTACGGCAATACGCTGATTTGGCTCGGCCCCGAGCGCCGGTCGGCGCGGACCGACTATGCCGACGTCGTCGCGCGGCCTGGCGCCGAGCGCCTCGCGCGGTTCCTCGCGGCGGAGGGGTTGCTGGATGGAGGCGGCCCCACGGCCGGCTTCGTGGAGCGCTATCTCACGATCCGCGAGCGGAATCGCGCCCAAGCGGAAGAGACGGGGAAGGAGATCGCCGCGCGCGAGTCGTTGATTTCGGCGCTCGGCCTGAGGGGGGCGGCCGCTCCCTCGGAGGAGACACTGCGGAAGGCGATCGCCGAATCATTCGGCCCCGAAATCGAGGCCGTCGAAGCTCTCCCGGGCGCCGGGGAAACGCTCGAGATGCTGCGGAAGCGCGGGACCAGGCTGGCGCTCCTATCGAACTGCACCGATGGCGCTTACGTGGCCACGGTCGTCCGGCGCCTCGGATGGGAGCGATATTTCGATCCGTTCGTCGTTTCGGCCGACATAGGCGTGCGAAAGCCGCTTTCGGAGGCGTTTCAGCCGGTGCTCGATGCTTGGACGATCGCCCCGGAGGAGATTGCCATGGTGGGAGACTCGCTCTTCCATGACATCGCCGGCGCGCAACGGCTAGGTCTCCAAACCATACACATCACCGCAATCGAGAACCCCGGCGACTCGGCGCACCGTTCCAGGATCCACCCGCGATGGTCTGCCTCCTCACACCCGGAACTACAGAGGCTGTTGAGCCCGCTACTCGCATGACGCGTTTGGGAGGTCAATCCGGCGCGCGTCGGGGCTTGATGCCCGCCCGCTCGGCATCCTGAATGGTGCGCATGCTTTCTGAGTCCCCTGGGACAAGGTCACGCAATCGTTCCGCGTACCAGGCCGCCTGTGCCAGAGCCCCCTCCCTCTGAAACAGGCGCATCACCCATCGGATCGCCTCCGGGTCGCCGCTCGAGAGCCCGAAGGCTTCGAACGCCGCCCCATCGAGGCGCTCGCTGGCGCTGGCTTCAGTCAGGAACGGCTTCAAAGACCAAAGCGCGTCTTCCTTCGAGAGGGCCGGCACGGTGGCAAGAATCGTCATGGCCTCATCCCTTCGGCCTTCGGCCAGGAGGATCATCGCGGAGACTCGTTGCACGTAATCCCGGTTCGCGCCTGATTCGGCTTGGGCCAGGCTCTGCACCATGCGAACGGCACGGTCGTAGTCACCGCCGGAGGCGACCGCGCGGGCGTAGTTCACGATCGGCCGGCCGATTTCGGTGAGATCAGGCCGTTGTGTCGTGGTCGCGCGAATACGACGAGAATCGGGATCGATCGAGATGACGTCGAGGTCGGTGGTGACACGAACGAGGTATTCCGCGGGAGCGCCCGGTACCCTCTTTAACGTCGGGACTGTCTGAAGCGTCGGATCGTGATACCAAACCTGAAGCGCTTGTCCTTCGACCAGCGTGCTGTAAATCCCGCGAACTCCGGTGGAGGACACCGACACGACGACCAGGCTTCCCTTCGGAAAGCTCGGGAATATCGTCTGAAAATTCGCTCGTACCGTTCTCACCGCGTTTGCGGCTTCCGCAAACACCCTCTCCGACCAGACGGGTTCCCCCTCCGCTCGAATCCCGCGATACCGGATTCCAAGCAGGAGGAACGCGGCGAGCGCGACGAGAATCACGGGCGTTGGGCGTCGCGCGAGGATCGGGCCGAGATAGATCGCCAATCCGGCCGCGGGCATGTAGGCGAAGTAGGGGGCCCAATGGCGGATCAGGACGGTGGGCAGGAGCAGGGTCGGGATTCCAAGGAGCGCGGCGATCAACGCGACACGCCCGAGCGCGAGCGGGTTTGAGGGCCGTTCGCGTGGCACGCCTCGTTCCAAAAATAGGAAGCCTGCCACCAGAAGTGCGAGGGCTGCGAGGCCGTACTTGAGCCGGTCGTCCCACCAGGATGTGGTGAGCCCCGGCGGCGTGAGATTTGCGAGACTCATGAGGTACCGGACGAGGTATAAGCCCCAACGCTCCGGATGCTCGATCCCAACGTACCCGGCCGCGCCGCTCCTAAATCCGTGAGCGGCCAGAAGGCGGATTCCGGGGTGGATGAGCGCCCACATGAGAGCCACGGCCGCGTATCCGATCATGTGTAATCGAGGCCGCGACGCCGGTCGACCCACAAGTTGGTCCCAGAGGACGAGCACCGGAAAGGCCGCGATGGCGGGTTCCTTGCAGAGCACCGCGGCCGTCGCGCATGCGAGCGCTCCGATGTTCCTTCCCTCGTGTCGAAGGAGAAGCGCGGCGAGCACCAGCGCGACGGCGAGCAGATCCTGAATGCAGCTGATCCATGCTACCAGGCCCGGCACGAGGCCGCAGGTCGCCAGAACGAGCCCCGAGAGTAGCCCGGCGCGGTGGCCGCAAAGCCGCGATACGAGCAGGACCAGAAGAGTGACCGACGCAGCCAGAACGGCGAGGTTCAGGACGTGGCCGAGGGTTCCGCCGCTCGGATCCGCGAACAGGAGGAAGAGGAAATAGAGGCCTTGAGAAATCGGGCGGTAAAACGCCGCGTGTGGGTCAGGCAAGAGGTAGGTCCGGTAGTCACCCATGCCGCGAAACGTGAGGAAATAGTAGTCGTCCCAGAAATACCCAAGACGAAGGCATGGCAGGCAAAGCACTGCCAGCACGGCGGCCGGCAGAATGGAAGTCCAACTCGAGGGGGCCCTTGGAGGAGAAGGGCGACGATCACCAGGCTTGCGCCGCCGAGCGTTGTCCCGGGCCACGAGGCGTACTATAGCGCGACTGCGCCAATCGCTCGTCCGATTCAGCGCCTGAGAAGGCTACCCATCAAACCTTGGCAGCCCGGCCGCGGATTGGGTATCCTTCCGTTCGTTCCTCGACTGACGCGCCAATCCCCCCAATCCCCTGACGCCCGACCCGACGGGCGGAGTCCAAGACATCCTCCCCCGGAGGGCGTCCTTATGCTCGCTCGCGTTTGGAGCTGCGCTACCGTCGGCATCGAGGGGCTCTTCGTCGAGGTCGAGGCCGATCTCGGCGTGGGGCTCCCCACGTTCACGATCGTGGGCCTGCCGGACGCGGCGGTCCGGGAGAGCCGCGAGCGTGTGCTGGCGGCG
>JBGPMG010000215.1:0-3917 GCA_041486815.1 Candidatus Eiseniibacteriota bacterium | reverse complement strand
GTCTGGGACGTGTTCGCGGTCAGCACCTACCTCACGATCTCCCTCTGTTTCTGGTACACGGGGCTCATCCCGGATTTCGCGACGCTCCGCGACCGATCGACCGGCTGGCGCCGCGCGATCTACGGCATCGCCTCGCTGGGATGGCGGGGGTCGGAGCGCCACTGGCAGCACTACGAGCGGGCCTACATGATGCTGGCCGGCCTTTGCACCCCGCTCGTCCTTTCGGTCCACAGTATCGTCTCGTTCGATTTCGCGACCTCGATCCTGCCAGGCTGGCACACGACGATTTTCCCGCCGTACTTCGTGGCGGGGGCGATCTTCTCGGGGTTCGCGATGGTGATCACGCTCCTCGTCATCCTCCGCAAAGTGTTCCACATGGAGGATTACGTCACGCTCCACCATCTCGAGAACATGAACAAGATCATCCTGGTCACGGGGATGATGGTCGGCTATGCGTACGCGACGGAATTCTTCGTCGCGCTCTACAGTGGAAGTCCGTTCGAGAAGTTCACGTTCCTGAACCGCGCCACCGGGCCGTTCGCGTGGTCGTACTGGATCATGGTCTCCTGCAACGTGATCGTGCCGCAGATATTCTGGGTCCGGCGCTTCCGCCGGAGCATCCCGGTGATGTTCATTGCTTCGATCCTGGTCAACGTCGGGATGTGGTTCGAGCGCTTCACGATCATCGTGACCTCGCTCCACCGCGACTTCATCCCGACGGTGTGGTCGTACTACAAGCCGACGATCTTCGACTACTCGGTCATTGCCGGATCGTTCGGGTTCTTCTTCATGTGGTTCCTCCTTTTCTGCCGCTTCTTCCCGGCGATCTCGATCGCCGAGGTGAAGGGCGTGCTCTGGAACGCGAAGAGGGCGGCCGCGCCGGCCCCCGCGCGCGCCGAGGAGAAGGTCCATGTATAACCCGTTCGCGAAGAAGCCGGGGCCCGCGCGCGGCGTCCTCGCGCTCTACGCCGACCCGGACTCGCTCTTGAACGCCGCAACACGGGCAAGGGAGCACGGATTCGAGGGGATGGATGCCTTTACGCCATACGCGGTGCACGGTATGAGCGAAGCGCTCGGGATCCGAAAATCGTGGGTGCCGTGGGTCACGCTCGTAATGGGATTGGGGGGAGCCGCGCTCGGATTGACGTTCGAGATCTGGACCTCCGCCTTCGACTGGCCGATTCTCGTGGGCGGAAAGCCGATGATCTCGCTCCCGGCCTTCATCCCGATCACGTTCGAATGCGGCGTGCTCCTAGGTGGGACGATGACCCTCGCGGCGCTTTTCTTGGCCTGCGGCCTTCCCGATTACAAGAAGCCGATCCTTGATCGCGACTTGACGAACGACCGCTTCGGGCTCTGGATTCCGGAGGTCGGCCCCGACTGGAACGAGGGGCGCATCTTCCTGGTGCTCAAGCCGACCGGCGCGGTCGACATTCGGGTTCTTCGTGTATAGCCGGGCGATCCAGAGCGGGGCCATGGCTCGGACGGCGCGCATCGCGCTCATCGCGCTGATCGCCGCGGCACTCGGCTGCGCGCGGCAGAAGCGGGAGACCGCCCTCGAATACATGCCCGACATGGCCTACGGGCCCCGGGTGGGCGCGCAGCGTGAGGACCCGCTCCGTCCCGGATACTCCGTGATGCGGAATCCGGTCGAGGGCACCGTGCCCGTGGGCTACACGCCGTACCGATACGCGCCGGGGGACAGCCTCCTTGCCCAACAGGAGCTCCAGAATCCGCTCCCGCGCACCGCGGCGACGCTCGCGCGGGGCCAGAAGGTCTTCATGAATACGTGCGTCGTCTGTCATGGGCCGGAGGGGGATGGCCACGGTTACATCGTCCCGCCCTTCCCGATGCCGCCGACGCTCCATTCGGACAAGGTCCGCGGATGGCCCGACGGTAGGATCTTCCATGTCATCACGGTGGGCCAGAACCTCATGCCCTCCTATGCATCCCAGATTCTCCCCGAGGACCGCTGGGCAGTGATCGATTACGTCCGCGCCCTCGAGCGCTCGCACCGGCCGACGCCGGCGGACCTGGCAGGGACCGCAGGCGCCGCGGGTTCCGCAGGCGCCGCGAGTGCCGCAGGCGCCGCGAGTGCCGCAGGCGCGGCGACCGGTGGCGCGGGGACGAGCGCTCCGACGCCGGGGGGGAAGCCATGAGCGCCGCGCACTCCGCCGCGCCGGTTGTGGCGATCCAGACGCTTCGCGAGCGCGTCAAGCCGATCGAAGTTCCGCTGGGCCTCCGCGCGATGTTCGGCCTCCTTCTCCTGATCGGGGTCGCGACGTTCTTGATCGAGCTTCGCTCCGATCCGACCCGGGCGTACGCGGCGTTCCTGATCGGATACTGGTATTTCATGGCGTTGGGATTGGCCGGGACGTTCTTCACGGCGCTCCACTATCTCGTCGGAGCGACGTGGAGCGTGGTCGTGCGACGGGTGGCCGAGGCCTTCTCCTCGTATCTTCCGATGGCGCTCCTCCTCCTCCTGGTGCTTCTCCTGGGCATGCCGCACCTCTACGTGTGGTCGACGCAGCTCATGACCGAAGGGGGACACGCCCTCGACCCGTGGAAAAGCCGGTACCTCTCGACGCCGTTCTTTACGCTGAGGAGCGCGATCATTCTCATCATTTGGTGCCTCTTCTCGTGGCACTTCGTGCGGAACTCGACGCGCCAGGATCAGACCGGCGATGTAAGCCTCACGAAGTCGAGCGCAAAGGCCTCCGCCATCTTCATTCTCCTCTTCGCGTTGACCGTCACGATCGCCAGCTTCGACATGCTGATGTCGCTGGAGCCGACTTGGTACAGCACGATCTTCGGCGTCTATTGCTTCGCGGGGCTTTGGCAGAGCGGGCTCGCCGCGATCACGATCGTCGTCGTCCTCCTGCGCCGCCAGGGCGCCTTGAACGGGGTCATCAACCGGTTCCATTACTGGGATCTCGGCAAGTACATGTTCGCCTTCTCGGTTTTCTGGATGTACATCGCCTTCTCTCAATTCATGCTCATCTGGTACGCGAACCTTCCCGAGGAAATCGAGTGGATGATCCATCGGACCTTCACCGGGTGGGGAGGGGTCGGAATCGCCCTCGGCACCCTCAAGTTCGTGATCCCCTTCTTCGCGCTCATGCATCAGAAAGCGAAAGAGAACGAGGTCGTGCTGCTCACGGTCGCCGGGTGCATCCTGATCGGCCAATGGGTCGATATCTACTGGATGGTCCTGCCCGCGTTCTCGCCGCGCGCGGTGGTGCTGGGATGGACTGAAATCGGAGTCACGCTTGGGTTCCTCGGGCTCTTCGGCCTGGCCCTCCTCCGGTTCTTCTCGCGCCACCCGGTCGCGGCGCACAACGATCCCCAGTTTGAGTCGAGCGTGAGGTTCCACGGATGAGCCACGAACCCGTTCCGCACGGCTCGCCCCCGCCGGGCCCGTCGGCAGACGAGCGCCTCGGTTCCGTTCTCGCGAGGGCGCAGTTCCTCGTCACGGGATTGATCCTGGCGGTCGTGGCGACCCTGGCCTACGTGGCCGGAATGCACTCGGCGAAGGGTGGCGGCCACGGCGGGGAGTCCGCCGGCACGGCCCCCGCCACCGTGGACGTTTCGGGCCTCCTCAAGCCGACCCCCGACCTCCTGGCGAAAGGGAAGAACGTCTTCATGATCAACTGCGCGTCCTGCCACGGTACGGCGGGACGCGGCGATGGTCCGGCGTCCGCGGCGCTCAATCCGAAGCCGCGGAACTTCACCGAGGGATACTGGCGTTACGGCGGCGGAGTCGCCCGGGTCGTCCGCACGATCACGCAAGGCTCTCCCGGGACGGCCATGGCCTCGTTCTCCATCCTTCCGATCGAGGACCGCATCGCGGCTGCCCACTACGTGCGGTCGCTTTCTCCAAAGCCTGAAGAAGACAAGCCCGAGGATCTCGCCTGGCT
>JBGPMG010000214.1:0-3933 GCA_041486815.1 Candidatus Eiseniibacteriota bacterium | reverse complement strand
GTATTGATCGAGCGTCATCCCGGGCGGCAAACCGAACTCTCCCTGCGACCCGCGATGAGACGGCCCTCGATCGAGCTTGATGTCCGCAGCGTCTAATTCGCAGCCGTTGCACATCACCAGGCTGCGCTCGATCACATTTTCCAGCTCGCGCACGTTCCCCGGCCAGTCGTACGCGAGGAGCGCGTCCCGGGTTTCCTTGTTGAGCGTCTTGGGCTCCTTGCCGGCGGTCAACTTCTTCAGGAAATGCTCGACCATCTCCTCGATGTCTTCCTTCCGCTCGCGAAGGGACGGGAGGCGGATCTGGATGACGTTGAGACGGTAGAAGAGGTCGGCCCGGAAGCGATTCTCCGCGACCGCCCGCTCGAGATCGGCGTTCGTCGCGGCGATCAGCCGGACGTCGATCTTGCGTGGCTTGGTCCCTCCGACCGGGATGATCTCCCGCTCTTGAAGCGCCCGGAGCAGCTTCACCTGCGTGGCCGGCAGAGTCTCCCCCACTTCGTCCAGGAAGAAGGAGCCGCCTCCCGCCACCGCCAGGAGCCCCTCCTGGTCGCGCACCGCCCCCGTGAACGAGCCCTTCACGTGACCGAAGAGGTTCGACTCGAGCAGATCCTTGGGGAGCGCCCCGCAATTGATCGAGACGAAAGGCCCGTCGGCGCGCCGGCTCAAGTAGTGGATCCGCTTCGCGATCAGCTCTTTCCCCGTGCCGCTCTCGCCGACGATCAGGATCGTGGAATCGGAGTCGGCGACCTTCTCGACGAGCTTCAGAACTTTCTGGATCTGCTCGCTGTGGCCGATGATCTCCTTCGCGTCGTCGGTTCGCTTGAGCTGGCGCTTCAGGAGCACGTTCTCCGACTGAACACGCCGCATCGCGAGCGCGTTCTTGATGACCAGCCGGATCTCGTCGTTCTTGGCGCTCTTCTCGAGGTACTGGTAGGCGCCCCGGTTCAACGCCTCGATCGCCGATCTCTGGGAAGCGAACGCCGTACGGATGACCACCGGGATGCTCGAATCGATCTTCTTGACCCCGGAGAGAACACCGAGGCCGTCGATCTCGCCGGGCATCTTGATGTCGGTGACCACGACGTCGAAATTCTCCTCCTCCGCCTTTTGGAGCCCATCCCGGCCAGAGCGGGCCACGTGAACCTCGTAGCCCTCTTTGGAGAGTAGGATCGAGAGAAACTGGACCATGCTCTCTTCGTCGTCTACGATCAGGATCTTCTCGCCGGCCACAGGACCACCCTCGCTCTAGATAGAGTTACGCCGCATGCGCGACGCTTCGTGCCGAAGTGTCGGCCTGCGGCAGCCACAAACGCATCGTGGTCCCGACACCGACCCGGCTCTCGACTTCTAGGTTTCCGCCATGGCGCTCCACGATCCGGTTGGCGATCGCCAGACCCAGACCCGTCCCGCCCTGCTTCGTGGAGAAGAACGGCTCGAACACTTGAGTGACGTCCTTGTCCCCGATTCCCGTCCCGGTATCCGAAACCTCCATCACGACGCGCGGTCCTCCCGCGCGGCCCCACGCGCCGGGGGTTCGCCGCTCTTCGTGGATCCGCACCGTCACGTTTCCTGTCGCCTCGATCGCCTCGAAGGCGTTGATCAATAGGTTCGTCATCACCTGTTTCATCTGATCGAAGTCGACCCGGATATAGACGGGGACGTTCGGCCCGTCCAGGGACACCCGCTTCCCACGTCCCGCGCTCGGGTGCCTCCGTGCGATCTCGATCGACTCGGACGCGAGCGCCGCCGCCTCCACCTTCTGAGTCTTGAGCGGGCGCTCGCGCGCGTACTCGAGCAGCTCGGAAATGAACTTGTCGAGCCTCTCCGACTCCCGAACGACCAGCTCCAGGAGCCGCGCGTTCTCCCCTTCGACCCGGAGCTCCTTTTGAAGCACCTCGACCGATCCGCTGATCGGATTGAGGCAGTTACGAATCTCGTGCGCGATCCCGGCCGAGAGCTCTCCGATCGCCGCCAGCGTCTCTCCGCGGCGGATGCGATCCTCGAGCGCCTTCACCTCGGAGAGGTCCTGGAAGAGCGCGATCACGCCTCGACGCTCGCCGGCGCTCCCGAGCAGAAGGCTCGTCGAGATGCCCAGCGGTACCGTGCGCCCATCGGACGTGATCACCGTCACTTCGTATCGTGTCCCTTCCGTGCCCCGCTCCAACGCATCGCGGAGCCGTGTGGAAAACGCCTCGAGTCCTGGCCCAAACGTCTCCAGATAGTGCCGCCCATGGACCGACGCGGCCGGAACCGCCAGAATCTCGGACGCGGCGCGGTTCCAGTGCCGCACCGAGCCGCCGACGTCGATCGTCGCGAGCCCGCTCGAGAGGTTCTCGAGGATCGTCTCTGTGTCGAACAACGCCCGGTTCAGTTGCGCCCTCGCCTCGTCCAGCTCCCGGCGCCCTTCGCGAAGCGACCGCCCGATCGCCCCCCCGATCGCCCCCACGACGAAGAAGAGCGGCAAGTACAGGATCAGCCGGAGCCGCAACGCCGGTTCGCTCAGCCGCTCGGTCAGCCCGTAGGCCATCGGCGGCACCATCCCGCCGCTCTCGGCGACGTAGAACGCGCCGTAGGCCACGGCGGCCGCCGCCGCGAAGAAGAGCCCGCCCCTCACGGTGAGAAAGATTCCGCCCATCAGCGGCGCCAGCAGGTAGAGCGGCGCGAACTGGCTGGACGTCCCCCCGGTAAAGAGGAGGAGATACGAGATCACGGCGACGTCGACCAGGAACTGCGTCGTCAGCAGGGCGTTCACTTCCGCTCCGCTCTTCGCCGCGTGGTGGTACGCCACGGCCAGCCCCGCCGAGAGCGCCACCAGGAACATGAACGGGTAGTGCCGAGTCAGGCTCAGGCCGGTGTCCGAGAACGCGACCGCCATCGCGGCCACCAGCGTGATGAGCGCGATCCGACCGAGAATGACCGCCTTCACCGCCTCGCGAAGGCGCGGCTCCCCATCGGGCTTCGCTGTCGGGCCGGATCCGGCCTGCCGGCGACTAGTGCCCGCCAGCGACCACATTGATCAGCTTGAACATCGGCAGGTACATGGCGACGACCATCCCACCGATCACCGTGCCCATGAAAATGATCATCGCCGGCTCGATCAACGAAGTGAGCGAGTCGACCGCCGTGTCCACCTCGTCGTCGTAGAAGTCCGCGATGCGCGTCAGCATGTCGTCCAGAGCGCCGGTCTCCTCGCCAACGGAGATCATCTGCACCACCATCGGCGGGAAGACGTTCGACTGGCGGAGCGGGGCGGAAATGGTCTCGCCCTCCCGGATGCTCGCGCGAGCCGCCATGATCGCTTCTTGGATGACCCGGTTGCCCGCCGTCCTCGCCGTGATCTCCAGACCGGTGAGAATCGGAACGCCCGAGGAGATCAGCGTGCCCAGGGTGCGCGTGAACCGCGCCACCGCTCCCTTGCGGAGGACGTCGCCGAGCACGGGGATTTGGAGCAGGAACCTATCGATCTGGAGGTGTCCCCCCTCGGTGGCGTAGTAGCGCCGGATCCCGGCGACCGACCCGATGATCACACCGAGCATCACCCACCAGTACCCGCGGAGGAAGTCCGAGAGCATCATCACGATCTTCGTCGGGAGCGGCAGATCCCCGCCGAAGGCGACGAAGATCTTGGCGAAGGTCGGGATGATGAAGATGAGCATGAAGGTCGTGGCCAGACACGCGACGGTCATGACGACGGCCGGGTAGACCATCGCGCCTTGAACCTTCCGGCGGAGGGCCTCCGCCTTCTCGATGAAGGTCGCGAGCCGCTGGAGAATGTCGTCCAAGATACCGCCCGCCTCGCCGGCTTCGACCATGTTCACGAACAGCTCGTCGAACGCGTTTTTGTTCTCCTTCTTCGCGAGCGCCTCGGCCAGCGTGGTGCCCGCCTCCACGTCGCGCATCGTCTGCCCGATGATCGTCCGGAACGTTTCCTTC
>JBGPMG010000213.1:0-3986 GCA_041486815.1 Candidatus Eiseniibacteriota bacterium | reverse complement strand
CGTGAAGCGGGCCGTCGAGGGCGACATCGACCGTTCCGTGGCGGCCACATATCTCCAGCAACACGCCAACGCGACCGTCTATCTCGACGCCGCGGCCGCGGCCGAGCTCACCCGGAAGAAGACGCCGTGGCTGCTGGGCGAGATCACCTGGACCCGGGCGCTCGAGATCGAAGCCGTGGTCTGGCTCAGCCTCGCGACCGACAAGTCCGTGCTCAAGCTGGACGATGTCGACTATCGCGAGCACCACTTGACGGGGCTCCTCGCGCGCTACGGATCCTCGGGGGAGCTCAACGGAATCATCTTCAATGCGCTCAGCGCGAAGATCCGCGGCCGGAGCCGGCTGCCGCAGGGCCAGCATGTCATCGTCTTCTCGCCGCATCCGGACGACGATGTGATCTCCGCGGGTGGAATCTTACGCAAGCTTCAGGAAAATCAGAACGAGATCGTCGTCGCCTATCAGACTTCCGGAAACATCGCCGTCTTCGACCATGAGGTTCGGCGCTACCTCGACTTCCTCCGCCGCACGGCGCACGACTTCGACTACGGCAACGAGCATCTCGCCCCGCTCATCCGCGAAGTGGACGACTTCCTCGACCGGAAACAGCCGGGCCAGGTGGACAGCGACGCGATCTTGATGCTGAAGCAACGCATCCGGGAGGTCGAGGCGATCTCCGCCCTCGAGGTGCTACGGCTCCGGCCCGATCAGGCCCGGTTCCTCAACCTGCCCTTCTACCAGACAGGCACGGCGCGGAAGGATCCGATCGGGGAACGCGACGTGGAGATCATCCACGAGCTGCTCGACGAGCTGAAGCCTCGCATCATCTTGGTCGCGGGAGACCTGTCCGATCCGCACGGAACCCACCGCATGTGCCACGAGGCGATCGAGCGCGCCCTGGAGCGCTACTCGGGAGAGCCCCCGGAGATCTGGTACTACCGCGGCGCCTGGCAGGAGTGGCCGGTCGCCGAAGCCGACATCCTGGTTCCGCTCTCGGAGGAGGAGCTGCGGCTCAAGATCAGCGCGATCTTCAAGCACCAGAGTCAGAAAGATCGCGCTCCCTTCCCCGGCGTGGACGAGCGCGAGTTCTGGCAACGGGTCGAGGAGCGGAACCGCGCGACGGCGCACCTCGTCGACCAACTCGGGCTGCCGGAGTACTTCGCCATGGAAGCGCTTGTGGTGCGGCGCACCGCGACGGAGATGGCGCGACCAGGCGCGGCCGAAGTGGAGGGGAGTCGTTCGACGACTTTGGGTCAGGCCGCTGCGGTACGGGGTCCGTCCAAGACCTCCCGCACCTTGCGCGCGAGCGCGTCCGGCGTGAAGGGCTTCTGGAGATAGGCGGCACCCTCAGCGAGCACACCGTGATGAACGATGGCTTTGTCCGTATAACCGGACATGTAGACGACCTTGAGATCCCGGCGAAGTTGAGACGCGCGCGCCGCCAGCTCCGGGCCGGTCAGTTGGGGCATCATGACGTCGGTCACAATGAGATCGATGTCGGTCGGATTCCGCTCGAACCGGTCCAGGCCCTCCTTCCCGTTCCGCGCCTCGACGACCCGGTACCCGTGCAGCTCCAGCGCCTGACGCACGACCTCGCGCACCAGGTCCTCGTCTTCCACCAGGAGCACCGTCTCGGATCCCCGGGAGAGGCCACTCTTGGCGTTCTCCGATTCGACCACCCCGATCGGGCCCTGGGCCACCGGCAGGTAGATCTTGAACGAGGTTCCCCGCCCGGCTTCGCTGTACACCTCGATGTGGCCGTCGCTCTGCTTGACGATTCCGTAGACCGTTGAGAGGCCGAGGCCGGTACCCTTACCTGGCTCCTTCGTTGTGAAGAACGGCTCGAAGATCCGCGCTCGGATCTCTGGATCGATGCCGGATCCGGTGTCGCTCACGGCAAGAAGAATATGCCGCCCCGGCCGCACGCCCGTCCGTCCGCGCGCGTACGCCTCGTCCAGCTCGACCATCGACGTCTCCATCGTGATCTTGCCGCCCTCAGGCATCGCGTCCCGAGCGTTGACCACCAGGTTCAGGAGCACCTGTTCCATCTGGCCCGGGTCAACCTTCACGCGCCCCAGGGCCGAGCCCGGGGCTGTCACGAGGTCGATGTTCGCGCCGATCAGGCGTCGCAGCATCTTGTCCAGCTCGCTGATGAGATGGTTGAGGTCCACGATCTTGGGCTGGAGCACTTGCTGCCGGCTGAAGGCGAGGAGCTGGCGCGTCAGCGAAGCCGCCCGATTCGCGGCCTTTTCGATCTCCTCCGCGTCCCGAACCGCCGGATCTTGCGGCGTCATTCGCATCCGCATCAGCTGGCTGTGCCCCATGATCGCCGTCAACATGTTGTTGAAGTCATGAGCGACGCCTCCGGCCAAGAGCCCGATCGCCTCCATCTTCTGCGCCTGTCGCAGCTGGTCCTCGCTTTTCCGGAGCGCCTCCTCGGCCTGCCTGCGCTCCGCGACCTCCCGTTCCAGAGAAGCGTTCGCGCTCGACAGCTCGGCGGTCCGCTCCTCCACTCGCGACTCCAGATTATCGTACGCGCGTTTGAGCTCATCCGACGCCCGTCTCCGCTCGGCGTCGGCCCGGCTTAGATAGAACGCGCTCGCCCAAATGACGGCCCCCATCACGATGCTGCTCATGAAGACATGGAGGGCCGCCCCGAAGTCGGTCTCGTAGAGGCCCGCGTTTTCCCCGTGCAGGCGCAGCCAACCGAACAGGAGTAGCACCACGACGGCGAACGGAAACAACCGCCGGGCCAAGGTTCCGCCCAAGTCATCGCTCGTGAAAACGCGCGTCAGTCCCCGGTCGGGATGCGCCAAGAGGACACCGCTCGAGAGCACGAGGAAGGAGAAGGCGGTGTTGAGTGCCATGGGGATGAATGACGTAAGGCCGTAGAAGGCTCGAACGCCGTACATGTAGCCGGTGATCGCGAGCAAGGAGAGAAGTAGTGGAGGCAGTGCGAGGAGCTGGGCGGGGCGCCACCCTCGCCGCCACTCCACGTTCACCATGCAGAGGGAGAGCCCGATCAGTACGAAATTCAGCGCCGTATTGGGCGCCATGCGGTTCGGTAAAGGGGCACCCGTGGCCGCCAGCTTCGAGTGGAATAGAATCTGGTCCACGCCGAAATCCCAGCCAGTGAGGATCGCCGCGAGCTTGAGGCACCCCACGAGCGCGACAGCGATGGCGCACACCTGTCCGACTAGGCGGGAGAGCACTCTCGGCCGACCCAGGAGCTGGAGCCGAAGCGAGAGGCCCGAAAGGATGAAGCAGAGCGCCGTCGCGGGATTCATCGCAACGAGGCCGGGAAAAACGCTCTTCAGAGCCGGGTCGTCAAGCTGCCACCCTAGGAGGACCAGGAGGCCAACGGCGACGGCCATCGCCGTCGCCAATGGCGGCGCGAACCGAAACGCCGTGAGGACCCTGCCTTGGGATTCCGAGCTCACGATACCTCCCCCTCGGGTGGATCGCTGCCAGGGCGCGTTGCAGCCCTAGTGGCGTTCCGCCTCGAAGGTTATCGGCGAGCGTCGGTTGCTTCTTGAGAAATTCCTCCCCGGGCCTACTTTGCGTCCGCGGTGATCCGCATCCGGTAGAACGACCGCCAGACGAACGTCATCGAGACCAGGAAGAAGAGGGCGGCCAGGACGCTCGTCAACCCAGCGCCCTGCTGCCGGGAGAGCGAGACGGCCAGCTCGACGGCCAAGAGGCCGAACAGCGTCGTGAACTTGATCACCGGGTTCATGGCCACCGACGATGTGTCCTTGAACGGATCGCCCACCGTGTCCCCGACGACGGTCGCGTCGTGGAGCGCCGTTCCCTTCTCCTTCAGCACGACCTCCACGACTTTCTTCGCGTTGTCCCAGGCGCCGCCCGCGTTGGCCATGAAAATCGCCTGAAAGAGGCCGAAGAGCGCGATCGAGACCAGGTAGCCGATGAAGAAGAACGGCTCGACGAACGCGAACGCCAAGGTACCGAAGAAAACCGCGAGGAAGATGTT
>JBGPMG010000212.1:0-4025 GCA_041486815.1 Candidatus Eiseniibacteriota bacterium | reverse complement strand
GTCCGAGATGAGCGAGTTGACCAGCTTGACGACCGGGGCTTGTTCCGCCTCCCCGAGGAGGGCGACGTCCGGCGTGTCATGGACCTGCTCCTCGATGACCTCAATCTCGTCCTCCATCCCCCGCATCACGGTCTCGAAGCTGGCGGCCGAGTCGTAAGCCTTGTCGATGGCCTTCTTGATCGCGGACTCCGAGGCGACGCACGGCTGCACTTCGCACCCGGTGATGAACTTGATGTCGTCGAGGGCGAAGATGTTCGAAGGGTTCACCATCGCGACGGTGAGGCGGCGGCCGGTTCGCGAGACCGGGACGACCTGGAATTTGTTCGCGACATCTCCGGGG
Source organism: Candidatus Eiseniibacteriota bacterium (assembly GCA_041486815.1). GTDB lineage: Bacteria > Eisenbacteria > RBG-16-71-46 > SZUA-252 > SZUA-252 > WS-9. The sequence continues at coordinate 3,685 of JBGPMG010000212.1, read as the reverse complement.
ATCAGCTTCACCACGGCGGGATCCGGCGCGAAGTTGGATAGATCCACGGCCGGGACGCCGTAGAGCTCGGCGAGGAACTTGGAGAGGTCGTCCTCCTTGACCGCCCCAAGCTTGATCAGGGCGGCCATGAGGTTGCCGCCGCCGGTCTTGACCTGCAGCTGGGCCTTCTGCAGCGCCTCAGGCGTGATGACCTGGGCTTCCAGCAGTTTGAGGCCTATGTTTTCCTGCTGCACGCTTTGGCCCTCTATAGTCGCACTAACGCTTGGAGGCGGGTTCCCGCGATGAGGACATGGGAATGGCCGAGAGACGTTTCGCAAGAGAGGTGCCATGGGAACTTAGGAAGCGCTCGATCCGATGGATCGCGCGCGCTTCGAAGGCTTTAGGAAGGCGATCGGGTAGGGTGGAGCTACGCGGCGCGATGCAGACCGCCGGATTATTTGCAGAATGCCATGCTCAATTTGCGATCGGCGACCCCGAATCGGCCACCACGGGGGCCGCGAGATAGGGGCGAATCCGCTCGAGCGTGCGGGGGCCGATTCCTCTCACGCGGAGGAGCGCGTCGGGACTCCGGAACGCCCCTCGCTCGGAGCGGTCGGCGATGATCCTCGCGGCAAGGGCAGGGCCGATCCCTGGGAGGCGCTCGAGGTCCCGCGCCGTCGCGCGGTCAAGATCGATGCGGGACGGAACGAGGGCCGGTCCGCGGCCTCCCGCTGAGCCACGCCCGCGCCGCGGCGCGATTCCTCCGGCCAGGCGTCCGGAAGGCGCCGCGCCCAAGCTGGGGTCGCCTCCGCCTGAGTCCGGCGAGGCGGTCCGGGCGGCCTGACGAGCCGTGGCGGCGTCCCGAGATTCAAGGCCGGCTACGAGATCTTCAAATCGGGTCTCGTGCGATCGTCGCCACTCCCGGAAGGCGCCCCCGGCGAGGAGCGATACCAGAACGAATACGAGCCCCGCCCGCATCTCCCTTCCCCACATCCCCGGCTCCTAGTCGAAAAGGTACCAGACGACCCCGAATTGAAAGGCCCGACCCGGCATCGGCACGGCGCGGTCGGTGACGGCATCGAAGACCGCGCTCGGGACGCGGCGATCGAACACGTTGTCGAACTCGAAGAACGCCCCCGCGGAACCGAAGTTGGCGCGGACCGAGGCGTCCCACGCCGCCCATCCTGGCTCGAGCGCGATTTCCCGCCGCGGACCCTGGGCGTGAAGATCGAATCCCACATCGAGCGGGAGATCCCCTTGGAAGAGGACCATGCGGAGGAAAGCGGATGCATCGGCACCGTAGCGTGGAGGCGATCCGGCCCGAGGCGAGAGTCGATCCGGTCCCCCTCTCGCCCATCCAAGTCCCCGGAGCCGCAACGGCCCAGGCTGGAAGGTCAAGCCCACGGCGCCGTGCGACACCCACCCGTCGCCGCGGAGAGTGGCGCGGGCATCGAGGAAGAGCGTGTCCGCGGTGTCGAGGCGGGAGAGATCCCAACCAAAGTCGTCGTGGATCCGACGCACCGATCCCTCGGCCGAGACCGCGAGGGCGCGCGACACCGCATAAGAGCCGCGCGCGAGCGCTCCGGAGAGCCTCCGTGGCTGAAGCTTGGGATCGCCCGACCTGGAAAGACGAAGCTGCTTCGTGAAATTGATGAGGGGCGGGGCGATCACGACGCGCTCCGGGGTGAGAAGGTCGACCCAGGACGGGCGCTCGTGCGCCCACTCGAGATCGATCCGGCCCGACGCGCGGCTCCCTTCCCCCCAGGTGGAAACGCGCCCGTCCAAAAGCGTCGGCGCTGTCTCGCGCCAATCCATCGCGAGGTCGGCCTCCACGCCCCCGCTTCGCCCCAGGGAGCGGCGCAGCCCGGCGCCCGCGCGCGCCTCCTCGTGGCGAGGCGCGAAGAACAGCGAGTCGGAGGCGAACTCCACGCGCCGCGAATCACCGCGAACGGATGCGAGCGGCGTCCATCCGCGCCAAGTCCCAAGCTCTCCATTCCACGCGAGCGACCACTCGGGAAATTCCCAGCGCTCTCGCCTGCCATCCGCCTCGACCCGGGTCCGCTTCGCTTCCCCCGCGCGGATCGTCCATCGGCTTTGCAGCCGCCCCGTGGCGCGGGCGTGCAGCGTCAGGGCCCTCGAGTTGATCTCCGCCCGACCTAAGACCGGCTCGACGGCGCTGGTGAACGGGTTGACCCCGATTGCATCGTCTTCGACCGTCCATTCGAAGACATTCCCCTCCACCCAGAGCGAGTGCTGAAGGACCCGCGGCAACCCCGCCGCCAGGGCGTAGCGCGTCGAGACTGAGTGATGAAGCGGCGAGATCCCGTCCGCCTCGTGCCGCGCATACGAGCCTCCCACTCCCTTTCCGAGGCTGGGCGTGACGAAGCGGGCGCCGGTGTCCAGGACGCCGGCGTCGCCGCTGCTGTAGTAAAGGGCGCTCTTCGCGCGGCGCTCCCTCCGGCCCTCCCCTGGAAACACCCTCGTGATGGCGCGCTCCACGGCGGGCTGCGCCAGGAGCGCGCCCGCTCGGTCGAACGACTCCGGCTGCAGGCTGCTCGCGATCGCGCTTAAGTCCAGCGTCTCGACCCCGTCCGCCCGAGGAACATCCAAGGTGCTCGCGGGGTCGAGCAGACCGATCCCGTACTCTCTGGCCGAGAGCAGCGTCCGGTCGGTCGCGACGTCCGCGACCGTGCCGAGGGGCGAGATCCGAAGCCTTGAGCCCGCGTCCGGAACGGCGAGAGCTCCCGTCGGCGCCCCGAAGAGCGGCAATGGAAGGAAGAGCGCGGCTCGACGGCCCCGAAGCGCGCGCTCGAGCGAACCGTCTCCGCTCTTCCGCTGCTCCTCGAAGTCGACCACCGAAGGAATCGCGACGCGGCTTGTGTCGCGAACGGCCGCGGGCGCCACGCGGGTTGAATCGTGCGGCTGGACGCGAACGAGCAGCGATGAGTCCGCGGAGGCGCGCGACCCGGGCGGGACGTCGGAGGGCGGGGCGTCTCCCGCAGCGCTCCACCCCACCATGAGGGCGCATGCCGCCGCCGCCGCGAGCGCCGCCGCCGTCCTCGCTCCCCACACGCGCGCGCTAGCCCGCACGTCCCACCACGGCCGGGTGTCGGCTCAGCCACGGGAACGCCACGTTTCCCAGGACCGCGAAGATCGCGAGGTTGGAGCCGACGTGCTGAAGCGTGGGTAGCGCGGCCATGGCGAGCGCCACGGGAATCGATCCGAACACAACCCCCTGGGCCACGTTCGTCACGAGGTCATAGGCGAGAGTCGCGGCCAGTCCCGCGGCGAGAAGAATCGCCGTTCTCGCCTTGGGGCCCGGGCCCTCCCCGCCCGCTTGGGGTAGGAGCCAGCGCCCCGAGAGACCACCGAGCGCGCCGATCACGCCGCCCCCCGCGACCTGGGCGGCGAGCACCCACGGATGGGGTGGGCCGTACGGGTTTCCGACGCTGAACAGGAGCCGAGCGATGGCGCCGACCCAGACGCCCCATACGACGCCGATCAACGTCCCGGAGATGAATACCGCCACGCTGAAGAGCTCCACAAAGAAAAGGTAGGGGAAGAGGATCAGCTTCGCGTAGCCGCACGCGACCGAGAAGGCGATGAGGGCGGCGCTTCGGACGACGGTTCGCATGGGGGCGGGAGAGAAGCCGGACGCTAGCAGAAGGTCCGGGCCCGCGCAATCGGAACCTCCGCGTCGCGGCGG
>JBGPMG010000211.1:0-4112 GCA_041486815.1 Candidatus Eiseniibacteriota bacterium | reverse complement strand
GGACGCTGGGGCGCTTGGGCGTCCGGCCCCGGCTCCGCCCAGGCGCGGCGGGCGACTTTGCCTTTCCTTCGATCTCGCTCATCTCGAGGTCCTCGGTCCTTGTCCTGGGTCGGTTAGCCTGTGGAGCAGACGAGACGGCATGAGCAAAGCGCATGCCGTGGCGAGAAATGCCTATCCAACGCGGTTTTGGGCCTTGCTCCGTCCCTCCGCGCGGCCAATTCCGCGTGGCCGGTCGGAGCGACGCCCAACTTCTGTGCGGTGCCCGCCGCGCGATTGGGCTTGGCGGCGGTCACGAGTGCTTCCGGCCTTTGGGGTACCGGGTCGCTTGCATCGCCCGTGCGAGCTCGGCGTCGAAGGGGGCGAACGGATCCTCCTCCGCCGTCAGGGATGCGGCTCCCAAGTCGGCCAGCGCACACCACTGCTCGCGCGTCGAGCCGAGCAGGAGCCGGCGCCCTTCCACCTCGATCACGACCAGCGTGCGGCCCCTTCCCATCCGGGCGCGGGTGAGAACGCGGATCTCGGGAGGCGTGTCGGTGGGTAGTTCCTCCTCGCGGCCACCCCGGCGCGAGAAAACGCGGGTGGCGCCCACGAGGGAGATCGCTGCCACCGCGATCGCGATCACATAGACCATGCTCCCGTTCATGGCTTGCCCCTCCGTGGGGTCGCCGGTTTCCCATGCGTCCCGTGCTCTTCCAATGCCGGCCGCGGGTGCTCCAACGTGAGGACGCGGACCGCGACGCGGCCGCCGATCTCCACTAGCTCTCCCCGCGCGACCGTGACGGCGTTCGCGACGATCTCGACCGGGTGGCCCGCCGCGCGATCGAGCTGAATCAAGCTCCCCGGCGTCAAAGCGGCGACCTCTTCCGGCGCGAGGTCGGCGTGGCCCGCGTCGACCACGATGTGAAACCGCTCCGACGGCGCCGGGATGTACGGCTCCGCGGCGAGGAGCGCTTCAAGCTCTTCTGGAGTCAACAGGCGTGACACGGCGGCGGCTCCCCCTACCGAGACGAGTTGCGGCTTCTCGTGGCGCCGACGACGGCGCGCACGAAGGCGAGGTATCGGCGATTCCGGAGCCCCTCGAGGACCGTCACGCGGTCATCGCTCTCCCGACGGCTTCGGTTGCTTTTTCTGGTGCGCGTCCTGGCGCGTGTCATCTCTGGGTCCCTCCACCTGGCGCTGCCCTGGGCGTCGCCTACCAGCTCGTGGGACGCCCGCACTGGCTTCATCACAGGGCGGCAAAAGGCAACGGGCGTGCCCGTTTCGAGCCACTCGGATATGAAGGTGCTAAGTTGTTTTTTTAGTGGGAATTACGGAATGGAACGGGTGGGAAATCTTTGGAGAAAATATCGGCAGACACGGCGAAAACTTGAGCGAAATGCGAGGCGCCGTGCAGAACGAAGCCGGGTGGCGGGGCGGTTGAGCGGCTCAATCTTGGAGGCGGAACGGCCGGTTGGGGCGTCGGCGGGGTCAGATCACGAGCATCGCGTCTCCATAGGAGTAGAAGCGGTACTCCTCGCGCACCGCCTCTCGGTAGGCCGCGAGGACCTGCTCGCAACCGGCGAAGGCGCAAACCAGCATGAGAAGGCCCGAGCGAGGGAGATGGAAGTTGGTCACGAGCGCGCTCACGACGCGGAATTCGAAGGGCGGGAGAATGAAGAGGCCGGTCTCGCGCCACCCACCGTCGTCGGGCCTGCCTTCCAAGGCCCACGACTCTAGAGCTCGGACCGAAGTCGTACCGACGGCGATCACGCGGCGAGTTGGTGGGTGTGCGTCGCCGATGGCGGCGGCGGTTTCGGTCGGCACGCGGTACGGCTCCGGGTCGAGAACGTAATCGGCTGGATTTTCGGTCGCGACCGGCCGAAACGTTCCCGCCCCGACATGGAGCGTCACCGTGGCCGTAGCCGCGCCGCGCGCGCGGATCGCGGATAGGGTCTCTTCCGTGAAGTGGAGGCCCGCGGTCGGCGCCGCGACCGAGCCCGCCTCGCGGGCGAAGATCGTCTGGTAGCGCTCCCGGTCCGCAGGCTCGTCCGCGCGCTCGATGTAGGGTGGGAGCGGCACGTGGCCGACGCGAGAGAGCCAGGCTTCAAAGGGAGGCGCGTCCGCGCGGGTCGATCGGAAGGAGACGCGGCGCGTGCCGCGCTCGCCCGAGCCGACGACGGAGGCCGCGTACGCGGGGTCGACGAAGGTGAGCAAGGACCCGGGGTGGAGGGCCCGTGCCGGGCGCGCGAGCGCCGACCAGACGCGTTCGGGCGCCACCGCGGGCTCTTCGCGGAGGAGGAAGAGCTCGACCTCGCGGTCGGCTGGGGCGGGGGCCGCCGCAGAGGCTACGAAACCAGGAGCCCGCGCCCCGCCCGGGTGCGGGCCCTCGCGCCGCAGGGTCCCGAAGAGCCTCGCAGGAATCACCCTCGTGTCATTGACCACAAGGAGATCGCCCTGTCGCAGCATCGCCGGGAGATCGCGAAATGTCCGATGTTGAATCGCCCCCGTCGCGCGGTCGAGAACGAGGAGGCGGGAGGCATCGCGCGTCGCCGCAGGCCGCTGAGCGATTCGTTCGGGGGGAAGCTCGTAGTCGAAATCGGAGGTTTTCAGCGGGGCCACAGCTCCGCTTCGCGAACGATCACCTTGGAGACCCGATCGAGTTGGCGCGGAGCGTGCGGAAGATCGCGAGGTAGAGCTCCAGATCCGAGCTGTCCGGCGATTGGCCGATGAATGCGAGGCTGTAGCCGAGGGAGCCCCGCACGGGGGTCACCGGGACCGCGATCGCCATGTAGTTTTCGAAGTTGGTGCTGTAGGTCGTGATGAGGCGAAAGGGAGCCCCAGCGAGCGTGTCGGCACATTCCGAGTACCCCGGAAACCACGGCGAGTCGTAGCTGCCGAATGACCCCTCTTCCCAAACGTCGCTGATGATTTCGAACTGCCGCTTGCCGCTCTTCCACTGCCGGCCGCCGTGTTCGTATGTCACCAACGGCTCCGGCATGAATGTTGGCGGGAGGCGGAACGATCGCGGAGGATCGATCCATACCGTCCGCCAATCGCTTTCCGGGACGCGGCGCGGGACGTAGCAAGGCGGCAGGACCGACCCGGGCGAAGCCGGTGGGGCCGGAGCATCGGCACCAAGGAGAAGCGTCCCCACCAGCAAGATTGCGGCGGGCCAAGCGGTCTTCATCGTCCCACTTTCAGAACAACGTCTTCTGCGGCGGCTCCGTGCCTTCGTCCGGTTCCCTCGGACTCCCCGGGGCGGCCCCTGAAGAACCCGCCCCGCTCTTCCGATCGGGCGGCGTGAGGCCCAAATGCGTGAACGCGAGATCGGTCGCCTCTCGACCGCGCGCCGTTCGCTTCAAGAAGCCTTCCTGAATCAAATACGGCTCGTAGACGTCTTCCAGCGTCCCGGGCTCCTCGCCCACGACGACCGCGATGGTGGAGAGCCCCACCGGCCCGCCGCCGTATTTCACCACGATCGCCTCGAGCATCCGGCGATCCATGTCGTCGAGCCCGCGCGCGTCGACCTCGAGCAGCTTGAGGCCGGCCCGCGCGACCTCCTCGGTGATCTTCCCCTGCGCGCGCGTCTCGGCGTAGTCCCGGACGCGCCGCAGAAGCCGGTTTCCCACCCGGGGCGTCCCGCGGGACCGCGCCGCCAGCTCCCGGGCGCCCGCGGCGTCGATCGGCACGTTCAAGATCTGGGCGGAGCGGCGAATGATCTGTGTCAGCTCCTTGTGCGAGTAGTAGTCGAGCCGCGCGCTCAGGCCGAATCGGCCCCTGAGCGGCGCGCTCAACAGCCCCGTGCGGGTCGTGGCGCCGATCAGCGTAAACCGCTTCAGATCGATCCGGACGCTCCGAGCGCTCGGGCCACGGTCGATCATGATGTCGAGGCAGAAGTCCTCGATCGCCGGGTAGAGATACTCCTCGACGACGGGATTCATGCGGTGGATCTCGTCGATGAAGAGCACCGCGCGGTAATCGAGGTTCGTAAGGAGGCCCGCCAGATCGGCGGCGCGCTCGAGGACCGGCCCCGAAGTCTGGACGATCGGCACCTCCATCTCCGCTGCCAGGATGGACGCGAGCGTCGTCTTTCCGAGTCCGGGCGGCCCATGGAACAGGATGTGGTCGAGGGC
>JBGPMG010000210.1:0-4117 GCA_041486815.1 Candidatus Eiseniibacteriota bacterium | reverse complement strand
CGATGACGAGCATGCTCTCGAGCGTGGTCGAGAGCGGCACCGCCGCCTCCGCGCGCGCGCTCGGCCTCAGCGTTCCGGCGGCGGGAAAGACCGGCACGACCGACGACTACTCCGATGCCTGGTTTGTCGGGTACGTTCCCGGACTGGTCACAGGAGTCTGGGTCGGCTTCGACCGCAAGCAGAAGATCGGGCCGGGGATGACCGGCGCCGCGGCGGCGCTCCCGATCTGGGTCGACGTGATCGGCACGGCGACGAAGGGGAAGGCGCCTCAGGACTTCCCTGTGCCGAGCGGCGTCGTCAGCGTGCTGATCTGCGCCCAGACGGGGCTCCTGGCCAATCCCTCGTGTCCGGAGACGGAGCTGGAGCTATTCCGCGAGGGAATGCAGCCCACGAGCTACTGCAACGTCCACACGGGCACCGAGAAGCCATCGCCCGAGAACTACGACTTCCAGAAGACCGACAGCGAGGCGCCCCCCGAGGAGCGGCTCAGGCTCTAGCTCCGAAGCGATCGCCGCATGATTGGCCGTTTGGCGGAAGGACGGGCAACCTCCCTGAATCCTGCCCGCCGGAATGCCCCCGCAAGGCCGGTGAAGACCCACGCATCGGCGACCGTGCCGCTCCCGGGCTCCGACGGATATCCCTCTAGGATCTTCGCGCCCCGCCCCCGGGCGTACTTCGCCGCGGCTTTGAGAAGCCCGACGGTGACTCCCTGTCTCCGGAACGCGCGGGCGACGAAGAAGCAGGTCACCGACCAGACCGGCTTCTCATCCAGCGGCTTGAGAATCCGCGAGCGGCCGAGACCCGGATAGGCCTCGCGCGGCGCGATCGCAACCCACCCGACCGCCTCCCGGCCGGAGTAGGCGAGGAGCCCCGGCGGGTCGCCGCCGTGAACGACCTTTCGGATCGCCCGTCGATTCCCGTCGCCCTTCCCCTTCGACCAAACCGATCGCTTCAATCGCCACCACATACACCAGCAACCCGCGCACGCCCCGCGCGGGCCAAAGAGGCTCTCAAAGTCTTCCCACCGGTCCGGCGTGAGCGGATGGACCCGGAGCGCGCCACGTGCGGTCTTGGGAGGCCGGCGCGACCGGCGCGGGCCCGATTTCGCAGGGGCCGCGCGCATCACTCCACGACCTGCTCGAGAATCAGGGGCCGCGGCGCGGCAGGCTCGTCGGCGATGGAGTAGGCACGGCAGGCGGCGTCGGCCCAGTCGGGAGCGGCGCGGTGCGCCTCAATGAGGGCAACCGGCTCCCCGGCTTCGACGCGGGCTCCCGTCTTGTGGAGCAGGCGGATCCCCACGGCGGGGTCGATCGCATCCTCCTTCCGGGCGCGCCCGCCGCCCATCGCGACCAGGAGATCGCCAAGCGCCCTCGCGTCGATCCCGGTCACGTATCCGGAGCGCTGCGACAGAACCAGGCTCTCGACCGGAGCGCGGGGTAGCAGCGTCGGATCGCTCACGACGCTGGGATCTCCGCCCTGCGCCTGAACGAATGCCTCGGCGCGGCGGAGCGCCTCGCCCGATTCCAGAGCGCGATCGAGTCGCGCCGCGGCCTCGAATCGCTCCCGGGCCACCCCGCAGAGAACCAGCATCGCCGCCCCAAGCTCGCGCGTCAGCTCGATCAGATCAGGAGGAGCGTCGCCGCGCAGCACGCCGAACGCCTCGGCGACTTCGTTGGCGTTTCCGATGGCGGCTCCGAGCGGTTGATCCATGTCGGTCAGGAGCGCGCGCGCCTTTCGGCCCAGCTCCCGCGCGGTCTGTATCAGCTCGCGGGCCAGCGTCAGCGCCTCCTCGCGCCGGCGCATGAAGGCGCCCCCACCGCACTTCACGTCGAAGACGACAGCGCCCGCACCCGAAGCGAATTTCTTAGCGAGAATGCTCGCCACGATGAGCGGGACCGACTCGACCGTGGCCGTCACATCGCGCAGCGCGTATAGCTCGCGGTCCGCCGGCGCCAGGTCGTCGCTCTGGCCGGCGATGACGATGCCGATCTTCTTGAGCTGCGATCGGAACGCCTCGAGGTCGAGCCGGACCTGGAATCCTGGGATCGCTTCAAGCTTGTCGAGCGTGCCGCCGGTATGCCCGAGGCCGCGCCCCGCGATCATCGGCACCGCCGCGCCGCAGGCGGCAATCCAGGGCGCCAGCGCGAGGGAGACCTTGTCTCCCACGCCGCCCGTCGAATGCTTGTCCACGGTGGGGCGGCCCAGGCGGGACCAGTCGAGGGTGCTCCCGGAGCGAAGCATTGCCTCCGTGAGCGCGATCGTCTCCACCCGATTCATCCCGCGGAGCGTGATCGCCATGAGGAGCGCCGCGCTCTGATAGTCGGGCACGCTCCCATCGGTGACGCCGCGAATCCAGGATTCGATTTCCTCGGAGGAGAGCGCAGCGCCGTCGCGCTTGTTGCGAATCAGCTCCTTCATTGCCTGGCCGCGCGCCGCGGAATCAGGGAGCCGCCTCGAGGCGGCTGAAGGGTCGGGGAAGGAGCTCGCGGAGCGGAATCTCCTCCGCGCGACCGTCGGGACCTTCGACGACGATCACGAGGTCGGGAGCGTACTCGAAGAGGACCTGCCTGCAGGCGCCGCACGGCAACACCGGCTTGAGACGCTCGGAGATCACCGCGAGGCGGCGAAAGGCATGGGCGCCCCGCGCAAGCGCGCCGAAAAGCGAGTTCCGCTCGGCGCAAAGGGTCAAGCCATAGCTTACGCTCTCGACGTTGACGCCCGGGTGGACGCCTCCCGAGGCATCCTCGATCACCGAGGCGACGCGGAAGCCGGAGTAGCGAGCCGCCGCGAGGGGCAGCAGGGCCTTCGCTGCCGCGAGGAGCGCGACGGCGGGAGTGGGCCCTGCCACGCTATCCGCCCCCGGTGCGCTTTCGCCCTGGCTTGGCGCGGACCGCCTTCTCCGACTTGCCGCGGGACGGCGGGCCCGGCTGCGGCTCGAGCCGGCTCAACCGGGCGAACTTGACCATCAGCCGGCGCCGCGAATTGTCCGGGAAGGAGACGAGCACGGAGGCCGATTCGCCCCCGCCCTTCGACTCGAGAATCAACCCGTCGCCGAACTCCGGATGGCGCACCCAATCCCCTACCTGGAAGCCTTGATCGCTCATGCCCTCCTCACCCCGAGGAACCGGCACGGGTTCGATACTGAACCTTCCGGCGGCGGCGCTTTCCCGCAGTACCGGCGTTCCCGTGCTCGGCAACCTCGATTTCCTGACGCTCACCAATGAGCGTCAGCACCTTGGGCGGCTGCCCCTCCTGGAGGAAGACGCGCACCACCCGCTTTCCCATGCTGCAGAGCAGGTCATAGGGAATCGTCTGCGCCCAGGCCGCGACCTCGTCGAGCCCGATGTGCGCCCTTCCCTGCTGTCCCCAGAGCACGACCTCGTCTCCGAGCGTTGCATCCTCGATTTCGGTCGTGTCGACCATCGTGAGATCCATCGTGACCCGCCCCACAATGGGGGCGCGCTTGCCCCGAATCAAGACCTGGCCTCGATTCGAGAGGTGCCAGGGATACCCGTGCCCGTAGCCGACGGGGAGAACGCCGACGCGCGTCCACCGCGACGTCTGGTAGGTGCGCCCATAGCTGATGTACCGCCCGGGCGGCACGTCCCTGAGCTCGACGATCCGGGTCTTGAACGACATGACGCCCTCGACCGGGATCGAGCGGGGCACCTCGGTGCTCGGATAGAAACCGTAGGCGAGGATCCCGGGACGCACCATGTCGAGAATGGAGTCGCGGACGCTCAAGATGCCCGCGCTGTTCGCCGCGTGGCGCATCGGCACTTCGATCTTGCGTATCGCGAGCGCGTGGAGAATCTCGGAGAATTTCCGCAGCTGCTCCTCGGTCACGTCGGTGCTCCCGGAATCGGCGTGCGGGAAATGGGTGAACACCCCCTCGAGGACCAGGTGCGGGAGCCCGACCACGCGCTCGATGAACGCCACGGCTTCCTCGTCCCCGACGCCGGTCCGGCCCATTCCCGTGTCCACCTCGACGTGGAAGCGCGACTTGACCTGGTGCGCGGCGCACCGGCGCGAGAGGATCTCCGCGAATTCGAGCGAGCCGATGCACGGCGTCAGCCGGTGCTCGATGATCTCGTCGACCTCGGAGAGAAGGGCCGGG
>JBGPMG010000209.1:0-4138 GCA_041486815.1 Candidatus Eiseniibacteriota bacterium | reverse complement strand
TCGGCCAAGGAGGCTCCGAAGGTCAAGTTCTAGCGTCGCGCCGCTTGCAATCGGCGCCCGCTCGGCTATGATTGCGAACGTCGCGGGAGAAAACCCGCGGCGAGTGTGGGATGGGCCTCCCCCTGGAGGCCCGGGAAGTCGGTGAGAATCCGACACGGCCCCGCCACTGTGAGCGGTGACGAGAGCGGCCTCATGCCACTGGGGAAACCCGGGAAGGCGCCGCTTGAGGATGACCCGCGAGTCAGGAGACCGACCCACCCTCCGCCTAGACCCCCATCCTTCGTGAGGGAGGACCATGGGACCGACCCGCCCGCTTTTCCACGCTCTGCTCCTTGCGCTTGCCACTGTGTGCTCCGCCGCTGGCCTCCCAACGCCCCTTCTCGCCGCCGATCCCGATGCGAGCGCGTCGGCCGCGGACTCGACCGTCGAGCCGCGCTACCGCCTCGACCCGGTGATCGTTACGGGTGAACGGCTTCCCCTTCCCCTCGGCCGCGTGCCGCTCGACGTGACCGTGGTGGGCCGGGGGCGCTTGGACGCGCACCGCCAGTTTCTTCTCGCTGACGCGCTCCGCGAAGTGCCGGCGCTCGACGTCCAGAGGTCGGGAGGTCTCGGAAAGTTGACCGACATCCGCCTGCGGGGCGCCGACCCGCGGCACACGCTGGTTCTCTTCGATGGGATCCCGCTCAACGGGCCTTGGCTCGGGACATTTGACTTCTCGGATCTCATGGATCCGGGCGTGGAGCGGATCGAAGTGCTCGGCGGCCCGGCGTCGTCGCTATACGGCTCGGGCGCTGTCGGGGGCGTCATCCAAGTGCTGAGCTCAGCCGCCTCCGAGGGGGAACAAGGCGAATCGAAAATCGCCGACGGAGGCAACAAGCTTCGCGCCTTCACGGAGTACGGCGAGGACGTGACGCTGCGGCAGGGGGTTCAATGGAATGGGACGATCGGCCGCGCGCCGGTCGGCTTTGCCGCGACGAGGCTGACGTCGGATGGAATGGGTCCACGGGACGGATACCGGGGCCTGAATGGAAACTTCCACGTGGAGGTCCCGGCCGGAGCGCGGGACCGGATGCACCTGAGCGGCCTCGCCACCGACGGGAAGAAGGAACTCCCCTACGATTTCTTCTTTGACTACGCCGATCCCACGCTCTCGCCGTTCGGATCGAACAAGGAGATTCGCGATCCCAACAACGACGAGACGGACCGTCTCTTCGCGGGGATCGCGACATGGAGGCACGCACTCGATCGGCAGGTGGACCTGGAAGCGGAGGTCTCCGGTCTGACCGGGCGGATCCGGAACGAGAACGAGCCGAACGGGGGCGGGGCCACCGACTTTCAGAACACCGATCTAAGGAACACGCGCGGCATGGGGGCGCTCCGCGCCAAGCTGCATCGCGGCTCCTCCCTTCAAGCGGTCGCCGGTGCCGATTATCGGGGCGACCAGGTGAAGCGGGACGATGCGTTCAACTTCGGCGGCTTCGCCGACACCACCCGGGTGGATAAGGGGATCCACGACCGCTCGCTCTTTGCGCAAGCGCATTGGGAAGGAGCCGGGCGCCTTCTCGCGGACGCGGGGATTCGCCTCGACGACCATTCCCGCTACGGGTCGTACGGCGTCCCTCGAATCGCGCTGGGACTCCAGGTGCCCGAGGCGGGGCTGAGATTTCGGGCCGGGTACGGCCGCGCGTTCACCGCGCCCACGTTGACCGACCTCTACTACCCGGGCTACAGCGACTCGGCGCTGCGTCCCGAGCGCTCGACCACGTGGGAGGCGGGCGCCACGGGTCTCTGGCTCGACCAACGGCTCGAAGCACGGGTCTCCTACCACCACACAAATTTCGTCGATCTGATCCAAGGAGTCCTCCAGCCCGACTTCACGTTCCTGCCCGAGAACGTCGGCAAGGCGAGGATCGAGGGAGAGGAGTACGCGCTGCGCCTCGCTCCCCATCGCCGCGTCGAGCTCTCCGGATACGCGGCGCACCTGATCGCGAACAACACCGTGACGGGCGCGCGGCTCGCGAAGCGTCCGGCGTGGCGGTTCGGGCTCTCGGGGCGGGCGAGTGTGCACCGGGATCTCACGGTGACGGGCGCGTGGCGGTGGGTCGACTCGGTGATCGATCCGTTCAACTTCATCGATGCGCGCGGGCGCGTGCTCGACGGGGACACGCCGGGCTACGCGGCGCTCGATCTCGGGGTGCTCGTGACCCTCCGGCGCTGGGTGCCGCTGGAATGGAACGCGCGGGTCTCGAACGTGCTCGACCGGGACTACTCCGAGGTGAAGGGATTTCCGGCGCGACGCCGGGCGGCGACGATCGGCGTGACGTTCGTCCGCTAGCGCGCGATCGACGGGCCCGGAGCTGCGGCCGCAAACCCTTGACAGAACGTGCCTACGGGTGATTTGCTCCAGGTCTGTCGTTCCCCCGCCCTGGCTAGTTCCAGGACGGAGTGATAGCCCCACTCAACCATCGCGACTCCAATGACTTACGAAACCCTGACCGTCGAAATCAAGGATCGGATCGCGCGCGTCACCGTGAACCGACCGAAGCTCCTGAACGCGCTGAACGAGAAGACGGTGCGGGAAATCCACGCCGCGTTCTCGGCACTCCGCCACGACCCGGGGGTCGGCGTCGTGATCTTGACCGGCTCCGGGGAGAAAGCTTTCATCGCCGGAGCCGACATCAACGAGCTGGCAGTGATGAGCCCGCTCCAGGGCGAGGCATCGTCGCGCCTCGGCCAGGCCGCGCTCTTCGAGATCGAGTCGCTCGGAAAGCCGGTGATCGCGGCGATCAACGGCTTCGCCCTCGGGGGCGGCTGCGAGATCGCGATCGCGTGCCACATGCGATTCGCCGCGGAGGGAGCGAAGCTCGGTCTCCCCGAAGTCGGGCTCGGGATCATCCCCGGATACGGGGGGACGCAGCGCCTGCCGCGCCTGGTCGGACTCGGGCGAGCGCTCGAGCTGATCGCGACCGCGCGGATGATCGACGCCCAGGAAGCATTCCGGATTGGGCTCGTCAACGGCGTGGTGCCGCCCGCGGAGCTTATATCCCACTGCGAGAAGGTCGCGGGCGAGATCCTCGCGCGCGGGCCGATCGCGGTGCGCTTCGCGATGGACGCCGCGATCCGCGGCTTGGAGACGGATCTGGCGCACGGACTCGAGATGGAGTCGGCCTACTTCGGGCTGGTCTCCGCGACCGCCGACATGCGGGAGGGGCTCAGGGCCTTCCTCGAGAAGCGGAAGCCCACATTCACCGGCGTCTAGTCAGGCGCAGAAGCCCCGGAGCAAGAACCGCATGGAACGGGTGGCCATCGTCGCTTCGGTCCGCACCCCGATCGGGAAATTTCTCGGCTCGTTCGCGGAGTTGAGCGCAGCCGATCTCGGCATGGCGGCGACGCGCGGACTCCTCGAGCGCGTGGGGGCAGATCCCGGCGACGTGGACGAGGTGATCTACGGCTGCGCGCGCCAGGCCGGCGGCGGACCCAACATGGCGCGGCAGGTCCTCATCCGCTCGGGAATTCCCCAAGAGCGCCCCGCCTTCACCGTGAACCAGGCCTGCGGATCGGGCCTTCAGGCCATTCTCATCGCGGCGGAGCGGATTCGGGCGAATCGCGCACGGGTGGTCGTTGCCGGCGGCGCCGAGAGCATGACCCGCGTCCCCTATCTTCTTGATCGCGCCCGCACGGGCTATCGCCTCGGAAACGCGGCCCTCGTCGACGGGATGTATCGGGACGGCTTCCTCGACCCGATCTGCGGGCTCCTGATGGGCGAAACCGCCGAGAAGCTCGCGGACCTCTACCACATTCCGCGCGAGGAGCAGGACGCTTACGCCCTCGAGAGTCAGCGCCGGGCCGGGGCCGCAATCCGCGAGGGGCGATTCCGGAGCGAGATCGTTCCGGTGACCGTCCCGGGGCGGAAGGGAGAATCGCGCGCGGTCGCCGCCGACGAGCATCCGAGACCCGAGGCGACGCTCGAGGAGCTGAAGAGGCTCCCGCCGGTGTTCCGCGAGGGAGGAACGGTCCACGCCGGGAACTCCTCCGGGATCACCGACGGGGCTTCGTCGCTCCTCCTCGTCGCGGAGTCGGTCGCTCGGGAACGCGGGTGGAAACCGCAGGCATGGGTCGGGGAGAGCGCGGTCGTCGG
>JBGPMG010000208.1:0-4166 GCA_041486815.1 Candidatus Eiseniibacteriota bacterium | reverse complement strand
CTTAAACTCTAGATAACCCTTCCAGGTTGCCGTGATGTTGCCGGCGTTTCCGACCGGCAGCGCGTGGATGTCCGGCGCGCGGCCTCCTAAGGCCGCCACGATCTCGAACGCGACCGTCTTCTGCCCCTCGATGCGGTCGGGGTTGATCGAGTTGACGACGGCGACGGAGCCGTCGTCCAAAAGTGAGCGCACCAGCTCCAGGGCCAGGTCGAAGTTGCCGCGTACGGCGACCACGCGCGCCCCGTGCACCATCGCCTGGGCGAGCTTGCCGAGCGCGATCTGACCCTCCGGGATCACAACCGCGCACTTGAGCCCGCAGCGGGCCGCGTAGGCCGCGGCGGAAGCGGAGGTGTTCCCGGTGGAGGCGCAGAGAACGACCTTGGCCCCGGCCGCGAGCGCCCTCGATACGGCGACCGTCATTCCGCGATCCTTGAAGGAGCCGGTCGGGTTCAGTCCCTCGACCTTCAGGTAGAGATCGAGCCCCGGAGCGATCTGCCGCGAAAGCGATGGAGCGGGAATGAGCGGCGTGTTCCCTTCCAGGAGCGTGACGACCGCGTCGTCCGGAATCGGAGGGAGCAGGTCCCGGTACTCCAAGATCACGCCGCGCCACGCGGTCATATGTCGAAGATTCGCACCGCGCGGGGCGCCTTTCGGATGGTGGGAAGCTCGCCGATCGCCTTGGCCGCGTCGCGCGCGTCCTTGTCCCTGGCCTCGTGCGTGAGCATCGTGATCGAGGCCTCTCCCCGGACACCCGGCTCCTGAAACACCTGGGCGACGCTGACGCCGGCGGCAGCGAGGCGGTTCGCCACCTGCGCCAGCACGCCCGGACGATCTTCGACCAGGAGACGCAGGTAGTACTTCGTGCGAACCTCATCCAGAGGGAGCCGTTCATCGCCGTCGTGATTTCGGTCCGCGGGCCCGACGCTCCCCTTGGCCGCGCCGGCTCCCGCCGTGCCGGCGGCTCCGACCGCCCGGCGCCACGTCCACTCGCGCGCGGAGGCGATAATGTCGCCGAGGACCGCCTGCGCGGTCACGAGCGCTCCGGCCCCCTTGCCGTACAGAAGCATCGATCCCGCGGCCTCTCCTCGCAGGTAGATCCCGTTGAACTCGTCGCGCACGGCGGCGAGAAGGTAGCGCTTGGGAATGAAGGCCGGGTGAACCCGAAGGTCGAGGCCCGCCGGCGTGCGGATCGCGATGCCCAGGAGCCGGGCCACGTAGCCGAACCGATCGGCCTGTCGAAGATCCTCGAGCTCCAAGCCCACGATCCCCTCGGTCGGGATGGAGCCGTGCTCGAGCGGAACGCGGAAGGCGCGCCGGACGAGAATCGTGAGCTTCTGAGCAGTGTCGGCCCCGGAGAGATCGAGCGACGGGTCGGCCTCCGCGAATCCGAGATTCCGCGCGGCGTCGAGCGCCTCGGCGAAATCCCGCCCCTCCCGCTCCATCGTCGAGAGGATGTAGTTCGTGGTCCCGTTCAGGATTCCGACGAGAAGCGTGAACCGCTCCGTCCGGAGGCCGTGATCGAGCGCCTGGAGCACGGGGATCACGCCGCCGACCGACGCCTCGTACCGAAGGGTTGCGCCGGTGCGCGCGGCGAGGGCCTCGAGCCGGGCGCCGTAGAGCGAGATCAAATGCTTGTTGGCGGTGACGACGGGAAGGCCCCGCTCGAGCGCGCGCTCGACGGGCGGGAGCGATCGATCGGCGCCGCCCATCAGCTCGACGAGGAGGTCCACGTCCTCCGCTCCCGCGACCGCCATCGCGTCGGCCGCGATCGCGACGCCCGTCAGGTCGACCTCGCGGCGCTTCGTGGGATCCGCGACCGCGATCCGGGTCACGCGGAGCGGCGCGCCGATCGCCGGTTCCACGTCTCGGGCACGCTGGCGCAGGAGGCGGAGGAGCCCGGAGCCGACGACGCCGCAGCCGATCAGTCCGAGTCGGATGGGGGATGGCATGAGCCGGTCCAAGCTACTGGAGCGTAGGGAGGGTGTCAAACGCGCGAGGCTAGGACGGCCGGTCGGACGCGGCCGGGGCGGCGCGCGGGCCGGCTAGCCGCGCCGGGGCGGGCCCCACTTCTCGCGAAACACCCTGAGCGAGAAGTTCGGATCGATCCGCTTGAGCTCCCGAGCCGCGCGCGCCAGGCGCCGGCGGGCGTCCCGAGCGTGGGTCTTCTGCCACTCGACGTAGCCGTCGAGCAGGGCGTTCCAGGTGTGGCGGCGGTGCTCGTCCTCGAACTGCTCCTGTGCCTGCCGCTCGATGTGGAACACTTCGCCCTCGCTGAGCCGGCGGACCAGATTCAAGTACTCGCCGCTCATCCAGGTCATTACTTTCGTGTAGGCCTCGAAATTCCGCGAGAGCTTGTCCATCACCTCGGTGATGCCGGCGTGGGATCCGTAGAGCCTCTCGGCGTACGCGGAGGCGAACTGGTAATACGACTTCCCGCGGCCCGTCAGCCGATTGGTCTCGTTCCCGGAGGCGCGCGCCGGATCCACGCCGGCCGACGCTTCGCTGAACACTCCGAGCGAGACGTAGAGGAAGTCGGCGTTGGCCTTATAGACGCGGTAGCGGTAGCGCTGATCCTTGGTCTCCTGCACGCGGGCGAACACGTCGGCGTCGCGCGTAGAGACGAGATCCGCCCGAAGCAGATCCTCCCGGCCAGAGACCACGCCCGAGAGGAGCGCGGCCGTATAGACGTTCACGTCCTCGTCGTACTCGGCGAGATCCGAGGGCATGTCCGAATCAATCCTCGAAAGCAGGAAGTTATTGATGAAGAAGTAGCCGACGTCCTCTTGATGTACGGGCTCGCGCCCTTGAGGACGCGCTGCAAGCTTTAGGTAGCACGGACCGCTCATGAAATTGCCCTCCTTCCCCCCGGAAGAATCCGTGTCTCACCAAGGGGTGAAAGCACTTCTCATGCCACTCTGTATTGCAGAATTGAGCGGGCCGGGATGGCTAGTCTAGATATGCGGTAACGCTATTTTTGGCAGTTACTTATAGACTTTCAAAAGCGTCGAATGGAGAGTGGGAGAGATCCCCCAGCGGTCAGAATCGTAGCGATTTGCCACGGTGTGGGAATTCGCACTGCGAACCGGCGGAGCTATCGTTTAGGCGGAGGGGATTCCCGGGAGGAGCATGTAGAGGAAGCTTCGAATGACGATCGTGAGGTAGACCGCGAAGACGGTGATGACGGCGCCGTAAAGCCACTTGACCCGCTTCCGGAAGCGCCAGAGCAGGACGCAGCCGAGGGACGGCACCAGGGTCTTGTACATCCAAAATCCGTAGGGCGAGTGCTCCAAGAGCATCGACATGAGACGATTGGCCTCGACCATGAGCTTGGCGTGCAGGAGATAGATGGTCTGCGCGGCATCCGTATAGTTCAGCAGGCCGATGCCCCAGAGCATCCAATACATCTGGTGCTCCATCCGGCCCGCGGCGCGGCGATCGGTGCGCCGGCGCTGGATGTCCCGGCGCTCGACGATAGGCTTCTGCATCGGAGTCCCCTCCCCAACGTTCCCGCGGTGCTGGGGGCCGCGGCACGCGAAGGGCGCTGTGCCCCATCTCTCCCGCGAGTATCGGCCAATTCCAAGCGAACTTTCGCCCCAACGAGAGGCGCCCGACCGGTTTGACACCCACAGGCGGGGGTGTGATAGAGTGCGCCGCGATCCCACCCTTAGAAGGATGCCCGACCTCATGGAAGTCCTGATCGGAACGGCCGATATCCAGCGCCGCATCGGCGAGCTGGGAAAGCAGATCGCGCGGGACCACCCCCAGGGAATCCCGCTTCTGGTAGGGGTCCTGAACGGCTGCATCTTTTTTGTCGCGGACCTCATGCGCGCCATTCCGATCCCTCATGAAATCGATTTCGTGAGCGTCACGTCGTACGGACGGTCCAGCGAATCCAGCCGGTCGCCCCGCCTCGTGAAAGATCTGGAGCGACCAATCGAGGGCCGCGACGTTATCTTGATCGAAGACATCGTCGACAGCGGCCATACGCTTGCCTTCCTCCGGGACGCGCTGCTGGCGCGAAAGCCTCGATCGCTTCGAATCGCGACCCTCCTCGACAAGCGGGAACGCCGCGAGCGCGAGGTGCCGTTGGACTACATCGGATTCGAGGTCCCGGACCGGTTCCTCGTCGGGTATGGGCTCGATTTCGCCGAACGGTTCCGCCATCT
>JBGPMG010000207.1:0-4170 GCA_041486815.1 Candidatus Eiseniibacteriota bacterium | reverse complement strand
CGTCCTTCTTCTTGTCGAGCCCGTAGGCCAGAGCGGCCGCGGTGGGCTCGTTGATGATCCGCTTCACTTCGAGACCCGCGATGCGTCCGGCGTCCTTGGTCGCCTGGCGCTGGGTATCGTTGAAGTAGGCGGGCACGGTGATGACCGCCTCGGTGACCTTCTCGCCGAGGTAGTCCTCCGCCGTCTGCTTCATCTTCTGGAGAATCATCGCCGAGATCTCGGGCGGCGTGAACGATCGCCCGTCGATCTCGACCACGGCCTCGCCGTTCTTCCCCTCTTTGATCTTGTAGGGGACGTTCTTGGCCTCTTCGACGACCTCGGCGTATCGGCGGCCCATGAAGCGCTTGATCGAATAGATCGTATTGTGGGGATTGGTGACCGCCTGGCGCTTGGCCACCTGACCCACCAGGCGCTCGCCGGTCTTCGTGAACGCGACGACGGAGGGGGTCGTGCGGGATCCCTCGGCGTTCGGGATGACAACCGGCTCGCCGCCTTCCATCACGGCGACGCACGAGTTGGTCGTACCGAGGTCGATTCCAATGATCTTGCCCATAGCTCCCTCCATTTAGCGAGGCGCGAAGGGACTCGAGGTCCCTCCACGCCCGCATTGATTGGCTCGGTGACCCCGTCGAGGGTCACCGAGGGGAAATTGTCTCTACTGTTACTTGGCGGTCTTGATCGGGATCTCCCGCGGCTTGGCCTCCTCGGCCTTCGGAATGCTCAACTCGAGCACGCCGTCGCGATAGATGGCGTCGATCTTGTCCGACTGCACCGCATGCGACAACGTGAACGCGCGCTCGAACTGACCATAGACGCGCTCCACGCGGTGGTAGGTGCTGTCCTTCTTCTCTTCATCGCGCCGCTTCTCGCCGCGAATGACGAGCTGATAGTCTTTAAGAGTGATCTTGATGTCCTCCAGCTTCAAACCTGGCAGCTCGGCCCGAACTACGTACTTGTCGGGCTGCTCCTCGATGTCCACTACTGGCTGCCATAGCGAGGGGCTCTCCGAGCCGTAGGCGCGGCCGAACGACTCCTCCAAGAGGCGGCTCATCTCGTCCCGCACCGCGAGGACGTCACGTACTGGACTCCAACGAACGAGTGTCATGGTAGTGCCCTCCCTGATCTAGGTATCCGCGAATGCAGCCCCATGCTGCTTCGCACGCTCACCTAACACTGAGGGCACCAAGCATGCCAGGAGACTTAAATGGCTTAAGTCATTTACGGCGTGATATTTAATGGATTCTATGCGTTTCAAATGATCGTACCAAAATGAAACAATTGATCTATTACGAAACGCCTTGTCGTCCCATAATGAAACCGTCAGATTCGATATTCCCTCATCTTGCGCCAGAGTGTCGAGCGCGAAATCCCGAGCGCCTTGGCCGCTTTGGTCGTGTTCCCGGCAACGTGGACCAGGACGCGCCGGATATGCTCGGCTTCGAGCTGCGCCATGGTCATCGTTTCGGAGTATGGGAAGGCGTCCCCTTCCCCCAACATCGGTACCTGCTTCTCCCGGAAGGTTGGGGGGAGATCGAGGTCGCTGATCTGCCTGCCCTCGGCCAGCGTGACTGCCCGCTCGATTGCGTTCTCCAGCTCCCTGACATTCCCAGGGTAGTCATACTGCATGAGGTAATACTGCGCGCGGTCGCTGAACCGATCCACTCGCTTTCCAAGCCGGCGCGCGATTCGTTCGCGGAAGTAGTTCGCGAGGAGCGGAATGTCCTCCCGCCGCTCCCGAAGCGGGGGAAGCTCGATCTGAAAGACGCTGAGCCGGTAGTAGAGGTCCTCGCGGAGCTTCCCCTCTTCGAGCGAGCGCTTCAAGCCGCGGTTCGTGGCCGCGATCACGCGGACGTCGACCCGCGATCCCTCGGAATCCCCGACGCGCCGTACCTCGCCGTTCTGGAGCGCGCGGAGGAGCTTGGCCTGCACCCCGAGCGGCATCTCGGCGACTTCGTCCAGGAACAGCGTCCCGCCGTCCGCCCGCTTGAGGAGGCCCACCTTGTCGGAGACAGCCCCGGTGAACGCGCCCCGTACGTGGCCGAAGAGCTCGCTCTCGAAGAGCGATTCAGGAACCGCGGCCGCATTCACGGTTACGTACGGCCGGTGCGCGCGTCGGCTCTGAAGGTGGATCGCGGTCGCAACCATTTCCTTCCCCGTACCGCTCTCGCCCGTGATGAGGACGGTGCTTTCGGTCGGGGCGACCTTTTCGATCAGGCGGAAGACGCGCTGCATCCGTGGGCTCACGCCGATCATGCTCTGCGTGATCGCGCCGCGCTTGGGCGCCTCGACGGGCGCCTTCGCTTCCCAAAGCCCCCGCGTCGCGGGATCGAGCGACGCGAGCTCGGCCACCTGCCGGGCGGGCGTCGCGTCTCGGCGGGATTTCACCGGTCCCGTTCCACTCCACATCCCCTGTGAGTCGACACGGCCTTCTCCTTCTCCTCGGGACTCTGTTCCTGGCCGCGATGGCTGCGATCCCGGCGCTCGGGGATCTGCGTGTCCGGACGGTATCGCTTCTCGTCCTCTGGGCCGTGGCGCATGCCGCCTATCTGGCCGCCTCGTGGGTGGTGACGCGTCCCACAGGTCGGCCGACGGAGAACGCCCTCCGCGTCGGGGCCCCTCGGAGCTTCAAGCCGCTCTGGATCGTGATCGGAGTCGCCCTTCTCGCGAGGCTGTTTCTGATTCCCACCGGCCCCATGCTCTCGGAGGACGTCTATCGCTACCTCTGGGACGGCCGTCTGGTCGCACGGGGTCTGAACCCGTATCTGCACGCTCCCTCCGACTCGTCGCTCGCGCCGTTCCACGACGGGCTGCTCGCGCGTCTCAACCACTCAGACGTGCCGACGATCTATCCGCCGGCGGCGCAGCTCTTCTTCGGAGCGGTCGCTCGAATCGAGCCGAGCCCCCGCGCCTTCAAGCTCGCGATGGTGCCGCTCGAGGGGGCGCTCTGGATCGCGCTCCTGTTCCTCTTGCGCCGCCGCGGGCTGGCGGACGAGCGGATGCTCCTCTTCGCGTGGAACCCGCTGGTCGTGATCGAGAGCTACGGCAGCGGCCACCTCGATCTCATGACCGCGGCCTTTCTCACGCTCGCCCTGGCCATGTCGGAGGCCAAGCGCACCGCATCGGCAGGGATCGCATTCGCCGCCGCCGTCCTCACCAAGTATACGCCGCTTCTCCTTGTTCCCTACCTGGCCCGGAGGCGGGCGGTGTTGCTGCTCGGCGTCGCCGCCGCCGTCTCGGCGCTCTTCTTTCTCCCGTTCGGGAACGCCGGCACGTCGCTCTGGAAGGGTCTGGGAATCTACGCGGCGCACTGGGAATTCAACGGATCGCTCTACCCCGTGCTTCGCGCCGCCGGAGCGACGGAGCGAGGCTCGCGCCTCATCCTCGGCGGCGCCCTCGCCGTGGCCGCGCTTTGGATCTCGCTCCGGGCCCGCACGGCGACCGGCGCCGCGCTCGGGGTCTTCACCGCCTACCTCATTGCGAGCCCAACGGTGTACCCCTGGTACCTCGTTCCGCTCGCGGCCCTCCTGCCCCTCCATCCGAACGCGGGGCTCCTGGTCTTCAGCGGGCTCGCCGCGCTCTCGTACCTTCCCCTTTCGACCTACCACGCGACGGGAGCGTGGGCATTGCCGGCGTGGATTCGCTGGGTGGAGTACGGAGGGTTTGCCGCGGTCGCGGCGGCCGCGGCCTGGATTGCCAGACGCCGGGAGGCTCAGGCGCGCCGCGAGGCGTGGACGAGCGAGACCACGCCGACGTACAAGAATCCATAGAGGTAGAGCGCGAAAAACGGGAGCGGTGCGTAGAGCTTCGCCCGCGCCAGGGAGTACATGACCCACGCGAAGTAGGCCCCGAGCCCCAGCTCCAAGACTACCCAGAGGCTGACCGGCGAGCGGTAGCGCCGGCGCGGCCATTCATCGCCGGCGCCCTCGAGCCGGAACTTCGGCGTTCGATGAAAGGCGCCGCGGGGACCGAGGAGACCCTCGATGACCGCGCGGGTATTGTTCAGGGCGAGGCCGATCCCGAGCGAGAGAACAAACGGGAGGTGCCGGAGTTGGCGGACCCAATCGGGGCGCAGCTCCCGCTGCGCGTACGCGAAGTAGAAGAGAACCGGGCTGGTCGCGGCCAGGAGGAGAACCGTGTCGGCGATCGTGAAGAAGAGATTCTTGCCCTGGT
>JBGPMG010000206.1:0-4188 GCA_041486815.1 Candidatus Eiseniibacteriota bacterium | reverse complement strand
AGGGGGATCGCATCCGGCGCCGGGGTGAGCGGGCTCGCCGCGCGGTCGCTGTCCCGACGATCGCGGTCGCGGATCGAAGCTTCGATCGCCGCGAGCTCGGGCCGCTCCCCGCGGGCCTTGAGCTCCTCGAATCGACGGAGGGCGCGGGCCTCGACCGACGCCGTCAGGAAGATCTTCAGGTCGGCTCTCGGGAAGACCACGGTGCCGATGTCGCGCCCCTCCATCACCACGCCCGGAGTGCCTCCGAGGGAGCGCTGGAGCTTCACCAGCCGGGCACGCACCCCGCGATGGATGGCCACGCGGGACGCGGCTTCTCCGGCCTCGCCGGTTCGAATCTGCGGTTCGACATTGAGCCCGTTGACGCGAAGGCCTTCCGGGCCGGCCTCGATCCGCACGTCCGCAAGCAGTTCGAGAAGGGCAGCTTCCGAGTCGAGCGACACGCCCCGGTCCCGCGCGAGCCACGCCACGGCGCGGTACATGGCGCCCGAATCGACGTGGACGAGGCCCAGCCTCGCGGCTACGCCACGCGCCGTGGCGGTCTTGCCCGCGCCGGCCGGTCCGTCGATCGCGACCACGAATCGACTCAACGCGTGAGTCCCCGGAGCCGGGCGAGGAACGCGGGATCGGAGACCCGCATCGATTCGACACCCGTGACCGTCACCCCCTGCTTCGACCGGAGCCCCGCGACCAAGAACGCCATCGCGATCCGGTGATCGTCCCGCGCGTCCACAAGGCCGCCTCGAGCGGAGGGCTTGCCCGCTATCGTCCACCCATCCTCGTGCTCCTCCACGTCCACCCCGATCGCTCGGAGCCCCGCGGTTACAGCGGCGATCCGGTCCGATTCCTTCAAGCGAAGCTCCGAGGCGCCCCGGATCACGCTTTCCCCGGTCGCGAAGGCCGCGAGAACGGCAACGAGCGGGAGTTCGTCGATCAGGGGCCCGGCCTCGAGCGCCGTGATTCGAAACGGCGCGAGCGCGCCCGGGCGGATCCGGATATCGGCGACCGGCTCCTCGCCGAAGAGGCGCTCGTTCCCGGTCTCGAGCCGGGCTCCCGCGCGGGCAAGAAGATCCAGGAACGCCCTTCGGGTCGGATTCGTCCCTACGCCCCGGACCGTGAGATCGGAGCCAGGCACCAACGCCGCGGCGGCGAGGAGGAACGCGGCGGCGGACGGATCGCCCGGAACATGAACCTCGGTCCCCCGCAGCGCGACGGGGCCCTCGATCCGTGATCGAGGGCCGTCCCGCGCGACCGGGCATCCGAACGACGGAAGCATCCGCTCGGTGTGGTCCCGAGTCGGCGCCGGTTCGTGAATCACGGTCGTCCCTTCCGCCTGAATGGCGGCTAAGAGCACGGCGCTCTTGACCTGCGCGCTCGCGACCGGCGTCCGCACGGGCGCCCCGCGGAGGGACCGACCCCGGATGCTGACCGGTGGGACTTGATCGCCGCGTCGGGCCGCCAGGTCGGCTCCGAGCGCTCGGAGCGGCTCGATGACCCTCCCCACCGGCCGATTCCGGAGGGAGCGATCGCCGGTCAGAATGGAGAGGAACGGCTGCGCGGAGAGGAGCCCCATGGAGAGGCGGAGAGCCGTGCCCGAATTCCGCGCGTCCAGCACGCGGTCGCTCTCCCGAAGGCGGCCGCCGTGGATGCGCCATTCACCGCGTTCGGAAACGCTCGTCTTGACCCCGAGAGCGCGCACGATCCCCAACGCCGCCCGGGCGTCCGCGCCGGTATTCGCGCCGACGATTCTCGTCTCCCCCGCAGCCAGGGCGCCGATCAGGATGGCCCGCTGCGTGATCGACTTGTCCCCCGGCGCGTCGCATGCGCCGCGGAGTGGCCGCCCCGGCCGGATCGTCGCGCGGGTCACCGCGACGGGTCCGGGTGCGAACGGGGCGCCCGAACCACTATGGGAGCTCGAGCCTCGGTCACAAGATCCGGCGCAGGCTCTCGACGAGGCGTTCGTTCTCGGTGGGGAGCCCGACGCTGATCCGGGCGAATTCGGAGGGAAGGCCGAACGAGAGCATGGGGCGGATGATGATCCCCTGTCGCTCCAGCGTTCGCGCGGCCTCCACCGCGGAGCCGGGGAAACGCGCCAGCACGAAATTCGCCCAGGTCGGCGACAGCTGAATCCCGAGCGCCGGAAGCTCGCGCTGCAGGTAGGCGAGACCCTCTCCGTTCAGGGCGCGGCTGCGCCTGATCTGCTCTGCGTCCGCCAAGCTGGCGCGGGCCGCCACCTGCGCGATGCTCGTGACGTTGAACGGAAGGCGCACCCGATGGACCAGCCCGGCGAGGTCGGCCGGAAAGAAACCGTATCCGACCCGAAGGCCGGCGAGCGCGTAGATCTTGGAGAAGGTCCGGAGAACCGCCACCCGGCGTCCACTCCGAAGATGCTCCAGGCCGTCCGGGTATTGCGGGTCGGTCACGTATTCGAAATAAGCTTCGTCGAGGATTGTGAGAACGTGCTCCGGAACGCGGCGAAAGTAATCATCGAGGGCCCGCCGGCCGACGATGGTCCCGGTCGGATTGTCGGGATTGGAAAAGTAGACGAGCTTGGTCCGGTCGGTGATGGCGCGGAGCATCGCCTCGGGATCGTGGAACAGGGCCTTGCCCGGCACCTTCGTGAGCTTGCCGCCGGCGACCCGCACCGCGATCGCGAACATGATGAACGAAGGATCCGACATGATCGCCTCGTCCCCCGGCCCGAGGTGAATTCTACAGAGCACGTCGATCAGATCGTTGGAGCCTGAGCCGATCGCGATCCAATCAGCCGGAACGTTCCAATGGGCGCTCAGGGCTTCCAGCAGATAGTACGAGCTGCCGTCGGGGTAGCGATTCACGCCGTGCGCCGCTGCTTGAATCGCCGCGACCGCGAGCGGGGACGGCCCGAGGGGATTTTCGTTCGAGGCCAGCTTGATCGCGCCCGCGATCCCGAGCTCGCGCTCCAACTCCTCGATCGGCTTCCCGGGCACGTAAGGTTGCAGGGAGCGGACTTCGGGTCGTATCGATTCCACTGTGGGGAGGGCCATCGGGTCCCTTTCCGCGCGGTGTGTCACAGGTCAGCGCAGTCTAGCACCGGGCCCACGCTCGGAAAAGGCGTCCCGCCGGAGCGCGTCGGTCTCCGCCCGCGTGAGCGGGCGCGTCCTACCCACGCCGAGCGTTCCGAGCCGGATGGGGCCGAACTCGACGCGGACGAGCCTGACGACCTCGAGTCCGACCGCCTTCGCCAGGACACGCACCTCGCGCTTCTTTCCTTCGCCGAGGTCGATCAGGAGGACACCCAGGCCCCGAGCCGCGCCCTCGTGCACGACGCGTTTGGGCCTTACCCGCACCCCCTCGACCACGCCCCCCTCAAGGAGGCGGCGGAGCAGCTTGGGATCGGGAACGGGCCGGACCCAGATCCGGTAGCGCCGGAGGAGCGCCGTCCGAGGATGCAGGAGAGCCTCCGATAGGTCGCCGTCGTCGGTCAGGAGGAGGAGGCCCTCGGTCTGAACGTCCAGGCGCCCGACGGGTTTCACGCCGCGGCGCAGCCTCCCCGGGATCAGGTGGAGCACGGTGTCTCGTCCCTCCGGATCGGAGACCGTGGTGACGAATCCCTTCGGCTTGTTCAGCAGGATGTACGTATGCGGGCCGGAGGAAGGGCGTACGCGCTTCTCATCGACCTTGATCGAGTCCTTCTCGGGGTCCGCGCGGTCGCCGAGGCTCGACACCTGCCCGTTGACCCGGACGCGCCCCTCGCGGATCCAGTCTTCGGCCGTGCGGCGCGAGGCCAAGCCGGCGCCGGAGATGATCTTCTGGATCCGATGCAGCGCCAGGTCAGTTCTCCGCGTCGGGATCGACGGGAGCAGGCTCGGCTTCGGGATCGAGGTGGATGGACGTGGGCTCGGCCGTCGGCGCCGCGATCTCCCGTGCCTCGACGGTCGCCGCCAGGTCGGCATCGAGATCCTCGGGCCGGGGCAGCTCGGTGAGCTCGTTCAAGCCGAAGCGCACGAGAAAGTCCTGGGTCGTCCGGTAGAGAAACGGAGTCCCGACCACGGGCTTCTTTCCGGCTGTCGTGATCAGCTTTTTTTCGAACAGGGTCTTCAGAACGCTCGAGGAGTTCACGGCCCGAATGTCCTGGATCTCGGGCAGCGTGATCGGCTGACGGTACGCGATGATCGCGAGGGTCTCGAGGGCTGCCAGCGACAGCCGGCT
>JBGPMG010000205.1:0-4297 GCA_041486815.1 Candidatus Eiseniibacteriota bacterium | reverse complement strand
CCTCACCCGCGGTGGGCTCTTCAGCCCCGGGAACGAAGAGGAGAGGCTTCACGCGGCGCTCGCGATGGCGTGGTTGGGGACGCCGGCCGCGCTCGCCATATTGAACCGGGAGATCCAGAGCAAGCGCGATCCGGTGCGTCGGGCGGTCGAGACCGCCCTAGGTGCGGTGCGGAAGGCGGCGCTCGCCCGTCCTGAGTCCAAGCGCGGCGTCGGGGAGGAAGAATGAGCGAAACGAAGCCCACGGCCGCGCCTCGTCCCACGGACGAGATCTCCTCGCGCGTCATCCTGGCGGGGCGGAATCTCGCGATTCAGCTCTGCGTCCTCATCAAGACGGCGCGAATCCACGACGTCGGGAACATCGCGTTCCAGGGGCCGCTCACGAACTTCATCGAGACCGTCGACCAGATGTGGACAGCCGAGAAGGATTTCAAGCTCCAGGCGGTCGGTGATTTTCTCTACCTAAGCCAGCACCGGCTCCGGGTCGACGCGTCGTCGTATCCGAGCTATCAGTTCCTGATCGACGAGTTCCGCGTCCGGGAGCTGAGCGGGTTCTCGTTTGCCGGGAAGCTGACGCCGCCCGAGGTGAAGAAATTCGTCCGTCTCTTCCTGGACGTGGACGTGAAGTCGGCGGAGCCGTTCGAGGAATTCAGCACCGCCTTAACCAAGCTCTCCGTTCAGCACATCATTCCGATCCGGACGGTCGTGCCGCAGCACGGCATGGTCAGTCAGGAGGAGGTGCGGGACAGCCGGAAGGCCGCCAAGCGGTCGTTCTATCGCGCGATCGAGTCGGCCCGGACCGTGATGTTGAGCGCGCGGGACCACCGTCCGGTCGATCTGAGGAAGGCCAAGCGCGCGGTGCAGGGGATCGTCGACCTGATCCTCGACGAGGAGTTTTCGCTCCTCGGTCTCACCGCGATCAAGAACCACGACGAGTATACGTTCCAGCATTGCGTCAACGTGTCGATCCTCTCGATCGCATTAGGCCAGCGGCTCGGGCTCTCGAAGAAACTGCTCGGAGAACTGGGCGTGGCCGCTATGCTCCATGACCTCGGCAAGGCCTCCATCCCGGCGTGGGTGCTCAACAAGCCCGGGAAGCTGACGCCCGAGGAGTGGAAGCTCATGCTCGATCATCCGATTCAGGGAGTGAAGATGATCGCGCGCATGCGCGGGCTGAACGAGCTAGCGCTCCGTTCGATGATCGTGGCCTACGAGCACCACATCAACTACGACAAGAGCGGGTATCCGAGCTTGAAGGGCCACATGGAGCAGTGCCTCTTCAGCAAGATCGTCGCGATCGCCGACTGTTTCGACGCGATGACCGCGCATCGGGCCTACCGGAAGAGCCCCTTCCCGCCGTTCGCGGCGCTCCACCAGATCATTTCCCAGAATCAGGAGAAGTTCGATCCGCTTCTGCTCAAGGCGTTCATCAACACGGTCGGCATGTATCCGGCGGGCACGGTCGTCCTCCTCGATACCAACGAGATCGCGGTCGTCACCACGCACAACGCGCACGACATCTTCCGCCCGAAGGTCCAGGTGGTCGCCGACAAGGACCGGAAGCCGGTCCAGGGCGGCGCCGCGATCGACCTGAGCACACGCGAAGAGGAAAGCGGCGCGTATGCGGTGACGATCGTCTCGGCCCTAGACCCCGACGAGTACGGGATCAACATCGCCGACGTGCTGAACTAGGGGCGCCGCGCTCCGCGGCGCATGGCCTACCCCGAAAACGCTCGGCTAGAACCTCGAACCGCCCCTCCCGGGCCCACTTGACGCCCGACGCCCTTCCGCGTAAGGTCCTATGGTTACTTGACTTTCCCCGAACGCGGAGACCCGCCGTTGTCCCTGCGCCGCCCGCGCGCCCTCATCGTGGACAAGGACTCGTCCGAGACCGCCGAGCTCCAGGCCTTTCTCACGGCCGGGGGGTTCGACGTGCATTGGGCCAAGGACGGCGAGCAGGCCTATAACGCGCTCGATGGGGCGTGGCCCCAGGCGGCCGGAGAGTCGGGCCGTGGCCCTGAGGTCGTCATTTCCGAGCTCAAGGCACACCGGGTCGACGGCATGCGCCTCTTACAGGTCGCAAAGCAGCGGAATCCAGAGGTCTGCGTCATCCTGATCGCCGATCAGGGAACGATGGAGCTGGCCACCGAGGCAATGCGAGAGGGGGCCTACGACTTCCAGCTTCGCCCGCTCAACCTCCCCAAGATGCTCGCCGTGATCCAGCGCGCGATCTCGCACCAGGAGCTGGTCCACCGCGCCGAGGACCTCGCGGTCCGGCTCGACGAGCGCCTGCGCGTTCCGAATCTGACCGGACATTCGAGGGTCATGCAGGAGCTTCAGGACAAGATCCTCCAGATCGCGCCGACGCGCGCGACCGTCCTGATCTACGGCGAAACCGGCACCGGGAAGGAGCGGATCGCCCAGGCGATCCATCAGCTCTCGCCCCGTAAGGACGAGCGGTTCGTGAAGCTCCACTGCGCCGAGCTTTCCGAGAACCTGATCGAGAGCGAGCTTTTCGGTCACGAGCGGGGCGCCTTTACCGGAGCCGACCAGCAACGCAAAGGCCGCTTCGAGCTGGCCGACCAGGGGACCTTGTTCATCGACGAGATCTCCGACATTCCGGCGACCGTGCAGACCAAACTTCTTCGCGTCCTTCAAGACCGCCAATTCGAGCGCGTGGGCGGCAACGAGACGGTTCACGTCGACACGCGGATCGTCGCGGCCACGAACCGGAGGCTCGAGCTGATGGCGGCGCGCGGCCAGTTCCGCGAGGACCTCTATTACCGTCTACGCGTCCTCTTGCTCGAGGTGCCCCCGCTTAGGGAGCGGCGCGAGGACATTCCGGTTCTCGTCGAGACCTTCATCAAAGAGTTCAATCATGAGCACGAGCGAAAAGTGACGGGGGTGACGCGAGGCGTCGTGGACCGCCTCATGCAGTACGAATGGCCGGGCAACGTTCGCGAGCTTCGGAACACGGTGGAGGAGATGGTGATCTTCGCGCAGGGGAAGCGCCTCCTCGACGTTTCGGACCTCCCGATCCCGCTCCGGCAGCAGCGGCCCCCGACCGCCGCGGACATGAACCTCACGGTCGGCATGTCGATGCCGGAGATCGAGCGCGCCGCGCTCGAGGCGACGCTCCGTTCGGTCGGCCACGACAAACAACGCGCGGCCAAGATCCTCGGCATCGGGCTCCGGACGCTCTATCGGAAGCAAAAGGAGTACGGGTTGTGAGCGCCCTAGGGAGCCGCCCCGCGTGGGGGATTTCCGAGGTCATCCTCGTGGTCCAGGACGTCGCGCGCTCGCTCGCCTTCTATCGCGACGTCGTCGGACTTCCCGTCGACAACGCGTCGAATCCCACGTTCGCCTGGCTCTGGGCGGGATCCCCGGGGAAGCAGCAGCGGATTGGTCTCACCGCGGGCCCTCTCTCGTTCGGAGCGGCCCACGTCAAGGGGCCCCAGCATTTCGCGTTTGGGACTGAAAATTCCCGGATCGAAGCGCTCAAGGCGGCGCTCGAGCGGTTGGGAATCGAAGTGGAAGGGCCCGTCGAATTCCGGTTCTGGAACGCCCGCTCGATCTACTTCAGCGATCCCGACGGAAATCGAGTCGAGTTCTGCGGCTTCTCCGATGCCGAGGCTCCGCGCGCCGGGTCCTAGGTCGCGCCGGATCACCCCGCCGGGCTAGCGCTTAACGCGCGGCGCCCCCTGCCCCTTCCGCATCGCCGCCTCGATTCTCGCGATTTCATCCTGTAAGAGCCTCGCCTGCCCCGGGTCATCGGCGAGGCTCGCCGCCTCGCGGAGCGCCGCGAGCCCCTCGGCGGGGCGCTGCAGGTGATTGAGGAGGATGACCGCCATGTCGCGGCGCGCATCCCCACGGTTCGGGTGGCCGGTGGGGACCAAGTCCAGCGCCTGAACCGCATCCTCGTAGCGTCCCAGCCCGCTGAGGGACGCGCCGATGTTCAGCAGAATTTGTGGATCGTGCGAGAGATCGTAGGACGCAGTGTATTCCTTAAGCGCCTCCTCCTTGAGACCCAGCTCGTGAAGCGCCGTGGCGTGATAGAGGCGGATGGTGTGGTCCCGTGGGGCCAGACGGATGCCGGCCGCGGACACCGATTCCGCCGCCGCGTATCTCTGCATATTGAGGAGTGCGTAGGCCAGGACGATGTCGAGCCGGGCATTGAGCCGCGGGGCGTCGACTCGAAGCCCGCGTCTTGCCCACTCTTCGACGAGGTCGAACCGGCCCAGCCGCCCGAATAGGGTCGCGTAGTCGAAGCACCAGAGCGCGACCCGCCCGATGCCGCTTG
>JBGPMG010000204.1:0-4300 GCA_041486815.1 Candidatus Eiseniibacteriota bacterium | reverse complement strand
CGAGTGGATGCTCCAGATCTACGCGGGCAACGTCCCGACCCTTCCGATCTGGCCGATCTATTCCGCGCTTCTCCTCAAGTCGTCCCTGCTCGCGAAAACCTCGGCACAGGAGCCGCTCCTCGGTCCTCTCCTCGCGCGAACTATCGCGGAGGTGGATGAGAATCTCGGCGCTTGCCTCGCGGTCATCTGGTGGAGGGGGGGATCGGGCCATCTCGATCGAACCGCGCTCTCGCTCGCGCCCGCTGTGCTCGCATTCGGAGGCGATGAGGCGATCGCGAGCATCTCGCGGCAATCGCAGCCCGACGCCGTGCGAGTCCTCCACGGCCCGAAGGTAAGCGTGAGCTACTTCGAGCGCCGTTCCCTGACGTATGCGGCGCTCCGAGGGCTCGCCGCGCGCGCGGCGCTCGACGTCTCGCTCTACGACCAGCAAGGGTGCCTCTCGCCCCACGCGTTCTACGTCGAGCGGCGCGGGGAGGTGACGCCGGCGAAGTTCGCGGAAGTGCTCGCGGACGCTCTCGAGGCGCGGGCCCACGACCTACCACGCGGGATCGTCGCGGCGGGGGAGGCAGCGAGCGTCCAGCTATTTCGTGCGCAGGCGCGGTTCGAGGCGGCCGGAGTGGGGATGATTTCATCGGCGGCCGGTACCGTGCCGTCGAGGTCCGGCGCGACGTTCTCAGGAGGAAGCGCGCCGAGCCCGGGAGCCACGCGCGTGCTGGAATCGCCCGGCACGACGACCTGGACGGTGGTTCTGGAGGATCGAGCCCGGTTCGAGCCGGGGCCGGCGCATCGCATCGTTCGCGTTCACGCGGTCGATGCGTCCGAGGAATTCCTGCGGGCGGTGAAGCCCTCGATCCGCTACATCGAGGCGGTTGGCTTGGAAGCCCGCGGACCCGAGCGCGTCCGTCTTGCCGCCGCCTTCACGGCCCTCGGAATCCCCCGCGTGGCGCCGGTCGGACAGCTCCAACGTCCGAGCCCGCTCGGTACGCACGGAGGAGTGCGGCGCCTGCTCCCATTCGTCACCTGGTCGAGCGTCGAGGGGGCCGCCGCCGCGTCAAAGGCCAGGCCTAAATCGTCGGCCTCCAAATCATCAAGCCGAGGATCGCCGCGAAAAGCGCCAACACGGCGCCGCTAGTTCGAACCCACCGACGTGCCATCGGCTCGAAGGCCACGGGGAGCGGCCCCGCACCCGCGCGATCGATCTCTTCCGCCATCATCCTCCGCAACGGAATCAACGTCCCTTGCCAGAGCGAGGCCATGATCGAGTAAAGGACGATCGAAACGATGAGCCAGATTGCGCGCAACCAGTGAATGTTCGCGACAAACCCGAGGAGGATCCCGCTCGTCATGTTCACGTAGAACGCGGGCACAGCGATGCCGCGGGTCGTAAGGGCCATGGTCCCAATGACATAGCGCGTGGCCCGCGGTTCCGGGCCGCCGGCCAGGGAGGACCGCAGCCAGATCGTGGCAAATAGAATCTCTCCCACCAAGAGGATCGCGCCCCCGATGTGGAGGAAGAGAAGGAATTGCGTCACACCTGAATTCGCCTACGGTATGACGTGGAGCGTGCCGGTCATGGTCGGGTGGATGTTGCACTCATAGGCGAGATCCCCCGCCGTATTGATCGTGATCGGGGAGCTTGTCGAACCATTCGCGATATTCCCTGTGTTGAACCCGCCACCGGTCTGAGTCGCCGTGTGGGTCGTCCCGCCACTATTCTTCCACGAGACCGTCTGGCCTACCGTCACATTCGCCGGATTCGGGGAGAACGACATATTTCCGTTGATGCCCGTGATCGTGATCGTGACGTCGGCCCCGCCCCCCGGGGCCACCGGGTTCTTCTTCTTGCTGTTGCACCCGTAGAACGCGAGAGCGCCGATAATCACGAGCGATCCAACCAAGATCCATCGATGCGGAATCTTCATAAGTACCTCCGAAATCTCTGGGCGCCGGCGTTAACCTCATTTGATGCGTGCCACCCGACGCAGTCCCCACCATTATCATATCGACCCGTCAGATGCACGCTATAGCTATGTAACTATCTGCAATAAAATAGGTTCCATATAGAATCATCCATGCCTGCACTTCTGCCGATCAAAGGGGTAGAATCTGACGTGTGCGTAAGGGTATGATCCGGACAGGAGCCAGGGGGAAGTCGATGGAGATCGCAAGCCAAAAGCTTCTGAAAGTTGGGGATCTGGCGCGGCAGACAGGGAAATCGGTCCGTGCGCTCCACCTATATGAGGAGCTGGGCCTGCTCCATCCGAACGCGCGGACTCACGGAGGATTCCGCCTCTACGACGGTACCGCCGTTACGCGCATCCGTTGGATCGAGTTGCTCCAGAGCAGTGGGTTCTCGCTCCACCAGATTCAATCCCTGCTGCGAGCTTGGCACAACACGCGATATGGACCGGACGCGATGGCGTCGGTCCGGGGCATTTTCAAGACGCGCCTCGCTGAAGCTCGCCAGGCCGTCGCGCGGTACCAGGCCCTCGCCGAGGAGTTGGAAGGATCTCTGGAGTACTTGAACACCTGCCAGCAGTGCCGGCCGCCGCGGACGACGCAAGACGACTGCCCGCACTGCCCGGTGGATCATGGAATGAAGGAGGAGCCGGCGCTGGTCGCGGGCTTCCACATGGGACCGCCTCCCTCGGGGTCGATCCCGCTACACGCTGAATCGGAGAACGGATGAGCGAAACGGAAGCACGGCAGAGCATCGGATCGCCCGAGAAGGCGGTCTCCCGAACGATTGCGCTCACCCCGGCCGCGGTCGACTGGATCAAGCGGATTCGGACCAAGGAAGGCAAAGAAGGAGAGGCCCTGCGCTTAGGCGTAAAGGCGGGCGGCTGCTCCGGCTACAGCTACTTCATGGGATTCACTACCGCCGAGCGGCCGGGAGACCTCGTGCTCGCCTACGACGGGTTGACCGTATATGTGGACCCTCGCTCGTTGGAAGTTCTCGACGGCACCACGGTCGATTACGAGCGCGGGCTCCTCGGGACCGGAATTCAATTCAAGAATCCCCGCGTCAAGAAGTCGTGCGGATGCGGGGAGAGCTTCAGCTTATGACGCCGGGCCCTCGGGCCCGCTGACCTCACGCGGCTAAGGCCGCGGCCTTGACCACGGGAAGGAGACAATGAGCGCCAACGCGACGCTGGAAATCAAGAACCTGCACGTAGCCATCGAGGGGAAGCCCATTCTCAAGGGCCTCAATCTCACGGTGAAGAAGGGGGAGATCCACGCCCTCATGGGTCCGAACGGATCGGGCAAGAGCACGCTCGCGAACGCGCTCATGGGCAACCCCAAGTACGAGGTGACGGAAGGGAAAATCCTACTCAACGGTCAGGACCTATTGGAGATGGCCGCGGATGAGCGGGGCCGGAAGGGTCTCTTCCTCGCGTTCCAGTATCCGACCGCGATCCCGGGCGTGAGCGTCGCCAACTTCCTCCGGATGGCTTTGACCGCGCGCCGGAAGGAGATGGGTGAGGAGAAGCCGCTCCCGCCGAAGGAGTTCCGGGCGCTCATGAAGGAGAAGATGGCAATCCTAAAGATGGATGACTCCTTCGCGGGGCGCTATATCAACGACGGCTTCTCGGGCGGCGAGAAGAAGCGCGCCGAAATCTTGCAGATGGCGGTTCTGAAGCCCGAGATCGCGATCCTCGACGAGACCGACTCGGGTCTCGACATCGACGCACTCCGGATCGTGTCGGAGGGCGTGAACGCGCTCGCCGGCCCCGATCTCGGCGTGCTCTTGATCACGCACTACCAGCGGATCTTGAACTACATCAAGCCGCAATTCGTCCACGTGTTGGTCGACGGCCGCATCGTCAAGTCGGGAGGCCCCGAGTTGGCGCACGAGCTCGAGGCTCAGGGTTACGACTGGGTTCGGGACATTCAGGCCGCGTGACGACGCGCGGGACCAGGGAGCGATAGCCATGACGCAACAGCAGACACTCGACATTCGGGAAGGATATAAGGAGAAGTTCGGCTTCCACGACGACATCAAGCCGATCTTCAAGTCCCGCAGGGGACTCGACAGCGACGTCGTCGCCCAGATCTCGGAGATGAAGGGCGAGCCGGCCTGGATGCGCGAATTCCGCCTCAAGGCGTACAAGGAGTTCGAGCGGAAGGCGCTCCCGATGTGGGGCGGCAACGTGGCGGAGATCGACTTCCAGAACATCTTCTACTACCTGAAGCCGATGGAGGAGCAGGGGAAGACCTGGGAGGACGTTCCGAGCGACATCAAGCGGACGTTCGACAAGCTGGGGATTCCCGAGGCGGAGCAGAAGTTCTTGTCCGGCGT
>JBGPMG010000203.1:0-4338 GCA_041486815.1 Candidatus Eiseniibacteriota bacterium | reverse complement strand
CGATCACCGCCTGGGTCGGCACGTTGCAGAAGAGCCCGATCTTCTCCTTGACCTCTTGCGGAAGCGGCACCTCGGAGCGGCAGAGGAGAATGTCGGGCTGAACACCGATCGCGCGAAGCTCCTTCACCGAATGTTGGGTAGGCTTCGTCTTGATCTCCCGCGCCGCCCCCAGGTGCGGCACCAGCGTCACGTGGATGAACAGAGTGTTGACCGAGGAAAGCTCGAGCCGAAGCTGCCGGATCGCCTCGAGGAACGGCAGGCTCTCGATGTCCCCGACCGTGCCGCCGATCTCGACGATCGCGACGTCCACCGGTTTCGTGCCTCGCGTCACCGCGAGCATGCGCGCCTTGATCTCGTCTGTGACGTGAGGGATGACCTGGACCGTGCGCCCGAGGTAGTCGCCTCGGCGCTCCTTCTGCAAGATGGAGTCGTAGATCTGCCCTGCCGTCACGTTGTTTTCCCGGCCCATCGAGACGCCAAGGAAACGCTCGTAGTGCCCGACGTCCAGGTCCGTCTCCGCGCCGTCGTCGGTGACGTAGACCTCGCCGTGCTGGTAGGGGCTCATCGTGCCGGGATCCACGTTTAAGTAGGGATCGAACTTCTGGAGCGTCACGGAAAGTCCCCGGCTCTTCAGCAGCGACCCGATGGCCGACGCGGCGATGCCCTTCCCGAGCGATGAGACAACCCCGCCCGTGACGAAGACGAATTTGGTCATGCTCGCGTCCTCCCTTTCGCCCATTGGTCCCGGGCCCGAGCGAGATCCTCGGGCGTATCGATCCCCGTGGATTGGTATTCCCCCACGGCGATATGTATTTGGATGCCGTTCCAGAGAGCTCGAAGCTGTTCCAGCCGCTCCGCCATCTCAAGCGGGGCCGGTGGAAGGGATGCGAGCTCGAAGAGGGTCCGCAGCCGGTAAGCATAGACCCCGATGTGCAAGAGCGGGATCGCGGCCGGGCCGTAGCCCGAAGGAATCGGCGCGCGCGAGAAGTAGAGCGCCCGTAGCTCCCTGTCGATCACGACCTTCACCCGGTTGGGGTCCTCCACCTCATCCCGGTCGAGAAACGGAGCGGCGATGCTGGCCATCTCCACATCGGGGTGCTCCATGAGACGAACCAAGTGGTCCAGCCCCTCCGGGCTCACGAACGGCTCGTCCCCCTGAATGTTCACGAACACGGAGTCCGGGTCGGGGTCCCGCCCGTCCGAGAGTTGGCGGGCCGCCTCCGCGACGCGGTCGAGGCCGGAACGGTGGTCGGCGCTGGTCAGGAGGGCCTGTCCCCCCACCCCTTCGACCACCCGAACGACCTCCTCACTGTCCGTAGCCACCCAGACGTCGCGGAGCGCGCTAGATGCGCGGACCCGCTCCAAGACGCGCACGATCAGCGGTGCGCCGCCAAGGTCCTGTAAGGGCTTATTGGGGAGACGAGTGGACTGGAGCCGCGCCGGGATGATTCCGACGGCCCCAAGTTGCGGTCGCGAGCCAACCTCGCGCTCCGCCGTGGAGGACTGCGGACGGGGCACGAGCCATGCTACCTAATAGGGGGGCGCAGCGTCAAGCTACTGCGGGTCTATTTTCTTGAGCAACAACACCCAGTCTTCCTGGTCGGGCGCCGCCGGCGAGGTCCAAGCTGGGCCCCTCGCGACCGACAGTGAAGCGTAGGCGCCGGTCCGCGGACTGAGCCATTTCACGTCAAAGCGGCCGGAGCCCAGCTTCAGCGTGACGTCGCCGCCCTCCGGCAGATACAACAGGTACAAGTGGCCCGGATCCGCGAGGCAATATCCGCGGCTCACGAGCTCATCGTGTGGGTTGGTTTGCCACCAGGGGAGGCTCGTGAAGAAACGGGCCATGCGGGCGTAACCCTGGAGCATCGTCATCGTGCTGTCTCCGCGGCCGTTGACCCAGCCGCCGCCGGTGTCCGGCGGAATGCCTGTGCCGCGCTTGGCCGTTTCGCCCGTCGTTTGATAACAGCCAGCCATGACCATTTCCCAGGCTGCCCGCCGATTTGCGTCCGCCGAAGCGGCCGGGGCTTTGTATGGAGCCCAGTCGGGATAATGGTCTTCGTAGCCGTATTCCTCGTTAATCTGAGGAATGATCCTGCCGGTGAGTTCCTGCTGGTGGCGCTGGTCCAACATCCACGCGTGGAGCGGCCTGGCCCACTGTTGAAAGCTGGTCATGCTGAACCAGGTTGAGGTCCGGTCTTGGTGTTCATTCTTCCGCGGGTGGCTCGTTGCCAGATGA
The DNA here is from genome assembly GCA_041486815.1 of Candidatus Eiseniibacteriota bacterium. Lineage (GTDB taxonomy): Bacteria > Eisenbacteria > RBG-16-71-46 > SZUA-252 > SZUA-252 > WS-9. Next base: position 2,102 of record JBGPMG010000203.1, on the reverse strand, counting down.
TGGTAGGGATCCCATCGATGGAGCATGGTTCCCATCTCGTGGGTCCACGCATCGGAGCGGAACGCGTCGAGGTCGTCCCCCAGATCCCACGTGACGTTGGAGAACGCGGCCAGGCGCGCCGCTGCGTATTGGAAATACCGCCGCTCATCGTCGCTCCCGGCTTCTGGGTGAACGTCGGTATCGCTGAATCCGAAAATGACGGAGATGATGACGTCGTGGTCGCGGGCGAATCTCAACATACGTTCAAACTTCTGCCAGTACGCGCAATGGAACCGCGTGTAATTGAACCCGGGGTCGAGGAGATCGGCCGGATGTCGGGCGATCCAGGGGGTCAGGTAAGTTTGAAAACCGTTGCCTGGCTTTATCGGCTCCGTCCAGAACTTGTCCGATCGTCCGTCGAGCAGGAGTCTGATTCGATTGATCTCGAACCCGTGCAGCCGCGCAATGCACTCGCGGATGACCTTTTCATCCTCCCAGCCCATCAGGAAAAATGCGGTGGTGCCGTTCAGGAAGTAGTGTTCGCCGGTGCCCTCCCAAGTGAAGTGCCACGGGTAGTGGGGATCCACGCGCACGAAGCCACGCCGCTTTCCGTCGACGGCCTGGAACGAGCCGGTATAGGACCGCCTGAAATTGTCTTGCTGGAACGTTACGGCGTAGGAGTAGCTGCCCGGCCTTGTGGGCATGAACCGGATGCGATAGACGCTTCCGTCCGACGAATCACAGAAGCCGGCGACCGCAATGTCGTTTCCTTTGCCGGTCTCGCCGAAGCTGCCGGAAACGATGGCGTCGGTGAACGGATTCCCAGAGACCGGCTGCTTCAGCCTCAGCGTCGCCTCGACGAAGTCATAGCACTGCACGGTCTCGGCCGATGCGGAGAAGGTGATGTCGAGCCCGGGTGCGGATGCGGCGGCTGGGTCAGAGTGGGAGCGGTTGCCGCAGCCTGAAAGCGAGACGGCGACGAGTAGCGCGGGGATCAACCACAGCCGGTTCACGGGGTAAGACTCTACGGCGAAGAGTGCGCCTGGCCTATGCCTACTTCAGGCTCACTTCCCTACTCTCTCGGCTGCTTCGAGCGCCGAATCCCGTCCTGCGGCATAGTCCGGGAACGTGAGGGGCGCCGAGATGCTCACCGGGATGAACTCACGATCATCGCGCGGATCCGACTGCTGCCAGTAGAGGCTCGAGACACGCACCGTCAGGCGGCTATTCGGCAGCACGATCTTCTTCGAATCTCCATAGACGTTCCCCCGAGAGGCGCTCGGTTCGCCGACGAACACGACGTCCGCGATATTCTCGAGCTCGTTGATGAGCATCTGAGCCGCGGACCAAGTGCGCCGGCCGGTGATCACGATGAGGCGGCCGGGCACGTCGTAGCGCGACTTGACTAGGCTCCGCACGATGTCGCGATTCCAAAACCCGTCGCCTCCGCCGTTAAGCCGAAGGTCCAGGACGAAGCGGTCGGCGCCGGCGGAGTCGGCCGCGGCGAAGGCGCGCGACAGGAAAACGCGTAGCGAGTCCTCCGGCTTCTGCTGGATCGCGTTGAGCTGGCAGTAGAGCGAGCGTGTGTCCGGGAGGTACCTATACCAGTACTTGTTCTGGGGATCGCTCAGCCAGAGCGGCTCGGGCGCGCGATCCCGAGCATCCATCCAACCTTCGCGCTTCATCCAGGTGAGATCGGTCTCGCCGGTGAGCATCGGAAACAGCCCTGTTGGAGCGAGCGAGACGTCGCGCCGGCCCTTGGACGTTTCGAGAGCGAAGGTCGCCCGGGCCGGATCGGAGGCGAGGCCGACCGCGTGCAGGACTTCAGGCATCGTCAACAAGGCCGGCGTCCAAGCTTTCACACCCATCTCGTTGTCGCGGCTGATGAGGGGGCGGATCTTTGCGAGCACCTGCTCTACCGGCACTCCTCCGATGCCCACGACGCGCGCACCCAGGAGCGCCGCCTGCGCTTTCGTGGCCGCGCGCACGAAGATGCCATCCTCGAACCAATAGAGCGCCACGGGCAGCTGGTGGAAGACGGCCGAAGTGTCCCGCCAGGGGCTCACGCTCGAATGCCCGTCGCCGACGAGCGCATCCAGTTTCTGGAGCTCCACGATGACCTG
>JBGPMG010000202.1:0-4343 GCA_041486815.1 Candidatus Eiseniibacteriota bacterium | reverse complement strand
GGCTGGCGAAGGAGCTCGAGACCTACGGCAGCGTGCGCCGGGGATACCTTGGGATTCAGCTCCGCCGCGCCGTCAGCGCCGCGCCCGAGTCGATCGGGGTGCTCATCGCGGGCGTGGTCCCGGCCAGCCCCGCCGACTCCGCGGGAATCCGCGCGGGGGACCGCGTCCTCGCCATTCAAGGGGAGGAGGCGCACACCGCCGACGAATTGACCGCCAAGGTTCGCGCCACGCGCCCGGGGGACCAGATCGAGCTCACGGTACTCCGGGGAACCGAGATTTTTCCGCTCCGCATCGTCGTGGGAGCGTCTTTCGCCCAGCCGCCCGTCGGTCCTCGCCCCTCTCTCTCCCCCGACGCGGGCCGTATGAAGCAGGAGATCCAGCGCCTCGAGCAGGAGAAGGAGCGGCTCGAGGAGCAGCTTCGCGCCCTCGAAGGCTCTCCCCAGCGCTAGCCCCGCCGCGCCGCCTGTGGTAGCCTGCGCGCGACCATGCGGCGACACAGCCTGCCTCGCCGGGAACAACTCCACCCGATCGCAGCACCCCTGACGCCACGATGATCCGCGTGCGCGTGCCGGGCATCGGCCGCGTCTCCCCGGTTCGAGTCGGCCGCGGACTCCTGCGTCAGGCGGGAACACTCCTCCGATCGTTCCACGCCGGGGACTCCGCCGCGCTCGTCACCGACCGCACGGTCGGACGGCTCTATGCCGCGCGCGTCACCCGGAGCTTGGAGCGCGCGGGGTATCACGTCATCCGCGCCACCCTTCCGGATGGGGAGCGCTCCAAATCGATCGACTCCTTCCGAGCGCTTTGCCACCGGTGGTCAGAACAAGGGGTCGGGCGCGACACGATCGTCGTCTCGCTGGGCGGCGGCGTGGTTTCGGACGTGGCGGGCTTCGCGGCCGCGACGTTCGCGCGCGGGCTGACCTGGGCCGTGCTTCCGACGACCATCCTGGCGCAGGCTGATGCCTCGATCGGCGGGAAGGTCGGGATCAATCTGCCCGAGGGGAAGAATCTCGTGGGAGCCTATCACCAGCCCGCGCTGGTTCTCGCCGATACCGACACCCTCCGCACGCTGACCCCTCGGGCGTACCGCGCCGGGCTCGCCGAGATATTGAAGATCGGGGTCATCCGTCGTCCCGAGATCGTCTCACGACTCTATCGGCTCGCCGCCCGCGGCGGTTGGGGCAGCCCGCGCGCCTTGGAGCCGCTGATCCGGATGGCGGCCGCCGAGAAGGCTCGGTTGGTCTCGCGGGATGAGCGCGATCGCGGCGTCCGCCTCGCGCTCAACTTCGGACACACGGTGGGGCACGCCCTGGAGGCGGCCTATGGTTACGAACGCTACCTTCACGGGGAAGCGGTCGCGGTGGGCATGGTCGCGGCGCTCCGGCTGAGCGTGATCGAGGTCGGGCTAGACCCGATCGCCGCCATTGAGATCGAATCGATCTTGCGTCAGCTCGGGCTTCCGACCGGACTGGACCACCCCCCGGGAACCCGCTTCTGGAGGGCCATCGAGCGGGACAAGAAGCGTGGACGGACGGCCCGTCGAGTGATATTGTGCCCGGCGATCGGCAAATCTAAAGTCTTTGAATTATCGTCGCTTACCGCCCTTCGGCGCGTCGTTCTGAGTCTTACGCAGCCGACGTAGGAGGGACCGCATGAGGGATGACGCGCGCCAGGAGGCGATCCTGCCGCTGGAAGAAATCGTTGCGAGGGATCCTGCCACGGCGCTCTATTTGCAGTTGGCCGAGCGTCTCATGGAGCGGGGACGCCTCGATGAGGCGATCCAGCTCTGCGAAGAGCGACGCACCCGACCAGGAAACGGGGTGGGGGACCACATCGTTCTTGGGCGCGCCTACCTGGCGGACGGACGCCTGAACGAAGCGCGGACCCAGTTCGACGCCGCGCTCAAGCTCGACCGAGAGAACGTGGTCGCGTTGAAAGCTCTGGCTGGAATTCTCTCGCACCAGGGCGACCATGACCAAGCTGCTGGTTACTATCGGGCCGTCTGCCGCATTGATCCCGGCGATCTCGAATCCCAGACCGCGCTCCACCAGATCACCTCGGGCGAGTTCCCCGAAGTGCGGCCCGCCGACGTGATCGTCGGGCAGGGCGAGCTTTCCTGGCAGCCCGTGCGTCTCCCACGCGAGGAGGAGCACCTCCCCGAGCTAGGCCTCGGGCTTCGCACGATCGAGACGTTCGATCCGCCGCCGCCGCCCGCTCCGTATACGGCCGCGGTTCAAGATTTCCACGAGCTCCCGATCGAGCGGCTGGAGCGGCTCGAACGGGAGACCGTCGTCGCCGCCCCGGCTAAAGCGGAGCCCGACGCGCCGGCTCCATCCGCGCAAACCGAGAGCACGCAAGCCGCCGCGGGGGCCGCGCCCGCGCCTCCCGCTCAGACCGGGCAGCCGGAACCCCGCGTGTCGCCTTCCGCCGCCCCGCCGAAATCGGGGCCGATCGTGGCGGGGAACAAGTCGGCGTTCGAGGAGTGGCTCAGCCGTCTCGGTGGGAAGGCCAGCTGATGGCGCGCGATATCTGGGTGCTCCACGGACCGAATTTGGGCCTTCTCGGCCGCCGCGAGCCACGGCTCTACGGCCGCGAGACGCTGGAATCGATCGACCGCCGTCTCGCGAAGCTGGGTGGGACGCTGGGTCTTCGGGTCGCGTCGTTCCAGACGAATCACGAAGGCGCGCTCATTGATCGGCTCACGATCGCGATGGACGAGGTCGACGGCTGCCTGATCAATCCCGCCGCGTTCAGCCACACCAGTCTCGCGCTGGCGGATACGCTGCGCTCGATGACGATCCCGGTCGTGGAAGTGCACATGACCAATCTCTTCGCGCGCGAGCGGGAGCGTCAGCAGAGCCTGAGCGGTGGCGTCGCGACAGGCGTGATCATGGGATTCGGACCCGCGAGCTACGAGCTCGGACTCCACGCGCTCGCGGCGATGGTCGGGGGTCAGGGGAAGCGCCGATGAATCTCCGGCGTGCCATCCAGGAGCTGGTTCAGATCATGCGCGAGGAGGATCTCGCCGAGGTAGAGGTGAGGAAGCTCTTCTCCGCGATCCGTGTCCGCCGCCCCGGCGCCGAGAGCGTCTCGGTCTCGGCGCCCGCGTCTCTGGAGTCCGCCGCCGTCCGGGAGGACTTGAAGTCCGCCGCGGCCGCGGCCGCGGCTCTGGTTCCGATCAAGTCTCCGATGGTCGGGACGTTCTACCGTTCTCCCGCGCCCGACGCCGATCCGTACGTCGAGGAGAACAGTTCCATCGACGTCGGGCAGACGGTCTGCATCGTCGAGGCGATGAAGCTAATGAACGAGATCGAATCGGACGTAAAGGGAAGGATCACCAGCATTCTCGTCGAAAACGCCCAGCCCGTCGAATACGGGCAGGTTCTCTTCCTGGTGGACGACAGCGCCGCCTAACCAGCGCCGCGGGGGAATCGAATGAACGTCAAACGTGTCCTGCAGAAAATGGTGGAGTTGAAGGCCTCGGATCTTCATTTGAAGGTCGGCACGAAGCCGACCGCCCGCGTGAACGGGGAGCTCGTCATGATCGACGAGCCGCCGCCGACGCAGCAGGACCTCGAGGCGATCGTGGACCAGATCCTGACCCCGAAGCAGAAGAAGGTCTTCGAGGATACGAAGGAGGTCGACTTCGCGTTCGGGGTGACGGGGCTCGCCCGGTTCCGCTCGAACTTCTACCAGCAGCGCGGGACCTTCGCCATGGTCTTCCGCCAGGTTCCGGCGACGATCCCTGCGTTCGAGGAGCTGAACCTCCCGCCGGTCATCGAGGAGCTCGCCGGCCGCCAGCGGGGTCTCATCCTGGTCTGCGGCACCGTCGGAAGCGGGAAGTCGACCACCCTCGCCGCCATGATCGACTCCCTGAACCGGCGCGAAGCGAAGAACGTCATCACGATCGAGGACCCGGTCGAGTTCCTCTTCCGCGACAAGAAGAGCACGATCTCGCAGCGCGAGGTCGGCCTCGACACCGCGAGCTTCGGAGAGGGGCTGAAGCACATCCTGCGCCAGGATCCCGACGTGATCCTGATCGGGGAGATTCGCGATCCCGATACAATGCGCACGGCCCTCATGGCGGCGGACACGGGGCACCTCGTCCTCTCCACGCTCCACACTGTGGATGCCCCCCAGACGGTCAACCGGATCATTTCGTTCTTCCCGCCGCACGAGCACGACGAGATCCGTTTCATGCTCTCCTCCACGCTCCAGGCCGTCGTGGCCCTGCGCCTCATTCCGCGCTCGGATCAGCCGGGACGCGTACCGGCGGTGGAAGTGATGATGGTCACCGCCACGATCCGCGAATACCTCCAGGACCGCGAGAAGATCTCGCTCAT
>JBGPMG010000201.1:0-4361 GCA_041486815.1 Candidatus Eiseniibacteriota bacterium | reverse complement strand
AGGAGCTCACGGGAACCAATATCGAGGTCCTGGGCGGCGCCGTGATCTCGGTTTCCGGCATCGGCCGCGCGGTCGGAACGACGGTCGTGGTCGAGGATCTCTTCTTCAACACGCCGGCCCGCCTCCGATTTCTACGCTCTCGCGAATCCGAGAATCGAGTCCTCTCGCGGGTCGTCTGGAGCTACGCCCTCGTCACGCCGCGGGTTCACTGGCGCTTCAAGGTGGACGGCCGGGAGGACAGCGACCTCCCCGCGACGACCGATCTCCTCGAGCGGTGGCAGGTCTTCTACGGTCGCGGGGCTACCGAGGGCGCCGCTCTCTTCGAGGGCGAGGCGGCCGGGATGAGGCTTCGCGGAGTGCTGGGGCCGCCGGAGATGGCGCGCGCGAGCCGGGAGCATCAGGTGTTCGCCGTGAACGGGCGCGTGATCGCGTCGCCCACGGTCGGAGCAGCCTTGCGGCAGGGCTATGGAAACTTGATCCCGGGCGATCGCCACCCGGTCGCGCTCATTCTGATCGAGGTCGATCCGGCGCACGTCGACGTGAACGTCCATCCGACGAAGCGCGAGGTGCGTTTCCGGGATGAGGCCGCGCTCTTCCAGGCGACGCGTCGGTTGGTGGAGGGCGCGATGAAGCGCTACGTCCCCGTGGCGCTGGCCGTCGGCGGCGGGAACGTCGCCGTGGAGGAGGGGACCTCGAGCTCGGGCTTCGGCAATGCCCCCGGGCTTCCTGGCAGCGCCTCAACGATCAAGTCGTCACAGCTCGAGTGGGATGGAATGGCGGCCGCGCGTACCTTGTACGCACCGCCCGAGGAAGGGCAGGGCTCGGACACGGCGCGGGAGTCGGACGTCGGCGATCTTCGGGAGAGCCTCGCCGAGCCGGAGATCCCGATCTGGCAGCTCCACGATCGGTACCTGCTGGCACCGATCCGAGGGGGCCTGGTCATCGTCGATCAGCACGCGGCACATGAACGAATTCTCTATGAGCAGGCGCGCGTTCACCTGTTCGGCGACGCGGGCGTGAGCCAGAGCCTCCTCTTTCCGCGGGTGCTGGACGTGACTCGGCCGGAAATCGAGACGCTCCTCATGATCGAGCCCCACGCGCGCCGGCTCGGATACGACATCGCGCTTTTCGGAGACCGTCAGGTCGCGGTCCGGGGCGTCCCCGCGTCGTTGCCCGAAGACGTCGCCATCGAGGCGCTCAAGCTCCTCCTCTCCGGGGACGAGGGGCACGCCGACATCGATGCCTCGGAACCGCCCGAAGAGCGGATCGCGAAGACCTACGCATGCCACGCCGCCGTCCGCTCCGGACAGGCGCTGAACGCCGAGGAGCGGCGGTCGCTCTTCGACCGCCTTTTCGCCACGAGCCTCCCGCACGGCGATCCGCACGGACGACCCACCTATGTACGGGTCGCGATGGAGGAGCTGGACCGGCGCTTTGGCAGGCGCTGAACCGGGCGTGGCCCGCCCTCCGGTTGTCATCCTCGGTCCCACTGCCGCCGGCAAGAGCGAGATCGCGCTCCAACTCGCTGTTCCAACCAAAGCGGAAATCGTCGGCGCGGACTCCCGTCAGATCTACAAGGGGCTCGAAATCGGCACCGCGGCGCCGAGCAGCCGGGAGCGCGCCTTGGTGCCGCATCACCTCGCGTCCTTTCTACATCCAGGAGAGTCGTACAGCGCGGGCCGCTATGCGCGGGAGGCGGGCGTCGCGATCGATGAAGTGCGCTCGCGCGGACGGCTCGCGCTGGTCGTCGGGGGGTCGGGGCTCTACCTCCGCGCGCTCCTGGAAGGACTCTTCGAGGGTCCCGGACGGGACGAGGGGGTTCGCTCGAGGCTTCAGGCGAAGCTCGCGCGCGAGGGCCTCCCGGCCCTTCGTGAGGACCTCCGTCGCGTCGATCCGGAAGCACATTCCAAGATCCTCGGCGGGGACGCGGTCCGGGTCATCCGCGCCCTCGAGGTCCACGAGTTGACGGGGCGGCCGATAACCGCGCTCCGGCGCGAGCGGGGCCGCCCTCCGCTCCCGGCGGTCCGATTCGGGATTCGCTGGCGGCGCCCTCTGCTCGCGCTCCGCATTGAGTCGCGCATTCACGATCAGCTCCGCGACGGCTTCCTGGCGCAGGCGCGCGAGCTGCTCGAGGCCAAGCTCCCGGACGATGCGCCCGGAGTCCAAACGCTGGGCTACCGAGAGCTCCTGGGGCACCTGAGAGGGGACTCAACCCTCGAGGCCGCGGTGGCCACGATCGCGCTTCGCACCCGGCAGCTCGCCAAGCGCCAGGAGACCTGGTTCCGAAACGTGGATCAGGTCCATTGGTTCGATCTCGAGTCGCCGGACCAATTCCGAGAGGTGGCCCGGGCGATCGCGGTCCGAATTGATTCTTGACCGCGCGGCCCCCGAGCCACTACGCTGGCATTCAGGGAGTTGCGTCGGGAGCGGGCATAACTCAGTGGTAGAGTGTCAGCTTCCCAAGCTGAAAGTCGCGGGTTCAAATCCCGTTGCCCGCTCCAATTTTCACGCTTGTCTGCCCTCCCAAGCCTCACGCATGCCTTGATTCAATAAGGCGAACTCCTTATTATTTCATGACTTCTACGCTATTCCATTTAACCGGGGTGGATTCCGTGATCGGCCTGAGCGACCCATTCACCATTGCCCGAATCGAGTCCGGCGGCCTCGCGGCGCGGCTCGGCCTCAGGGCAGGCGACCGGATCTTGGCGATCAACGGGGTAGCGCTACAGGACGAGATCGACTTCGGGGCTCAGATCTCCGAGGAGCGGCTCCTGCTTCGCGTCCTCGGCAAGGACGGCGTCGAGCGGGAAATCGAAGGGGAACGGGAGTACGGGGTCTCCTTCGGCGCGGAGTTCGAAGCGCGCCAGCCGAAGCGCTGCCACAACAACTGCGTCTTCTGCTTCGTCTACCAGCATCCCAAGGGCGTACGCCGGGAGCTTCTCATCAAGGACGACGACTACGTCTTCTCGTTCGTCCACGGCAACTTCATCACGCTGACCAATCTCTCCGAAGCGGACTTTCAGAGAATCCTCGATGAGCGCCTCTCGCCTCTCTACGTCTCCGTCCACGCGACCGACCCGGATGTTCGGATCCGCTTGATGAAGAATCCCAAGTCGGGGCTCATCCTCCAGCAGATCGATCGGCTGGCCGCGGCGGGGATCGATCTCCATACGCAGCTCGTCGTCTGCCCCGGGATCAACGACGGAGCCGTCCTCACGCAGTCGATCGCGGAGCTCGCCGAGCGCCATCCGCGCGTCAAGACGATCGCCGTCGTACCGGTGGGGCTGACCAAGCATCGCGCGCGTCTGCCGGACCTTCGGCCCTTCACCTCCGAGGACGCGCGAGCGGCGCTCGAGATCGTCCACGGCCACCAGGGGGTCTTTCGAAAGCGCTGGAAGAGCCGCATCGTCTTCGCCGCGGACGAAATGTACGTCCTCGCCGACGAGGCGGTCCCGGCGGCGCCCGCATACGAGGGATTCCCTCAGATGGAGAACGGCATCGGAATGCTCCGGGCGACCATCGACCAGTGGATGGACGGCAAGGAGGAGATCCGGGCGCGGAACGGGACGCGGGAGCGGGTGGCCGTCGTGACCGGAACGAGCGCGGCGCCGACGCTCCGCCGCCTTCTCTCCGACCGGCCACCGGGAAGCGTCGACGCGTCGGTCTGCGTCGTTTCGAACGATTACTTCGGCGATTCGGTAACCGTGAGCGGGCTTCTTGTCGGCGCCGACATCGAACGGGCGCTTGCGGCACACGGCCCCACCGATCGTGTGCTCCTCCCTCCGAATTGCCTCAAGGAGCGCGAGATCTTTCTCGACGACCGCACGTTGAGCGACCTGGAACGGAGACTCGGCGTCCCGGTTCAAATCGGGTTCGACGCGTCGCCCAGCCCGTAAGGGGTCATCCCGTGCTCCCTATCGTCGCGATCGTCGGCCGCCCGAACGTCGGAAAGTCGACCCTCTTCAACCGTCTCCTCGGCCAGCGCCGCGCCATCGTGGACGAGCTCTCGGGGCTCACTCGGGACCGGCACTACGCGGAAGCCGAGTGGAGCGGGCGGCACTTCCTCCTCGTCGACACGGGGGGAATCGATCCTTCCAGCCCGCATCCGATCCAGCGCCAGATCTTGACCCAAACGGCTCAGGCCCTGGAGGAGGCGGACGTGGCGCTCCTGGTCGTGGATGTCACGCAGGGAATCATGCCGCTCGACCGCGAGGTCGCCGACCGGGTTCGCCGGCGCGGACGCCCGACCCTCGTCATCGTGAACAAGACCGACTCCGCCACGCGCGAGGAGGACGTGGCCGACTTCTTCTCGCTCGGGGTCGGGGAACCGATTCCGGTCTCCGCGCTCCATGGCCGAGGCT
>JBGPMG010000200.1:0-4372 GCA_041486815.1 Candidatus Eiseniibacteriota bacterium | reverse complement strand
CGCGGCCCACGTCGCTCTTGAGGAAGCCCTCCATCTCGAGACCGAGAAGCGCCTCGCGCAGGGGCGTGCGGCTCACGCCTAGAGACGCGGCCAGCATCGCCTCGTTCACGTCCGAGCCGGGAGCCAGCGCCCCGCGCAGGATGCCCTCTAGGATGATGCGGCGGATCTCCTGGCGGAGCGGCGCGCGGATAATCGGCGGCATCTTCATCCCCGAGGCGGTCCCCGTGGTCATGGAGTGTCCTCCTCCCGTCCAGCCTGCGCCCCGCACCAAGCATAGAGGGCGTCGTAGAGTGGGGCTGGGACTTGGACGCTCACGGTTCGGGAGTATTGTATACAAAAGACAAAATAACAATGGCAAACTGATTCGCTCTACACCCCCAATGGGGGCAAGCCCCCGTCTTCGCACGTTACTTCCTCCTAATCTTCGACCCCCAAACCGCCGATACCATTTCCGTTAGGGGCATGCCGCGCCCCGTCGGGTCTAAAGGGGGGAGACTCAACGCTTTGAACCTAAACGTGGCCATCATCATGCCGCCAGGCGCGGAGCGGGACGGGCTTGTCGAGCACGTCGAGGAGCAGGGCTATGCCGTCCAGATCGCGGACGACGTGAGCCAACTCATCGCGCGTGGGGGCGACGAAGGCTGCTCCGTCGGCATTCTCGACTTCGGCGAGTCGCTCGATGGCGGCCCGACCAACGGGGCGGCGAATTGGGACAGTTCGGCCGGTTCCGGGGGGGCGATTCAGAACCATCCGGCGCGGCGAGAGGCCGTGCGTCTCCTCAAGCAACGCTCGCCGCGCATGCAGCTCGCGCTGTGGCTCGACCGCTCGGCCGCCGCCGAGGGCGCCGAGATGAACGAGCTCGGCATCCGGAACATTTTCCTCAAGCCGATCCGCTTCGAGGCGATCGACGGCCTGCTCAAGGCCGCCGGCAAGAGCGCGAGCCAGCACGCCCGCGAGCAGCGCGAGACGGCCCGCGTCCAGGAGGAGTTCCGATTCGACCGCATCGTCGGGCGGAGCTCCAAGATTCAAGAGTCGATCGAGCTGGCGCGGAATGTAGCCCGATCGGGAGCGACCTCCGTTCTGGTGCTCGGCGAGAGCGGCGTGGGAAAGGAGCTCTTCGCGCGCGCCATCCATGGCGAGAGCCCGCGCGCACGGGGGCCGTTCATGGAGATCAACTGCGCCGCGATCCCGCGCGAGCTGCTCGAGAGCGAGCTCTTCGGACACGAGAAGGGTGCCTTCACCGACGCGACGCAGCTGCGCGTCGGTCTCTTCGAGGCGGCGGAGCACGGCTCGGTCTTCCTCGACGAGGTAGGCGAGCTCCCGCTGACGCTTCAGGCCAAGCTCCTCAAGTTCCTCGATTCGAAAATCGTGCGGCGCGTGGGGGGCTCCCGCGACATCCAGGTCGACGTGCGGATTCTGGCCGCGACAAACCGTTCGCTCGTCGACGAGGTGCGGCAAGGTCGATTCCGGGAAGACCTCTACTACCGTCTCAACGTGGTCCCGATCGAGATTCCTCCGCTCCGTGAACGCGATGGCGACGCGGTGCTGCTCGCCTCCCTGTTCGTGGAGCGCGTGGGACGGAAGTTCGCGAAGAACGCGCGCTTGACGGTCGCCGCGGAACGGGAGATCGCGCGCTATCCCTGGCCGGGGAACGTGCGCGAGCTCATGAACGTGATCGAGCGGGCCGTGCTGTTGGCTCAGGGGGAGGAGATCGGACCGCATGAGCTCGCGATTCCCAAGCTCCGCGAGCGGGCGCACGAACCGTCCGACCTTGCGGACCTCGGGATCCGGATTCCAGCCGAGGGCATCTCCCTCGTCGCGGTCGAAAAGGTCGTGATCGAGGAAGCGCTCAACATCGCCCACGGAAACGTGGTCGAAGCGGCCCGCCTGTTGCACATTGGACGGGGGAGCCTCCGATGCAAAATGCGCCGCCACGGCCTCACCCGCGAGGAGCCCGCGCGAGTTAGCGTCGCCTGAGGGCCCCCTCAGCGCTTGACACCCCCCGCCGCACCCCCGTAGCCTCGGTACGTTTTTCGAACCGACCCCCCAATCGTCCGCATCGTAGAAGCGAGGCACGTGTGGCCACACCGGAGACGGACGAGCAGCTCGTCCGAAAGTCACAGCAGGGCGACGAGCGTGCATTCGGCGAATTGGTCAAACGCTACGAATCGAAGGTGTACAGCTTGGCGCTGAAGATGCTCCGCAACCCGGACGACGCGGAGGATGTCCTCCAAGATACGTTCCTGCGCGCTTACCGGGGCATCAAGGCATTCCAGGGCAACTCGACGTTCTCGACGTGGATCTATCGGATCACGGCAAATTCCGCCCTGATGCGATTGCGCAAGAAGCAGCTTCCAACGGTGTCGATCGACGACGCGGATGAACGCGAAGCTCCGATCAACATCGCCGATTGGGCGCCGAGCCCGGTGGAGCAGCTGCTCACCAAGGAGACCCAGCAGGCGATGAACGAGGCGATCGACGCGCTGCCCCCCGAGTTCCGCCAAGTCTTCGTCCTGCGCGACGTCGAGGAGCTGTCCAATTCCGAGGTGGCCGAGATACTCGATCTTTCGGTGGCCGCCGTGAAGTCCCGGCTGCACCGGGCGCGCCTCAAGGTCCGCAATCGGCTTGCGACCCACTTCAGTGAACCGAATTCACGGAGCGCAATGGGAGCCAAGTCATGATGACCTGCAAGGAGGTACTCGAATCCCTCTCCGCGTTTCTCGATGAGGATCTGAAGCACGAAATCGCGACTGAGATGCACCGGCACATCGGCGTGTGCAGCGATTGCCGCGCCGAGTTCGACACGCTGACGATGACGATCAAGCTCTACCGACACTGGGAGGCGCCGCAGATGCCGCCTTCCTGCCACGACCGCCTCGTCAAGATCCTCGAGATCGAGAAGATCCGGTCGAAGCGCGGCCCGTCCACCTCCGGCTCGGGAGCATGACCGCGGCGCCCGGATCGATTCCCGAATCCGAGCCGCAACGAATCCACCTCTTCCGCCCCCAGAATCAACTCGGCGATCTCCTCCTGAACGTGCCCGCGATCCGATCGATCCGAGAGCGCTATCCGCGCGCCCGGATCACGCTCGTGGTCGGAAGGCAGAACGCCGCGGCCGTCCTGGACCAAGCTTGGGCCGATGAGGTGCGCGTCGTCGATCCACGAGACGTCCTGACTCTTCTCAAGACCGCATTGCCCCGAGGCGGGCGCCCCGATCTCGCGATCTACTTCACGACGGTCTCCTATTCCAAGAGCGGGGCTTACTTGGTCCGCGCATCCCGCGCCCGCGCTCGAGTCGGCTTCGATCCCCGGCAATACGGGAAGCGGGACCACGCCGGGCTGACGCGCGCGCTCCCATATCCGGAGCAAAGGCTCCACCAATCGGAGGTGAGCTCGATCCTCGCCGCTTCGGTCGGGGCCGGCCCGGCGCCGCCGCCGCCCCATTACGTCCCGAATCCCGCCCTGTCGGCGGGAGCGCCGGTGGGCGCGGCGTATCTTCACCCGGGCGCCGGCAAGGTGAAGAACCGCTGGCCCGCCGAGCGATTCGGCGCGATCGCGCGCGAGTTGCTGGCACGGGGTGTCGAAGTACAGTGGGTCGAGGGACCTCAAGACTCCGGCTGTGTTCTTGCGGCGGCGGACGCGCTCGGGAGATCGCTGCCGGTCGTGCGCGGGGAGACGATCGCCCGTCTCGCGGCGCGCTTCGCCCGCGCGTCCCTTTACATCGGAAACGACACCGGCCCGCTTCATCTCGCCGCGGCGACGGGGTGCCCCACCGTCGGCCTCTACGGCTGGTCCGACCCGGCCGAGTGGGCGCCCGTGGGTCGCTGCGTGCGCAGCGTGCGCGCCGCGGACCACTCCCTGGAATCGATTCACCCGACTCAGGTGCTCGAGGCAGCGCTGCCGCTCTTGATGGAGGAACGATGCGCCACCGCGTGAAGGGAATCACGTTCTGGAGAGCGGCATGGATCGCAGGAGCATTTGCCGGCCTTCTGGCGTCCGGCGCCGCGCCCGCCGCCCGGGCCGCCGCGCCGAGATCGGGCACGATCGCCGCCGCGCTCCTCGCGGATCTGGACACGATCGCCGAGCGCGAAGGCGCGCGCGACACGACGGGCCTCACGCTCCTCCTGCTCGACAACGGCTCGCCGAAGGTGCGAGCCGCCGCGGCGATCGCTCTGGGCCGCATCCAGAACCCGGGGAGCGTTCCCGGCCTCGCCTCGGCTCTCGGGGACAAGATTCCTCCGGTTCGGCGCGAGGCGGCCTTCGCGCTCGGCCTCGTGGGGGATTCCACGGCTTCCTCCGCGCTCGCTCTCCGACTCAAGCCGGAGGTCGACCCGACCGTTCGAGAGTCGATCGTGACCGCCCTCGGGATGCT
>JBGPMG010000199.1:0-4457 GCA_041486815.1 Candidatus Eiseniibacteriota bacterium | reverse complement strand
TCTCGCCGAGATCACGACCAGCACCCCGCAGACCGTGGTCATCATGATGTCGGGCCACGCGACGATCGATGTCGCCGTGAAAGCGACCAAGCTCGGCGCGTTCGACTTCCTGGAAAAACCGATATCTCTGGAACGCCTCCTGATCCTGCTCCGCAACGCCGCAACCACCCTTGCCCTCAAAGACGAGAATCGCCGGCTGAGGCAGCCGTGGATGCATCCCATTGTTGGCTCCTCGCCGGCGGTACAGAATCTGCTGCGGGAGATCCAGCTTGCCGGGCAGAGCGCCGCGCGTGTGCTAATCCAGGGAGAGAATGGGACCGGCAAGGAGCTGGTCGCGCGGGCCCTTCACTCCTCGGGATCGCGGCGCGAGCGCGCGTTCGTCGCCGTCAACTGTTCCGCCATCCCGGAGGAGCTGATCGAATCGGAGCTGTTCGGGCACGAGCGGGGCGCCTTCACCGGCGCGACGCAGGCGCGAAGGGGCCGATTCGAGGAGGCCCACGGAGGAACTCTCTTCCTCGATGAGGTTGGCGATCTGAGCCAGCGGGCCCAGACAAAGCTTCTTCGCGTGTTGGAGGAGTCGGAGTTCTTTCGGGTCGGCGGGAATCGGACGATCCGAGTCGACGTGCGCGTCATCGCGGCCACGAATCGCGATCTCTCCGAGCGCGTCGGGACCGGCGAATTTCGCGAGGATCTCTACTTCCGCCTCGCCGTCGTCCCGATCACCGTCCCGCCCCTTCGGGAGCGCGTGGAGGATATTCCCCTCCTCGTGGAGCACTTCGCCGCCCAAATCGCGACGGAGACAAACGGGAAGCGGAAAACATTCACGCCGCGCGCGCTCGATCTGCTTCGGCGTTACCCATTCCCAGGAAACGTGAGGGAGCTGCGGAACCTCGTCGAGCGGCTTACGATCATGTCGCCCGGTGCGTCGATCGGCCACGAAGAGGTCCTAGCCGTTCTCCCCCGGGCGGACGGCGCCACGCCCGAGCGAGCGCGACTGAGCGACGCCGTACGGGAATTCGAGAAGAGACAAATCGAGGCCGCGCTCCTTGCCGAAGGAACGATGACGAAGGCCGCGACCCGCCTAGGCCTCGAGCGGAGCCACCTCTACAAGAAAATGAAGAAGCTGGGCTGGCGGCCGGAGTCGTTGGAACCGTGATCGAGGAAATCTAATGGGCTAGCCCGCCGCGATCTGGGCGGTCTAGGCGATTTCAGGCGGCGATAAGCTTCGTCATTGCGGCGCGAAGGGCGCTCAGCGTCACGGGTTTGCTCACGATCATGTCGACGCCCTCCGGCCGCTCGCCTTGGGCGTCCATGACGTCGCCGAACCCCGTGAGAAGCACGATCGGCGTGTCGGGTCGGATCCGTTTCGCCGCGGTTGCCAGCTGTTCCCCGCTCATCCGCGGCATCGATCGATCGGTGACGATCAGGTCGAACTTACCCGTCCGGAGCTTTTCGAGCCCGTCCCGGCCGTTGGTGGCGGTCTCCACGCTGTGCCGATCGGCCGCGAGGTATTCCTGGACCAGGCTCAGGATCTTCGGCTCGTCCTCCACGACCAACACCCGGAGGGTCTTGAGTTCCGGCCCCGGGGCGGGGGCCGCGACCGCCTTTTCCCGAACCGCGAGCGGCCTGATCGGCAGCTTGATCTGGAACGCGGTCCCCTCTCCCGGCACGCTCTCGATCGCGATGGTGCCTCCGTGGCGGCAAGCGATTCCATAGACCATGGGGAGGCCGAGCCCGGTTCCTTGATCGCCCTTGGTCGTGAAGAACGGTTCGAGGCAGCGCTGCCGCACTTCGTCGGTCATGCCCGTGCCCGTGTCCCTCACCTCGAGAACGACGAACGGCCCGTCGACCCGCGAGGACAGTGTAATCGTCCCGCCTTCCGGCATCGCATCGACCGCGTTGAAGATCAGGTTCGTGAGCATCTCGCGCAGGTCGGAATCGTTGCCGGAGAGGAGCGGCGTTACGGCTAGCTCGGCCTTCACCTCGATCGAGATCCCCTCGGCGAGCGCCTGATCTTTCCACTTGGGCTGAGTCATGGCGATCGACTGCCGCACGATCGCATCCAGGCTGACCACCGGGAACACCTCCGCTTCGTCGCGCTTGCGGTAGAACTCCCGCAGCCTTTTCACGACATTGGCGGCATCCTTCGCGGCCGTATTGATGTTCTTGAGGTAGTCCAGGGTTTTCTCACGGTCGTCGAGGATCTGGGGGCGTAGGAGCAGGAAATCCGTATAGCCGACGATCGGCGTGAGGGCGTTGTTGAAATCATGGGTCACGCCGCTCGCCATCTGACCCAACGCTCGCAGCCGCTCTTGTTGCACCATGCTCTCCTGGGCCCGGTGCAGATCCGCCAATGCCCCCTCGAGCTTCCGATTGCTGTCCGCGAGGGCCTCCTTAGCGCGAGTGCGCTCGTCCACGAGCGAGCGCAGCTTCTGGGCCCTCAAGGTGAGGCGACGGATGCGGGAGCGGTGCCACCAGACGCCAAGGAACGCCACGACGCCGGCGCAGAGTCCGAAGAACCCGTACGTCTGATAGAAGTGCGGGGCCAGCTGCACGGCGACGGAAGTGTCCGCCGCGCTCCAGACGCCGTCGTTATTGCAGGCCATGACGCGAAACGTGTAGCTGCCAGGTGGAATGTTGGTGTAGTAAGCCACCCTCCTCGTACCGGCCTCGATCCAGTCCCGGTCGAATCCCTCGAGGCGATAGCGGAACCGGACCCGTTCCGGTGCCAGGTAGCTCAAGGCTGTGTATTGGAACTCCAGTTGGCCCTTTCCGGGTGGAATGTGCAAATCCCCCCTCGGCGACAGCGTCCTTCGGTCCGCGATCACGTGTTCGACCAGGACCGGCGGCGGGCGGTGGTTGAACGAGATGTGGCTCGGATCGATGACCGCGGCGCCCCCCAGAGTCGAGAACCAAAGCTTGCCGTCCGCGGTTCTCATCGCGCCGGGCGAGTTGCCGTTGCACTCACGGCTGCGCATTCCGTCGGCTTCGCCGAAGCCGAGGGCCGTGACCGACGGAATCTTGCCGTCCGCGAAGCCATTGAGTTGGGTGAGGCTCACGCGCGAGACGCCCACGTTGCAGGTCATCCAGAAGTTGCCCTGGGTGTCCTCCAGGATCGAATAGATCGTGTCGTCGAAGAGACCGTTGTGGGTGGTGATCTGTTTGAACGCCCCATCCCGATACCGAATCAAGCCGCCCCCCAATGTGCCAATCCAAATCGTTCCCTGCGAGTCCTGTGTGGTGCAACCGATGACGTCATACGGGAGGCCATTTCGCGTCGAGTAGTTGGTGAAATGGCCGTTCTCAAGCCGGCTGATCCCGCCGCCGATGGTCCCGACCCAGAGAACTCCGTTACGATCCTCGAATATGTCCCGAACCATGTCGTGCGCGAGACCTTGCTCCGTCGTGAACGAAGTGAACTTGCCGTCCTTGTACCGATCGAGCCCGCCGCCGTTGTAGCCGATCCAGAGATTGCCTTGGCGGTCTTCATGAATGGTCGTCACGACATTCCGTCCCGGCCCGCCGGGCGTCAGCGTCGTGAACGATCCATCCTTGTACCGGGAAAGACCGGCGCCGAAGGTCCCGAACCAGATCGCGCCCGTGTGATCCTCACAGAGCGATTCGACGAGGTCGCTTGCCAGACCGTCTCGCGCCGTGTACGAGACGAACGTGCCGTCCTTGTAGCGGCTCGCTCCACCGCCCCGGGTCCCGATCCAGATCGCCCCGCTCCTGTCTTGGAGCACGGGCCCGACCGCGTCGTGCACGAGCCCTTCGCGCGTCGTGTAGTTGAGGAACTTGCCGTCCTGCAGCCGCGTGAGGCCCCCCCCGAACGTCCCAACCCACAAACTCCCCTCTCGATCTTCACGGAGGCTCCGGACCCGGTCGCCGGAGAGCCCCTCCTTCGCGGTCAGCGAGGAGAAGACTCCTCGCGTCAAGCGACAGAGCCCACCCTCGGTTCCGATCCAGAAGTTTCCCGCGCGGTCCTCGTATAAGGCATAGACGGCGTCGTCCGGAAGCCCATCGGCGCGCCGATAGGTCGTGAATCGACCGTCCGCGAATCGCGAGAGTCCGCCAAGGGTGCCGACCCAGAGGATGCCGCTGCGATCGCGATAGAGCGACATCACGGTGTTGTCCGCAAGACCGTCGCGGGTCGTGTAGGTGGTAACGTTCCCGTCGCGGAACAGGGTCAGGCCCTCGGCGGTCCCAAGCCAAAGGCTCCCGTCCTCGTTCTTCACGATACCGCGCACGATGTCGCTCGGAAGGCCGTCGCGCTGCGTGTACGCCGTCGCGTGCCCCTTCTGGAGCAGGACCAGGCCGCCGCCGACGGTGCCGACCCAAAGACCGCCGCGTCCGTCCTCAAAGGCGGGTCGAACCGCGTTGTTCGCGATCCCCAGCTCCTGGCCGCGTTGCGTGAACGTGCCGCCTTTGTAGTGCGCGAGACCCCCGTTCAGCGATCC
>JBGPMG010000198.1:0-4497 GCA_041486815.1 Candidatus Eiseniibacteriota bacterium | reverse complement strand
CTACCGGACGGACGGCACGATCAAAGCCAGCTTTGGCACGAGCTCTGACGGCGGTCTGACCTGGGCCCATGTCATGGTCCGACCTCCGGTCGGCAACCAGACGTCGGTCGAAGGCGACCCGATGTCCTGCTACGACGCGAGGACGAACACCATCTTCGCCGGAGCGATCGCGTTCGGCGGAAACGGCGGCGTCTATCTCGCCAAGAAGACTCCGGGCCAGAACACGTACGGCCCGTCCGTTCTCGCCATCGTCGATTTGACGACCCCGGCGCCCCACCATTGGGATTTCGCGGAACGGCTCTCGGCGCCCGTCTCTCACACGGCCCCGTCGTGGTCGAGCGACGGCCGCTCGCTCTACTACCACGCCCCCAAGAACGAGGATCCGGAACAGCTCCCCGATATTTGGAAGCTCGACCTGGCGACCCAAGCGAAGTGCGACATCTCGATCGACCTGACCTCCGACTCGGACGTGGACGTCTCCCGAATCCCGCATCGGACCGCGGAGGGGATCGACTTCAATTACTTCCTGTTCACGTCGATGGCGGGAGCCCCCACGTTCTTGGGACCGAATGTTTGGCGCGGCGAGTTCATCAATAGCTGCTTTCCCCCGCTGGCCCTGGGCGTGAAGATCAAGCCAAACCCGCTGCGGATCGGAGCGGGCGGGGCGAAGACGATCACCGCGACCTTGAGCTTTCCGCCGGAGACGATCGCGGCCGGATTTCAGTGCTCCTCTACCGACGGCCCGCTCGAGGGAGTGAGAATGCGGGCCACCGTCCTCCCGAGTCCGACGCTCAACGGGATGTTGCCGCTCACGGACTCATTGTCCGGAGGAGTGATCCCCATATTCGTCGACCGCGTCCAGGGAGGCGCCCGCCAAATCGACGTCTCCTGGGATCGGGCCACGGTTGAGAACTTTCTCAGCACGAGGGGTCTGTTCGGCGATCATGTCCCGATCCGAATCGACGCCTACTCGAACCTCCTCGGTCGGACCTTCCGCGGCTTCGCGTACATCAAGGTCGTTCCCAGCGCAACCGCACCCGCCGCAATGCTCGCCATGGGGGTCGCCCTCCAGCAGAACGCGCCGAATCCGTTCAACCCTTCGACGGTGATCCGATTCACCACGGGGGACGATGGGAAGGTCGCGGTTCGGATCTTCAACGTGCGCGGCGAGCTGGTCCGCGCCTTCGCAGAGCAGTGGCTCCCTCGAGGAAGCCACTCGATTGGGTGGGACGGTCGAAACGATCGCGGGCGGGATGCCCCCTCCGGCATCTACTACGCGCAGGCGTCCAGCTCTTCCGGGTCACACGACCGCATCACGATGACGCTGCTGCGCTGAGCCGGCGCCCCTGCCGGGCTCGTCTCACTCTTCCTGTCCGCACCCCAGGCCACGCGCCTCACCGCACGATCATTAGTTTCTTGGCCGAGATCTCGCCGCTCGGATACGTGATCCGATAGAAGTAGACCCCGCTCGCGGCGCGCGCCCCGCCGTCGGTCTTCCCGTTCCAACGCACGACGTGGTCGCCAGCAATCTCCACACGATCGACAAGCGTCCGCACGCTCCGTCCCATGATGTCGAAGACGCGGATCATGACCCGACCCCTGGCCGCGATACTGTAGGGGATCACGGTTTCCGGATTGAACGGGTTCGGCCGATTCTGGAACAGCGCGTTGACATGGGGCGGCGTTTCCGGCGCCGGCTCCTCCACCGTGACGGCGAGCCCGCCCGCCTGGATCGGGTAGAGCGGACCCCACGTGGTGGTCTGGAAGCCGGAGGATTGAGTCGCCAAGTCGGCCTGCATCAGGGCCATGGTGGTGCCCGGGCTCGGGCACGGCCAGCACTTCCCCGTGTCCGACGCGGCGCCGGTTCGGGGTCCACGGCAGCCGGTCAGGAATTTGTAGAGAACCCTCATGCGGTTCTCGACGCCCGAGCGCGCGTAGTTGGAGTTCGTGGGCCCGTACGCCGGATCCCGGATGAACTGGATTGAATAGCCGTACCCCAGGGCCTTGCTCCGGTCTTTGTCCGCGACCGAGTCCAATTCCCGCGACCGCGCGATGCCGGCGACCTGCGAGTTCGGAAAGAAGACCGCGCTCTGCGCGTCGGTGTCGCTGACCTTCACGAGGGCGTCGAACCTGTTGGAAACGGGGCAGCCGCCGTCGACCGGATAGGTGAACGTGCTGGGCGCCGCCAGGCTCGGACCGGCGCTCGCAGCCGCGAATCGGTCGTCGATCGTCGGGTAGGGCGTCGTGGACGTACCCGACCAAGCGTTCGTGGCGCTGGAAACGCCGAACACCTGCTGGGCGAGGCTCACCTGGAACGTATTGGGAATGCCGCCTGACGTATGAAGCAGGTCGAAGGAGTTGTCGCCGGTCAGGAGGAGACCGCGGTCGCCCTGATTCGATCCGGTATCCCGGCGCCACCACTGCTCCAGGAGCGTCGCGTCCTGCTCCTCGAGAACGGGGAAGGTTCGCTCGTGGGACGACTGGATCATGATCCGGTACCACGCGGCCAGCGAGTCCACGATCGGATACTCGGTGTAGTTGGGGAAGAAGTTCCCAAGCCGCGCGATCCTCTGCCCCGGCAGCTCGTGTCCGCCGATGTTGGCGCCGGTCTCGTAAGCCTGAAGCAGCCGGTAGCGGTCCGCGCGCACCCCCAATCCTCGCAGCGCCTGGAGCACCGGATCGTACGAAGAGCTCCAGAACGTGTAGGTCCCGTCCAGATTCAAGAGAGGCGTGTTCGTCTTTCCCGCGAGAAGCGACCCTCCGGGGCCGGGCGCGTAGACGCCGGGAAGGACTTGGAACTCGATGATGTCCGGGGCCCGCGTGGAGCCGCCGGGCAACGTGGGCAAATCACCGACTTCGAACGCCGCGCCGTCCGACGAGAACTGGTACGTCACGCCCCCGTTGATGTCGACCGTCTTGAAGTAGTACTGGATCCGCGTCCCACGCGGCAGGAACGCGAGCGAGCTATAGGCCGCCACCCCGTTGATCGAGAATCCGCCGGGGAGGCTGAAGCCGATCCGGTCCCGCGGCGGCCAGTCGACGCGGAAGCTGTTGTTGAGGACCGACGTGTCGGGACCCGCCACGCTCACCGCGTCGGCGTCGAGCCCCGTCGAGTCGAACGAGCTCCACGTCCGGGTCGCGGGATCGAACAAGCGATAGATCATCCTCGGCTGGTCGAAGAAGGCGTTGTACGCCCCGTTCGTATGGGTGATCGTGAGCCCGGAGCCGACCGACTTGTCGAACCCCTGCTTCCAGTTGATCCCCATCCCGTTCCGCCGGTACGCGCTGGCGCAGTGAACGGTGATCGAGTCCCCGACGGTCGAGTTGAAGTTGTCGTCGATCCGAACCCCCGCCGCGAGGTCGCTCCCCCGGATCCCGGGCCAGCAAGGCGCTGACGAGCAGTTCGTCCCCAAGATGGTGCCGTCGACGAAGGTCGTCTGGGCCACGTCACCGACGAAGATTCCGAAGAACGGCGCCGGAACGCCCATCGTTACCTGGAGCCGAAGATCGTCGTAGAGGAGCGCGTTCGCCAGCGACGTCGAGCAATTCGTCTTGTCGGCGGCATAGTTGGGAACGCACTGTAGATTCCACCGCAGCTGGATCGAGTCGGCCTGCGCGGCGTCGGCCAGCTCGTCGCCGTTGATTCCCCACGATTGATTGGCCCCCGCGTGTCGCTCGTTTGCCGCCGACGTCCCCTTCCAGTCGGACCAGGCTCCGTCCTTGTAGAGTCGGTATTCTGCGAATTGGACGAAGCCGGAGCCCCGCGGAAGATCCAAGTACTCGCCCCACAGGGTGGAAACGGACCCCGTTCCGGTGGGTATTGGGAAGGTGCATGAAACGATCGAGTTCGATTGCTTGTTGATCGTGAGGTTCGTGATCGGATCGCCGCCCTCGAAGAAGAGGTCCGACCCGAATACCTTCTGCGGCGAGCAGAGGTCGCTGGTCGCGTTCTCGGAGCCGGGGGCGAGCTGCCAGAGCTCCCCCTGTCCCGTGGGCCGACGGGCCGAAATGACCGGCGCCGCCGGCGTGCCGACGAGGACCTGACCGCCGAACGGATCCACGCCGCCGGCGGCGGTCTGGTCCGTGTAGATCGAGCCGTTGTCGCTGGTCGCGATGTCGTCGAAAACGTGACCGTGGCCGTGGGGCCACATGCCGTCTTCCGACGAGAAATGGTCGTCGGAACGGAACACGAAGTAGAGCGCGCGGTGGCTCCCGTCGATCGTGATCGACACGCTCACCGTGCTGGGTGAGCCCGAGTTTGAGCCGGCCACCGTGACCGGACCTCCCGTGGTATTCAGCGTCTGGGGGGTCAGAAGGACGCCGGTCAACGTGACCAGGAGATCGGAGTCCCCGTACGGTCCTCCGGTGCCGTTCGCGATGACGTCGTCCAGGTAATCGCGCCGATTCTGAAGCGGGTCCGCGTGGTCCGTCTGTCCCAGCCCCCCTCCGCCGATCAGGTGCAGATGGTCGTAGATCAGCTCGCAGCTCGAGTTCATG
>JBGPMG010000197.1:0-4497 GCA_041486815.1 Candidatus Eiseniibacteriota bacterium | reverse complement strand
GCCGCCGACGTCGCCGGCATCCCAGAGGATTTCCCCGAGCAACCCATGAATGCGCGCGGCCAGGGGCCTGAATCCACCCTCCTCGGCGCGAGGGGATATCTCTCGAAGCTCGTGCGCCGCGTCGAGCGGATCTCCCTCCCGCCACGTCGCGCGCGCCTCGTCGAAGGCCGCGAGCAGCTCGAACCGGAGCATGCGGGACCACCGAGCGACGTCGCGCGCCTGACGCGCGATCTGCCTCGCCGCGCTGAACTCCTCGGAGGCGTACGACACCTCGGCGCTGGCGAGGAGAGACCGGACCAGATTCTCCGCGTTCCCGGTCGGCTCGGCGAGGCTCAACGCACGGTCCGCGGCGGCGCGAGCGGCGGCGATGTCTCCACGCTCCGCCATCAGAAGCGCCCAAAGAGCCTGGATCACCGACTTTTCGGCGCCGGCGTCGAGGCTCTCCGCGAGATCCCACGCGAATTTCAGATTTTCCTCGGCGCGCGAGAGCTGATCGAGGCTCAGATGGAGCTCCGCGAGGTTGATGTGAACGATGAGGACGTGATCTTTCGAGGCGATCGAGGCGGAGACCTCGAAAGCGTCCTGATAGTGGCGGTGCGCGCTGGCGTAGTGCCCGCGCTCGAAATGAAGGAGCCCAAGGTTGTTGAGGCAGCGACAGAGGTCCACGTTGTTCCCCAGCTCGCGGCACAGGGAGAGCGATGCCTCCCAGTGGCGCTGGGCTCCACCGTGGTCCCCCCGCGCGTAGTGGAGATTCCCCAGGTGGCGGAGCGTGACGGCCTCCCCGCGACGGTCGCCCGTCTTACGGAAGAGCCCAAGAGCCTCCTCCAAATGAGGCTCGGCGTCCGACAGCTCTCCGAGCCGGTAGTGGGTGATCCCGATGTTCTTGTGCGTTTGCGCGAGCTCCTCGGGATCCCGGGTCTCCTCTCGGATGGTGAGCGCGGCACGGTGGCAGGCGAGCGATTCCTCCAGCTCTCCTCTCTGATAATGAATACCGGCGAGGTTGTTGAGCGCCGAAGCCTTGAGGCGCGAAGCGCCGATTCGCTCGGCGATCTGGACCGCCTCATCGATGTATCGCTTGGAGCGATCCAGATCGCCGCGGAAGAAGTGGAGCTTCCCCAGCTCCCGGCAGGTCAGCGCGAGCGACTCGGATTCCCCCTGCCCTCGTGCCTGCGCCTCCATCGACGCGTATTGGGCGATCGCGCGGTCGTAGGACTGCTGCGACTCGACTGACCGGCCGAGCAGATACTGGACGCTTCCCACCGCGCGGGTCAGCTCCGCTTCGCGTCGCGGCGCGCCCGCGGCCCGATCGAGGTGGAGCGCCATCTCGTAGCTGGCGAGCGCCTCGCGGTAGTGCCCGCTCCCGTACTCCTCGTCTCCCCGGCGCTCGCGAATCTGCACGAGCAGCCGAACCTGATCGGGTGGCGGACGCTGCGGATTGAGCTCGTGGAGCACGCGCTCCGCCTGCTCCAGATAGTGGATCGCGTCGCCGTGGGCGAACAGGCGGGCGGCCGCGGAGGCCGCGGAGGTGAGATAGGGGACCGCCTCCTCGCGGAGGCCGGCCGCGAGAAGATTGTGCGCGATGATCCCCGCGTACTCCTCGGCTTCGCCGAAGCTCTCCTTGAGGAACTGCCCCACGACCGTGTGGTACTCGATCCGAAGCTCGGGCGGGATGCTCGCGTAGAGGATTTCGCGGATCTTGGAATGATCGAAGTGATAGTGCGGGCCAGCGGCGTGGATCAGGTGGTGCACCTGCTCCAGGAACTGGAGCGCCTTGAGGAGCGCCATCCGCTCGATCCGAAGACCGCGCAAGATCGTGCCCGAGTGGAACACGTCGCCCTCCACCGCCCCCAGCTCGAGGATCTCGCGCTCCCGCGGACCCAGCCGTCCCAGCCGCCGCATCACGACGTCGAAGACCTTCTCGGGAATCGAGATCTTGTCGACGGTCGTGTGGAGCACCCACACCGACTCGCGCTCCTCGAGGACCCGCTCGCTGGTGAGCAACTTCAAGATCTCGACTAGGAAGAATGGATTCCCTTCGGTCTCCCGATAGAGAAGCGATGGGAAGTCATCGCCCCACGAGTGCCGTGAGTAGAGGCGGTCGAGGATCTCCCGCACGTCGTCCCGGCGCAGCCGCGGCAGCTCGATCCGCTCGAACCGCTCCTCCCGGCTCAAAGCCTGGAGCAAGGCCGGGAGCGGGTGCGTCCGGCCGCCGGGCTCGGTCACGATCTCCTCCGGACGATAGGTCCCCACGAGGAGGAGCCGCCGCCGCGGCACTCGCCGCGCGAGAAAATGGAACAGCCGGAGCGAGGCCTCGTCGGCCCACTGGAGATCCTCGATCACCAGGACCAACGGGCGCTCGTCGGCGATAAAGGCGACGAGCTGATCGAGAACTTCCCAGAGCTCCTCCTCGCTCGCCGGCCCGTTCGATGCGAACGTGAACCGGAGGAAACGATTCAGGACCGGGAGGGAGCCGCCCAGGCGGGGCGTGCGGTCGAACAGAAACGTCTGCAGCGCGGCCGCCGAGGTGACGCCGCGCAGCGCGAAGTAGTGGCGGAACGCCTCGGCGAACGGGAAGTACGAGCTCGCGCTCCCGCCGAAGAGGCACGCCGAGACGATGACGCGGGCGCCCTCGCGGCGGCAGGTCTGCTGAATTTCTTGGAGGAGCCGGGTCTTTCCGACGCCGGCCTCCCCGGCCACGCAGACGGCGGCCCCTTCGCCTGATCGAGCCTCTCGGAGACAACCTCGGATCCGATCGAGCATCGGGCCGCGGCCCACCAGCGGCGCCAGGAAGCGCTCGCGCCGCACGTCGAAGACGTCTTGGTTCGCGATGAGATCGACCTCCTCGTGGATTCCGGCCCGCCGTCGGCGGTCGTGCTCGCGGAACCGCGTGAGGTCCTCCGCCATCTCCTCGGCGCTCTGATAGCGCGAGGTGACACTCTTCATCATGGCTTTGAAGACGATGTGCTCCAGCTCGGCGGGCACTTCGGGCGAGAGCTCCCGGATCGTGATCGGATCTTCGTGGAGGAGGGCGTGCGCGACCGCGACTTCCTGGTCGCCGGTGAAGGGGAGCCTGGCGGTCAGCAGCTCGTACATCACGATGCCGAGCGAGTAGAGATCGCTTCTTCCGTCGAGTTCCTCGCCGACAACCTGCTGCGGGGACATGTAGGCGACCGTCCCAACGATGGAGCCTTCCCTGGTGATCGTGCTTCCCCCGAGGATCTTCGCCAGCCCGAAATCGAGAACCTTGATGCGGCCGTCGGGGGTGCGGCGAACGTTCTGAGACTTGATGTCGCGGTGGATGATCCCCTTGCCGTGCGCTTCCCGGAGAGCGGCGAGGACTTCGAGCGCGGTATCCAGCACTTCGACCCATTGGATCGGCCCGTCCGCGAGGAGTTCCCGCAGCGTGACCCCGGGGACATACTCCATCGCGAGAAAGAGGTCGTCCCCATCGGTCCCGACCTCGTAGAGGACGGCGGCGTTGGGATGTCCCAAGGTGGCGGCGGCGCGCCCCTCATTGAGGAAGCGCTTTCGGGCTTCGGGGTCGCGGGCCAGTTCTGGATTGAGGAACTTGAGCGCGACCCGGCGGCGGAGAACGAGATCTTCCGCGAGGTAGACGACACCCATACCGCCCTGTCCGAGCGTGGACTCGATCTGATAATGGGAGATCCGGGCGGGGTCCGTGGGCATCTGGCTTCGGCCTCAAAGGGTGAAGTTACCCGCGAAGGCGAATACCTTCTCAGCTTAGGACTATACGCCGATCAAGGCCGAACGCCCAGGCGCAATCGGTAATCCTGTTGAACTGAGAAGGCTTCTGTGCTATCTTACCGACCTCTTTTTGGGGGAGCCGCCATCAGAACCGTGCTCGCATTCGCCCTCGGGACCCTCTTCGGATCGACGCTCCTCACTCCGGCCGCGAACGCCGGCTTCCGCGGCGCGTACGATCCTCTCACCGTCGACAGCGGTATCCCGAACCGCTACGAGTCCGCCGCGTTTCGTCCGCAGCCCGAGGCAGGCGGAGTCGAGCTCTTCTTTGCGTTCACGACGCGGAGCCCGGTCACGGGGTTCGAAGGATCGCGGCAGATCTGGCTCCATCGCAACATTTCCCGCGCCGGACTCACGCTCGGCCTCGACGGGGCCCGGCAACCGCTCCTCCTCGACCCCACGGCCCACATTTCCTATCTGGATCCCGCGTGGAGCCCGGACGGCCGGTTCCTCGCCTACGTGCAGACGGACCCGATCGGCTCCAACATGGCGATCTACGTTCAAGAGTTCCAGGTCTCGGATGACATCTTCGAGGCGGTGACCCCCATCGGGGATCCGATCCTGGCCGTCCCCAGCGTTCCGAACGCGTCGACCCGGCATCCCGACTGGAGTCCGGATGGCGCATCGCTGGCTTTCGAATCGACGATGTCGGGCATGAGTTTCGACCTCTATACCGTGACGGTCTTTCCGACCGTCGGATCGCCTGTTCGCCGAACGTTCGAGGACACGCTCGCG
>JBGPMG010000196.1:0-4499 GCA_041486815.1 Candidatus Eiseniibacteriota bacterium | reverse complement strand
GGGCGTGTCGATCACGTGTCCGCCTCCGGGAAGTGGGTAGAGTTTCGCGCTCGTGGTCGTGTGCTTTCCCTTGCCCGATTTTGCGCTCAGCTCGCCGGTCGTGATC
The DNA here is from genome assembly GCA_041486815.1 of Candidatus Eiseniibacteriota bacterium. Lineage (GTDB taxonomy): Bacteria > Eisenbacteria > RBG-16-71-46 > SZUA-252 > SZUA-252 > WS-9. Next base: position 4,393 of record JBGPMG010000196.1, on the reverse strand, counting down.
TCCAGGCCGGGGATGAGCCGGCGCAAGATCGTGGACTTCCCGACGCCGGAATGTCCGACGAACACGGAGGCCTTGTCCCGGAGCGCTTCCCGCAGCTCCTCCATTCCAAGACCGGTTTTCGCGCTCCCGAGCATGTAGGAAAGCGGAACGGCCGCGTCCGCGATCATGCGCTCGGCATCTTCCACCGAGACGAGGTCCACCTTGTTCAGGATGAGGAACGGCGTGAGCCCGCCGCGGTGCGCGAGCAGCGCCCACCGATCGACGAGGCCGGCGCGAAACGGGGGCTCGTCGGCGGAAGACACGATGACCGCCCGCTCGGCGTTCGCGGCGATCACCTGGACTTCGCGGTTCTCGCCACCGGACCGCCCGAGGTGGGTCGTGCGCGCGGCGACGGCGACGATCGTGAGCCCCCCGTCGCCGTTGGGCTGGGTTTCGACTTTGTCCCCGACGGCGAGCACGCTCACGCCGCGGCCGGCCGCTTTCCTCAGCTTGGGATCGAGCGCGGCGGGCAGCAGGGCGTGGCCGTCCCATACGAGGGCGGTCGGTCCGAACATCTGGGCCAGGATCATCCGATGTGTTTAACCGATCGTTCGGCGAGGGGCAAGGCGGATCCCCCGTGGGGCGCGGTTGATCCCCCGCGCCCGGCAGGCGTACACTGCGGGCAGGCATGACTCCTGATCGCATTCTCTGTCCCCGCTGCGGGGAATCGCTCCCTCCCACACTGGACGTTTGTGACGCGTGCGGCGCCGATCTGGCGACCCATCCGGGCGCTCAATCCGCGTCTTCGGCGGGCGCTCCACAGTCGGGAGCCCTCGCTCGCGGCTCCCGCGCGGCGGGCGCCGGCAAGGGCCGTTCCTCCGCGGGCGCCCGCGGCGCCGCGCAAGCGCGCGGTGAGTCGCAGGGGGTTCCCGGGATCGCGTGGCTGCTCCTCGTCGTGGGCCTCGCCGTCGGCGGAATGGTCGGCTATGCGCTCCACTCGGCGGTCGGGCCGCGCGCGGAGAGCGGGATGCCCGCCGGTCCCGCCGACATCATGGCGGGGGCCTCGGGCGAAGCCGGAGGAGCGGCGGGGGACATGGGAGGCAGCGCGCCCCAGCGCATGCCTCCTCAAGTAGTGCAGCTCGTGCAGTCCTACAAGGCGGCGCTGGCCAAAAACCCCAAGGACCTCGAGGCGAACACCGGCCTCGGAAATCTCGAATTCGATTCCGGTCAGTGGCAGAAGGCGATCGACTACTACTCGCGCGCCCTCGAGATCGATCCCGGGAACGCCGACGTGCGCGTGGACCGCGCGGTCGCCTATCACGCGACGGGACAAAACGACACCGCCAAGAAGGAGCTTCTCCGGGTCACGCGGGAGAAGCCCACCCACAAGAACGCGTGGCTCAATCTCGGCGTGGTGAACCGCGAGCTGGGGGATCGAGCGGGAGCGCTCCGCGCGTGGGAGGAGTACTTGAAGCTCGATCCCAACGGCGAGCACTCCGCGGGAATCCGACAGGAGATCGAAGGCCTCAAGCAGACCGGCTGACGGCGCAAAGCCTGCTCGCCACGCGCTCATCAGGCGGAGGGGAGCCTCTCACCCAATTTTTCGAGAACCCCCCGAATCGCCCATCCAGGTCGCGCCGCCTGGTACGCGCGCCGGAGCGAAGCGGCGTCGTCTAGGTCGTACCAGGGCGAAAGCAGCCGCACCTCGAGGTTCCGCTCGCGCGCGCGCTCGAGCGTGGTCGCCGCCGCGGCACCGCTTCCCCAGGGGATCTCGTCGAAGATCGACTCGTGATCCCCGCTCGTTCCGATGAGGTAGTACCCGCCGTCCTCCGTGGGGCCCAGAGCCACGTCGCAGATCGCGAGCGCCTCGATGGCCTCGAGGATCCGCTTGGGATCGAGTGTGGGGGAGTCCGAGCCGATCGCAAGCACCCGGTTAGCGCCCCGGGACCGCAGCTCGCGGAAGGCCGCCTTGAGCCTTTCCCCCAAGCCGCTCCCGCGCTGCGGGGCGATCGACAAGCCGGTCTCCTCGGCGAGCGCGCGGAGGCCCGGATCCGCATCGCCGTCCAGGAAGAGCGTCCAGGGTGCCGCGACGGCCGGGACAATGAACCGCGCCGTATCCTCCAGCGAGGCGCGCGCGATTCGCGCCGCGTCTTCGTGGGTCAGCGGAGGGACGAGCCGCGTCTTCACGAATCCGGGGAGCGGAGCCTTCGCGAAGAGCGCGATCGCCGGACCGCGCGCCGTTCCCGGGAGCGCCGTGGAGACGGCGCGATTTCTCTCCTGGATCACGCGATCCGCTTCGCGCGCGCCGGCGTCCGCGGAAGCGGGGGAAGCGGCCCTTGGGTTCGCCGCAAATGGAAGATGATCTGCTGCAGGTATCCGCGGCCGGGCCCGAACCGCGCCGCCCAGCGCGAGAGCTCTTCGTCCTTCGCACTTCGCCGCGAGGCGAGCTCCAGGGTGGCGCGGCGGATCCAGCGGTCGACCGGGTACGCCTCGAGGCGTCTGAGCCCGAAGAGGAGCGTGCAATCGGCGATCTTGGGGCCGACGCCCGGCAGCTCGCAGAGCCGCGCGCGCGCGTCCTCGTACTCGGCATCGCGAAGCGCATCCCAGGAGAACGAGCCGGACGCGACCCGACGGGCGGTCGCGAGGAGATAGGGAGCCCGGAACCCCAGGCCGGTCGCGCGCAGCGCCCGCTCGTCCGCGCGTCCGAGCTTCGCGGCATTCGGGAACGCCCTCCTGGGCGAGCCCGGGATCGGCTCGCCCCAGCGGGCAGCGACCGCTTCCACGCAGCGGCTGATCTTCGGAATGTTCGAGGCCGCGGAGGAAATGAACGAGGCCAGAGTCTCCCACGGGTCCTGCTCGAGCAGCCTCAAGCCGAAGAGCGGCAGGATCCCGGGGAGCGCGCGAAGCTCTTCCGCGTGCTCCAGGTGGGAGAGCGGATCCTGATCGAGCCGGAAGTAGCGGACGAGCGCCAGGTACCCGGGATCCGAGCCTTCGACCGAGACCATGAGCCGTGCCGGCTCGAGGAGCGCGACCGAGAGATCGGCCTCGCCCACGATGCCGCGCCAGACATCGCGTTCGCGCGTCCAGCGGAAAGCCTGTCCGCACGAAAACGTGAGGTCGAGATCGATAGGTCCGGAGACGGGAAGCTCGTAGCGCACGGGATGAGCGTCACGTCGTGGGCGGCCACAGTCAATTTATTTCGTCCCGAGGCCGGTTTCCGTTGACCCTCGCTCCAGCACCGTGGGAGACTTTCGCCGCGCGCACGACGTTCCCTGACTTGGAGACATCCCCTTCCGCGGCGGAGTTAGACCGTAACCCTATCCCGCATGAGCCGACGCTCGTTCCGATGGCGCACGATCGCCATTCCCGCGTCCATTCTGCTCTTCATGGCGTGGACCGCGGTCCACGACGGGCGCGGCCGTGCCTCGGAGAGCCGGGCCCATGTGCGACTGGTCCGCCTCCTGGAGGATGTCCCCGACTCGGATCGGGCGGCGCTCGGCGGCGTGCATGACCTGAGGCTTCGGCTCGAGCACGGAAACATCCTCCTCCTGCGCCGGGGTGGTGCGTCGGCCGCGATGTTGCCGATCGAGACGGTGACAGGGACCAAGGACTCGCTTCGCTACTTCTACTACGTCGAGCATTCGCCTTTTCTCTGGGTGTTCCCGGGCCAGAAGGACAAGGGGATCGGGATCGTGGGAGACGGCGGATTAATCCCCATCAACTCGTTCTCCCTCTTGTGGCGGGCAGGGGGCGAGCTGGGGTGGATCTACTTTCCCGAAAGTCCGGTGAACCGGAGCGTCCGGTTCTCGGTCGTGAGCGGGCGGACGGTGGACGAGGCGGACCCGATGGACACCAAATACTGGATCGACCTGGGCCCCACGGAAGACTCGGGCTTCTAAGCCGCATGTGGGATCGCGTTCGGGCCATCCTCTTTGAGAACCTGGGTCTCAAGCTCGCCTCGGTCGTTCTCGCGTTCCTCCTCTACGCACACGTCGTCACCGATCAGGAGCGCGAGCAGGTGATCCAGATTCCGATCGCCGCCGTGGGATTGGCGGATACGTTGACAAGCGTAGGGGAACTCCCCCCTCGCGTCGCGGTCAAGGTCCGGGGAAAATGGAAGGACCTGATCCGCCTCAGCCTCACCAGGCCGTTCCTCTCGATCGACCTGGCGGCGGTGAAACCGGGTAAGTTTCGGACGTCGATCACGGCGGACGACATCTCGCGCCGCGCGATCCCGCCCGAGCTGGCCCGCCAGATCTCGGTGACGGAGGTGCTGGATCCACGCAGCGTGGATCTCACGATCGAGCCCAAGGTGACCCGGAGCCTCCCGGTCCGGGCGCGGATCGTGGGGACCCCGGCACCGGGCTACGTGTTGCGCCGCGTACCCGACGTGGAGCCCGAGTCGGCGCGGGTG
>JBGPMG010000195.1:0-4561 GCA_041486815.1 Candidatus Eiseniibacteriota bacterium | reverse complement strand
GGCGTGGTCGTCGCCTTCATTCAGTACGCCGATCGCTTCTACCAGCCGGTGCGGGATCTGAGCGAGAAGTACAACGTGTTCCAGTCGGCCATGGTCGCATCGGAGCGGATCTTCGAGCTGCTCGACACCAAGCCCGCCGTCCCCGAGCCAGCCGATCCCAAGCCTCTGGGACGACTGCGCGGCGAGGTGGAGTTCGACCGGGTTTCCTTCGCCTACAAAGAAGAGGAGTGGGTCCTGAAAGACGTCTCGTTCCGGATCGCGCCCGGAGAGAAGGTGGCGATCGTCGGCGCGACCGGAGCGGGGAAGACCACGATCGCGAATCTCCTGACCCGCTTCTACGAGTTCCAGAAGGGGACGATCCGGGTCGACGGCATCGACATTCGCGACGTGCACGGGACCGCGCTTCGCCGTCAGATCGGACTCGTGCTTCAGGACGTCTTCCTATTCTCGGGCACGGTCCGGGAGAATATCGCGTTCGGCGATCGAGGTAGGGCCGGGGACGAAGTCGATCGCGCGCTGGAAGAGGTGGGCGGCGCCCGCCTCGCGTCGCGCCTTCCGCACGGATTGGACGAGGAGGTCGGGGAGCGCGGCGCCTACTTCTCGATGGGGGAGCGCCAGATTCTCGCCTTTGCCCGCGCGCTCCACTACGACCCCAGCATTCTCATCCTGGACGAGGCGACCTCGAGCGTGGACGTCGAGACCGAGCGGACGATCCAGGCCGCCTTGAAGCGGCTTTTGGAAGGGCGCACGTCGCTGGTGATCGCACACCGGCTCAGCACGATCCTCGACTCCGATCGGATTCTCGTGATGCACAAGGGCGAGCTGCGCGAGCAGGGAACCCATGCCGAGCTCATGGCGAAGGGCGGGATTTACGCGCGGCTCCACGAGCTTCAGTACGGGCGGCAGCATGAGGGAGCGCCGACATGAGGCGTTCCGCCGCCGCGCTGACCCTGACATGCCTACTGGGATGGTCCGCGCATGCGTGGGCCGCCGCCGCGGGCACCGAGTTCTATCAGCCGCACAAGGAATCGGCCATCGCCGGGACGCCGTTCACGCGCTACTTCACAACCGACCGGCTCCGCAGGGAGATTACCTTCTACCTGAGCGACGCGCCGGACTCGGTCGGGCCGCTCCCGCTCATCGTCCACATTCAAGGGAGCGGCGGCGGCTCCAACTTCGCCGAGCGCGACGGCAAGATCGCGACGCAGAACGGACAAGGTACCCTCTATGCCGTCTGCCGCGGCCGCGCGCGCACGCTGATGGTCGAGAAGCCCGGCGTGCAATATCTCGATCCGGCGAGGAAGCCCGGCGAGCCGCCTGGCTCGGCGGAGTTCTGCCGCGAGCACACGCTCGAGCGGTGGACGGAGGCGGTGGAAGCAGCGATCCGAGCCGCGCGGCGAATCGGCGGAGTCCGTCAAGATCGGCTGCTCGTGATGGGGCACGACGAGGGCGGAGTCGTAGCGTGCCGGGTCGCCCGGGAGATGGGCGCGGTCGTGACGCACGTCGGCTGCCTGTCGGGCGGCGGGCCCACCCAACTCTATGATCTGGTCAGCCTCGTTCGGCGTGGCCAGCTGATGGGTCACACCTCGGAAGATCCCGGAGCGAGGGTGAGGACGTTCCTGGCGATGTGGGACGACGTGCTCGCGGACTCAATGAGCGCCGACAAGCTCTTCCTCGGACATCCGTACCGGCGTTGGTTCACCTTCGCGCGCTCCTCGCCGATGCAGGAGCTCGAGCACGTTGATGCCCGCATCTACGTCGCCCAGGGATTGGAGGACGTCTCCGTCGACCCCGAATCGGCGGACGTGCTCTTCGCTCAGCTCAAAGCCCTGGGCAAGGACGTGACGTACGACCGAGTGGCGGGCGCGAGCCACGCCTTCACCATGAAAGACCGGCCGGGCGAGAACGGCTGGCAAAAGCAGGTTCAGCGGGTGGTCGACTGGTATCTGAGCGACGATCGGACCTCGAGAGGAGCACGATGAAGAGCGGCGAGCGCGAGCTCACGGTCGCGATCGAGGTCGCGCGGGAGGCCGGGGCGCTTCTGCGTGAAAATTTTGGCAAGGTGCAGGAGATCGACTTCAAGGGGCGGATCAACCTCGTGACCGAGATGGACCGGAAATCGGAGCGCCACATCGTCTCGCGGCTCCAGAAAGCGTTTCCCGGCGACGACGTCTGGGCCGAGGAGGGGGGCGGCAGCCGGAGCGGCGCGGAGCGGGTGTGGGTCGTCGATCCCTTGGACGGCACGACCAACTATGCCCATGAGTATCCCGTTTTCTCGGTCTCGATCGGGCTTCAGGTCGCCGGACGGATGGAGGTCGGCGTCGTCTACAACCCGCTCCTGGACGACGTCTACGCCGCGCGACGAGGAGGCGGAGCGACGTTGAACGGCAGGCCGCGGCGTGTCACCCAGGTCGACACGCTCGAGCGCGCCTTTCTTGCGACCGGATTCGCCTATGACGTGAGGGTGGATGACCCCGAGCGGAACAACCTCGGGCCGTTCGGCCGGTTCCTGGTCCGCGCCCAGGCGGTCCGGCGCGCCGGGTCGGCCTCCCTCGCCATCGCCAAGGTCGGTGTCGGCCGGACGGATGGATTCTGGGAGCGCGGCCTCCACGCATGGGACATGGCAGCGGCTTTGGTGATCGTCGAGGAGGGCGGCGGCCGCGTCACCGACTATCGCGGCGCCCCCCCGAAGCTCGATGGGGGAGAGCTGGTCGCAAGCAACGGCCCGCTCCAGGAAATCATGCTCGAGGTGCTCGCGATGAAGGGAGCGGTGAAGGGATCATGATGATGTCCGAGCCGACGAGGCCTGGAACTCCCTCAGAGAAGGGTGATCCGCCGCCCCAGTGGGCGATGAAAACGTACGTGATGGGCTTCCTGTTTCGAGGGCCGAACCGAATTACGGATGAGAAGGCGGCCGACGAGCTGCAGCGCGCTCATCTCGCGAACATCGCCCGGCTTCACAAGGCAGGAAAGATCATCCTCGCGGGTCCATTTCGCGATGACACCGATCTCCGCGGGCTCTTCCTCTTCGACGTCGCGACGGTCGAGGAGGCGAAGGCCCTCTGCGACACCGACCCCGCGATTCAAGCTGGCTCGCTCCGCGTCGAGCTCCATCCCTGGTACTCGTCGAAGGGGATCGGGATCGTGGAGATTCCCACCGTCCCGAAGTAGGGCCCTTCAAGCTTTGCCCGCGGCTCGGGGCGGTCACCCACCCCTAATGGTTGTACATCCATTTTCTTGGAGGAGGCGGATCGCCTCGACTCCTTCGAATGCAGATAAGCATCATGTCGCGCGCAGCGACCGTATTATGCCGCAGCTGGACGCCGAAGAGACCCCAATACCGATACGTCGAATCGCTGTCCTCGTAATAGATATCGGAGGTTGCTAGGTCAACGTGCGACTCGCGTCGGTACCAATTGGGGAAGACAATCACGTACCTGGGTCGATAGCGCGTGAGGTTTTCCGTCAGGGATCGACGGGCGGAAGTCAATCCGACCAAATCAACAACGTACCGCCCGCTGAAGAACCCGATCGCTCCGATGTCATTCGTGGCAAGCGTATCCGATGGGCTGGTGAACTTGGCCACCCACTCTCCCAAGAATCGATGCATGCCGTTGATGTTTTGGACGTTCCAAGCGTGGGCCTCCGCCATGCGTGGGACGGCGACCGGCAAAGGCGCGAGAATCAACGCTCCAGTGAGTAGCTGTGTGGCCGCCATCACGTGAGGTCGAACTCTCGCCAGTAGGTGGTGGTAACCAAACGATGCCAAGACCACGACCGTAGGAATGAGAGGAATGACGTAACGAAGTTGAGGTCCCGGGTCAGCGGCAACCAGGGCAAATCCAAGCTCAAAGAGAACGATGTAGGCGAGCAGAAAGCGGCAGGTCGGCCCACCGACCAGCCCTCCGGCGATTGCTCCGGCGATCAGGAGGGGGGAATGAAGCGCCGCCCCGAAGGGGTTGCCTGTGATCCCCCAGAGAAGGCCTTGAGCTTTCAGAAATCTGACGATTTGAGCAGCGTCGAAACCGGCCCAATGCGCCTTTATTCCTACAGAGGTTGGGAATACGGAATGCCCGACGGTCAAGTTGAAGAGGACGTAAGGAACCAACGTGGCCAGGAACACGCTCGCACGCCGGACGTGCGCGCCACGGAGAAAGAGGACGGCGAGAATCGCAAGTAGGATCCCGTCCGGACGAACCCAGACACCCAGTGACCAGAACGCCGTTGCAAGAACGTACCGTTCCTTTATGTAGCATTGGAGCCCAGTGACGAGGAGCAGAATGTAGAGCGAAATTTCCATCCCCGAAGCTGCGGCCCAGAGAAGGGACGGAGATGCGGCCGTGGCCACTCCCAGGGCAAGATTGCTCCACCTGTATTTCGGGAGGGCCGCTTGGGCGGAACGGAAGAGCAACACTGAAGCAGCGACGTGCGAGGCAATTCCTATAGATTTGGCCGCCCACACCGTGGGCCCGACGATTGCGAAGAGGCCAGCGAGCAGGAAGGCGTACAGCGGGGACGTGGAGCCTCCAGTTGGCTCCCCCGCATTGAACGAGTAGCCGTG
>JBGPMG010000194.1:0-4596 GCA_041486815.1 Candidatus Eiseniibacteriota bacterium | reverse complement strand
CCACTGCTTCCGGAAGAACCTCAAGGTGATCGCGTTGACGCTCTATCCGTCCGGCCCGGGACTGGTCGAACCCGCGCTTCGGATCGCGGCCACTGCCGAGAAGAAAGAGCGGAACAAGGACTACGTCTTCCTCGGCTATAAGTCAGGGTTCCAGACGGTGATGATCGCGCTCGGGAAGAGCATCCGTCAGCAGTTTCCGGTCGACTTCTACAAGACGCCGCTCGATTCGATTCCGATCATGAAAGGCATCGACTCGTACGCTCAGATCGACCTGGTCGTCAATCTGACCGCCTCGAGCGCGGCCGACTATTGGATCCAGTTCGCCGCGAGCCGCTTCCACAAGGCCCTCGTCCTCGGCACGACCGCGGTGATGGCGACCGACTACTACCCGTTTCTCTCGTCGCGCCAGGTGCTGGGATTGATCGGCGGGATGAAGGGAGCCGCGGAGTATGAGAAACGGATGGGACTCTTCGGGGACGCGCGCCGGGGGATGGACGCGCAGAGCCTCGTCCACGTGATCGTTGCGGCCCTCGTCATCCTGGGCAACGCGGCCCTGTTCATGACCAAGAGGACCCCGTGAGCCTCGTCGAGACCTGGGTCGCGGCGTTCCTGACCCTGTGCATCTTCTCGTTCCTCTACCGCGACAATCCGTTCTATCGTTTCGCCGAACACCTCTTTGTCGGCGCCGCGGCCGGCTACCTGCTCGCGGTCCAATACCAGGACGTGATCCTTCCGAACGTCTGGATGCCGCTCACGTCCGGACCGCGCACGCCGCAATCGATCATCCTCGCGGTGATCCCCGCGGTCCTAGGTCTCCTTATGCTCGCGAGGGTTTGGGACCGGATGGCGGGCCCGGCGCGCTGGGCGATCGCATTCTACGTCGGGGTCTACTCGGGGATCGCGGTGCCAGGGTACCTGCAGGCGCAGATCTTCGCGCAGCTGAGCGACGCGGTGAAGCCGTTTGCTCCGGGGTGGGGCGCCGTCAACTCCGCGCTCGGGCTGCTCGGGCTTCTGACGGTGCTCGCCTATTTCTTCTTCTCGGCGCCTCACAAGGGGATTCACGGTATCGGAGCCCGGATCGGAATCTGGTTCTTGATGATCGCCTTCGGCGCGTCGTTCGGATACACCGTGATGGCGCGCGTCTCGCTTCTGATCTCGCGGGTTCAATTCCTGCTTCGCGACTGGCTCCACCTGATTCCGACGACCTAGCCCCCAGGCCGGCCGGCGCAATCGGTGGTCGCGCCCGCGATCATCCGCGAGACCGAGCCCATGAGACTGCCGGCGACGTCGGGTGGCGACCAGGTCTCTTAGGAAGGAGTTCTCGCCCATGTCAGAAACTCAGCTCGACCCCGACCGACGGTAGTCGCGGGAAGAGCTCGATGGCGTACTGCGACGGGAAGGAGCCGCCCGTGGGGTAGCGCGTGAAGTCGAACGTGTAGAAATAGACGTTCTTGCGCCCGGTGGCATTGATCAGCTCGACGTAGAATCGCCCGCCGGGCCGGCCGATGCCGAGGGGGTGCGTCGCGCGGAGGTCGAGTCTAAAGTAATCGGGATAACGCCCTCCCATGAAGCTTCCGAATTCTCGGGACCAGTCGTAGCGGCCGTCCGGGCTGGTCCAATTGAATGTCGTGTAGGCCCCGCCCGTGTGGAAGCGGCCGGTCGCATTGAAATTCCATCGCCCGAACGGACGCACGTTCATCGACGCCGTGATCGAGTGACGCTGGTCGAATCCGCGCGAAACGGTTCCCTCGTCCGTATCCCAGACCGCCCGGCTGAGCGCATACCCGATCCAGCCGTCGCTTCCTTTCCACGACGGGCTTTGTAGAAATAGCTCGACGCCCCGCGAGCGACCACGATCGAGCGATGAATCGAGGATTGGGCGCGACGCGAGATCCTGGATCGGGAATCCAACCCCTCGATCGCGCCGAAGGTATCCCTCGACGCGCACCTGTGCGCCCTTTGGCCTCAGATCGACGCCCAGGATCACCTCCTCGGCTTCCCGGCGTCGGCCGAGCAGCAGTTGCGCGCGATCCGAATCCAAATTATTCAAGAAGGTTGGTTGGCGAAGGACTCCGCCGGCCGCGCGAAGGGTCGCGCCGCCGCCCAACCGCCAACCGACCGAGAGCCGCGGCGATGCGAAGCTCCCGCCGGGATCGCTCGGCGGGACGCCGCCGTCGCGCCTCAACCCCCAGGCGTAGAGGTCGCGGGCCACGTTGACCCCGGCGGTCGTCGATAGGTTTGATCCCCAACGGGAATGGAGCGAAGCGAAACCATCGAACCGGCGCCTCAGGGCTGTTCCAACGGTTCTGGTGATCACATTCTCGTGATAGACGCCGTTCTGGATGAACGCGTCGATCGAGTCGAATCGGATGCGGGCATCCTCCCACTCCGTCCCGACGCCGGCCTCCAACGATTGGCCTCCCGACAACGTGATCTCCGACTCGGCCCGCATGCGCGCGGCGCGGGTTAAGTCGTCGTCCCGGCCGGTGTGGCCGAGGGTCCGGCGCCGGTCGAAGATGTCACCGGACAGGACGACGAGCGTACGCACCGCGTCGGTTGGCCGGGCGGTCCATCGGATCCCGGTCGTGATGTTTCGTTCCAGGCCGTCGACGTCGTCCTCGTCAAACGGTTCGTCGTAGCGTAGGTGGTCCCTGCTCGAGAGCGCCAGGAAAACAAGCTCCTGGCGCGGACCCCGCCGGACGCGGAGCTGGGCGAATAAGTCCTGAAAATCCGGCTCGACGTTCGTCTTGGGGTCGAGCCGGTGCGCGCGGTAGACCGCGGCCAAGAGTCCTTCCCGCGCGGCGACGAGAAAAGAGCTGTCTTCTCCAAGGCGTCCCGAGTATGCGGCGCGCAACTGCGTGAGGCTCGCGGCTAAGTGGGTGACCGAAGCGGATGTGTCCGACTGAGGGGTGTCGATCTCGAGGGCGCCGGAGAGTTGGCGCCCATAGCGCGCGGGCAGCCCTCCCCGCTGGAGGCGCGCTGATTCCGCGACTTCCAGGCTGACGATGGAAAGGGCCCCGCCCCAGTCGCGCACATGGTACGGCTCGAGCAGATCGATCCCATCGAGGCGTACGAGCGTTTCATCGCTCTCCCCTCCCCGTACGAGGAAGCTGGCCGCGACGTCCGGGGCCGCGACCCCGGGGAGCACCTGCACGGCGCGAAATAGATCTTCGAACGTCCCAGGAAGACGGCGGATCTGCTCGATGGAGAGGACCTGCGCATGGGACTCGGCGCCGGGCGGCTCGGCGCGCACGACCACTTCGTTGAGGGCGAAGGCGACCGGTTCCAGCTCGAGGCGTAGGTTGAAGAGCGAGTCGGTCTCGGCGACGAACAGGGAATCGAGTCGAGGCCGGAAACCGACGAGCGTTACGCCGATCTGGCTCCGCCCCGGGGAGACCCCGTGGAGCGCGAAGGAGCCGTCGTTGGCGGTCTCGGCCCGGTGCGGCGTCCCGAGGACGCGAACGACGGCGAACGGGAGCCCTTCGCCACCCTCGCGCGACACGACCACTCCTTGGATCGTCGCGGAGCCGAGGCTCGCCGCGGGCGCCAGGAGACCGACCAGAAGAACCGCGGCGCCGCGGATACAGGCCCGGGTGCTTTCAGACGCGAACCAGAACGTCATCGCCGTCGATCCTGACTTCATAGGTGCGCACCGCGACGACTTCGGTGTCAGGTGCCTTGCCGGTCTTCACGTTGAATCTCCATCCGTGCCAGGGGCAGCGGACGATCTCGCCCACCAAGTGCCCCTCCCCCAGGTCGCCCCCCATGTGAGGGCATTGGTTCCTGATGGCGTAGACGGCCCCCTCGCAGCGGAAGAGCGCGACCCGGATGCCGCCCACCCAGACGATCACTCCCTTTCCCTCCTCGAGATCGGAGGCTCGGGCCGCCTTCACGAATTCCGACATGCTTGTCTCCAGGGAAAATGAAAACCGGCGCCCCATTGCCGGAGCGCCGGTCAGTCTACCGTTCGGTTCGTTTCGGGCCTAGTTGCTCCCGCAGCCCCCGCCGCCGCATCCGCAACCACCGGCCTTCGCGGGCTCGGCCCCTTCCGCACCCTCTTCGGTGGCGAACGAGGACCCGCAGCCGCAGGTTTTCGCCGCGTTCGGGTTGTTGATCTTGAAGCCGCCGCCCTGGAGCGTATCGTCGAAGTCGATCGAGGCGCCGTCCAGGTACTGATGGCTCCCCATGTCGACGATGACCTTGACGCCCTCCGCGTCGAACACGAGGTCGTCCGCGGTGGCCGGCTCGTCGGCGATCTGCATTCCGTACGAGAGGCCCGAGCAGCCGCCGCCCGCGACGAAGACGCGGATACCTTCGAACGTGCCCCCTTGCTGCTGCATGATCTGCTTGATCTCGGCCGCAGCTTTGTCGCTCAAGGTGACCATTTTCGCCTCATCCTCCAGGTCTAATCGATTTGGCGCAGGATCTATCCCCCTGAGCCAAAGCAATATACGTGCCTTTAGTTTAGATGCCCACAGCGCCAAAGCGGTGCAGAGCATTCAACACCAATGAGATCGGCGCGGGAAGGCCCTGTCCCCGAATTGGCGGGCGGGGCCGGTCCGGGAGCCGGCCGAGCTGCACAAAGCGACGGAGGTT
>JBGPMG010000193.1:0-4609 GCA_041486815.1 Candidatus Eiseniibacteriota bacterium | reverse complement strand
TCCTTCTCCAACGACTTGAGGATGATTCCTTCGAGCCCCGGGGACAAATGGGGTGCGACCGTGGTGGGATTTATCGGGGGTTCGCGGAGCACCGCCTCGATGAGCGAGGCCGTCGTCTCCTGAGCGAAGGCGCGCGTGCCGGTCGCGATCTCGTAGAGCACCGCCCCCAAGGCGTAAATATCGACCCGCTCATCCGCTCGCTCGCCGCGGAACAGCTCAGGTGCCATGTACGGCAACGTTCCGGCGATCATCCCCGGCTCGGTGAGGCTCTCGGCGCCGTGCAAGTCGGGCTCGAGCGTCTTCGCAAGGCCGAAGTCGAGGACCTTTACGGCGCCCCGATCGGTCAGCATCACGTTTCCCGGTTTCAGATCTCGATGGACGATTCCGGACGCGTGCGCCTCCTCGAGGGCCTCGGCGATCTGCACACCGATCGACATGACCTCGGCCTCGGCGAAGGGGTCGGTTTGGAGACGGTGGGCAAGGTTCTGCCCTCGGACAAACTCCATGACGAGAAAGTCGACCCCGCCCTGGGAATCGAAGTCGTAAATCAGATTGATGTGGGGATGGTTGAGCTTGGAAAGGGCGTGCGCTTCCCTGCGGAGGCGCTTGCGCGCGGCCTCATCCGCGACGAGGTTCGCGGACAATACTTTGAGCGCGACGTCGCGGTCGAGGCGCTCGTCTCTGGCGCGGTAAACGACGCCCATTCCGCCGGCGCCGATCTGTTCGATGATGCGGTAATGAGAGAGGATCGTACCGATCATGCGCCCTCAGGGGGGTATTCGGAGCGAATGGCGAGGCGACCGTACGGGGCACGATGTACCCAAGTGGGCGGTGAAACAATCGCGATTTAAGGAAGGCTTGTGAGGCGGGTCAGCGCCCCTTCGACTTTTTCAGAGCTTCGCGGAGCGCGGCATTGCTGCTCTTGGGCGCCGTCGTGTACTGGTCCGCGTCCGGTGAATCCTGCCCCTCGGAGGAGACGGTAGGCGGGGGCGCTGGGGGCTGTAGGTCGGAAGAGTTCGAGATCGCCGCGGGTGCCTGCTGATCCGAGCGCGGAGCCTCGCGCACCGAGGAAGATTTCCCATCCGAGAGGGACGCATTATCGTAGGACGGTGCATATGTCGGCGTGTATCCCGCGGTCGCATCGGAGGGCGGTTGCTGGCCCATGGGGGTGCCGGCGACGTCCGGGGCCCGTGGAGGGAGCGCCCGAGTCTCTTCGACCCGCGGCCTTTCAGGGATGCGAATCGACCCTGAGAGCCAGTCCAGCAGGATTGAGCCCAATATGAGGACGCCGAGAAAGTACGCGAAGAGTCGATAGCGCCGTTCCATCTTTATCCCCCGCACGGTCCTCGGTGCGCCAGGAGCGCGTGGACCGCAGCAGAATGCCGATACACACTGGAGGTTGAGCTCCTCCGGTATATCGGCACCCACCCTTGTCTCCTTAACGTGGTCGTTTGTGCCTCAGGGCGTAACTTACATCCTGGTTGGGCGTTACCAGCCGGCCTTGCCTCCCGATTGGACCCGATAGGTGGAGAAGTGCCAGAGCGGAGCGGTGACGGTCAGGTTGAGCACGCTGACCGCCGAGCCCACCACGGTCTCCCACTGGCCCGTCGCGGGATTGTAGTACCCGATGGAGGCCACGGAGAGGAGCGACGGGTTCATCGGCTTCGCGTCGGCGACGAGAAGGACGGGCAAGAGGAACCGGTTCGCCGAGGCCGGCGAAATGCTCAGGTTCAGGACCGGGCGCGCGAGGTCCGGCTGCGACACGGTGACGGTCGCGGTACGGGTGAGAGCCGCGGGCGGGATCACGACGGTGAAATTGCCGACGGACACCATGCCGCCGAGGAGGCCGATGGTAGCGGTCTTAGAGGTTGTGGAATTATTGTCCCCGTCCAGGAGATCGAGGCCGAGCACCGCTTCGGGCGCTCCACCCGTGGCGGTCGCGCCGGATCCGCTCTCGATCGCAGCCGACGGCTTCGTCGGTAGATTGGAACATCCTGCGACGGTGAGCAGAACCGCAAGACCGAGGGCGAAACTCTGTGGAAACCGGGGGCGACGGGGCTTCATGGCTTTCTCCTTTGGGTGCGCCGCCCCGGGAACCTTCGTCGCGTGCGAGCCGGCGGGATCCCAGAGCTACACTTCGTGCCCGCAGACAAACGCATCGCTCATGCCTAGGCGGGGCCGCGCCGCCTTGCTTCCCGCATGGGGCCCGCAATGGGCGGAGCTACAGCGGACGGCGCGGCTTGGGCGGATGGCCGGATCGAGCCACCGGCGGGACCTGTGCGCAACGCACGAGGGGGGATGGGGTTCGAGGGCTCGAGACTGGGGGTTCTCGCGGCGAAAGTGGGGCGGTTGGCGCAGAGCCGACGGCGGGGCGGAACGAGTCGCTTAACGCGTCGGCTTCGCCCATGGAGAGTTGAGGAGGTGTAGGGCGATCACCGTGGCGCATGCCCAGCCCGCTCGGCCGCCGAAGGTCCCGATCCTCCTCGCGCGGATCCAGTAGTAGCCGCAGCTGAGCGCGATCACCCCCAGCTCCACCCACCACCAGCCGACCGGCATCGATCTCCACAGCCCGAAGCCGAGATGAACGCTCGAGCCCGGCCAGAGCGCGAGGTCGCGCGGGTGCATCGGAAGATCGAGTAGAAAGTGCGAGAAGACCGCGAAGCCTAGGACCACCGCGACAGCGCGCCCCCGGCTCGCGAAGGCAACCCCGAACAGCCCCGCCCAAACCAGCGACATCGCGAGGGAGTGGGACCAATCGATGAAATCCAGTGAGAATCCCGGCGCGCTACCCGGCGTCATGCTCACGCGCTCGATCCCGAGCAGGACCAACGGGCCGAAAAGGAGGTCGAGAAGGCCAACCCCGAGCAACACGGCCCAGGTCGGAACGCGCGGCTCTTTCGCCTTGAGGGCCAGCCCAAACGCAAGATGACCCGCGTACATCAGCGAGGGCCGGGAGGCGCCGTCGAATTTCCCTTACGGCGGGGCCGGTCGAGCCAGGCGAGCAGCGGCACGGGGACCAAAAATCCCAGGAAACAATAGATCGCGAACGCTTGCGGGCTCATGGGCTACACGATACGTCTGCTACGGGATCCATGGAAAAGGAATTTGCGCCCCTTGCGTGGGCGGGGTCAACCGAGCAGGAGGAAGTGCCCAACACAAGGGCGAGCACCGCGGCGGCGGCCGCGAGCCGCGCGCCGCGTGGCACGGCCGCCTCTATTTAGAAGTACCAGTTCAGGCCCATGGTGAAGTTGAAGTAGTTCATCGAGAGATCGGAGTTCACCTTGGCGTGGGCGTAATCGAACTCCGGGCCGAGAGCGAATTTCCGCCCCAATCTCCATTCGTAGCCCGTCGCGGCGAGAAAGCCGAATCCGTTGTCCGACACGGAGGACGTGACGCCGCCCGACTTCAGGCTGTAGTCAACCGTTCCGACGCCGACGCCGCCCCGAACGAAAAAGCCGGTCGCCCCCGGATAGTAGGTAATCGCGGGGCCGCCCACGCTGAACGTCCAGGTTTCGTTATCCACGCTCTTCGTCCACATGTTTCCTTCGAGACCGGCCGCGACCTTGGGGGAGAACGCGTAGCCGACCCGGAAATTTCCGCCGAAGCCACCTTCGCGGTTGCTGGTCACACCGGTGACGTTGAGTCCCGCGCTCCCTCCGCCGGCATTGAATCCGAGCACCATCCCATCGCGCTCATGGGGCCAGCTGCCGGCGAGCGCCGGAGACGCCGTGTAGAGGGTGAGAAGTGCGAGGACCGAAGAGAATGCGAGCGCACGTGCGAGCATAGTTACCTCCGTGTGTGGGGAACGGTTAGGGTGCCGACGCTTGACGCTTCGCTTCCGCCTGCCATGCCTCACTCGCGTAGATCGCGACCTCGACCCGGCGGTTCTTGCGCCGCCCCGCGTCCGTCGCGTTCGATGCGACCGGCTCGTCTTCGCCGAGTCCCCGGGTCGCGATGCGGCGCGTGACTCCTTGGGAATTCAGATACCGCGCCGCGGAGTTGGCCCGGCGCTCCGAGAGGTCCTGGTTATACGCCCGGGTTCCCACATCGTCGGTGTGACCGACGATCATCAGATCGGATTTATCGTACTTGTCGAGGCTTCTTGCAAGCGTGTTCAGGTTGGTGCGGGCGTCACCGCGAACGACGTCGGAGTCGAACTCGAACATCAGCCCGGAAGCGAAGGTAATCTGGATGCCCTCGCCCACGCGCTCGACCACCGCGCCCGGGATATTCTGCTTCAGTTCCTGCGCTTGCTTGTCCATCTGGTGGCCGATGATTCCGCCCGCGACGCCACCTACTACCGCCCCGATGATGGCTCCGCGCGCGGTAGAGCCTGTTTGCTTGCCGATCACCCCGCCCGCCGCGCCGCCCGCGGCGGCGCCGATGATCGCGCCCTTCTGCTCCTTGGTCATCGAGGAGCAGCCGGCCGAGACGGTTAGGACGAGGGCGGCCACCGATGCCCTGAGGGTCGTGGAATTCAACGCGCGTCTCATGATCCCTCCATGGTTGAGAGGTCCGCATTATCGCTGGCGGCGGGAGTCGGCGCAACCCTGGAGGTGCGGCGACGGAAGCGGGTCCCACGGGCGTCGCGACCATTAAGGTCGCGGCC
>JBGPMG010000192.1:0-4647 GCA_041486815.1 Candidatus Eiseniibacteriota bacterium | reverse complement strand
GTCTGCGTGAGCAGCGATCAGGCGATCAGCGGCGCCGGCTATCAAATTCGCCCGCCGACCCCCGAGGCCGAAGCCGAAGCCGAAGCCGAAGCAGAGGACGGCGCGGCCGACGGTGCGCCGGACGGTCTAGTGCAGCGCATCGTGGACCTGTTTGACGGCGAGATTCTGAAGCCCGGCCCCCAAGGGAGCGGCGCCTCGTGAACATTCAACAGATGATGAAGCAGGCCCAGGCGCTTCAGGCGAAAATGGCCGAGATGCAGGCGGAGCTGAAGACCCGTGAGCTCGTGGGCTCCTCCGGCGGCGGAAAGGTGAAGGTCACGATGAACGGCGCCCAGGAGGTCACCGCGGTCTCGATCGATCCCGGGGTCGTCGACCCCGCCGAAGCGGATCTTCTGGAAGACTTGATTCTCGCGGCGCTCAAGGACGCCCGCGGCAAGGTGACGCGCATGGTTGAGGAGGAGATGGGCCGCGTCACGGGCGGCATGGGTCTCCCGCCGGGGCTCTTCTAGCCTCGATGCAGTACTCCAGCGCCCTCCTTGAGACCCTCATCGCCGAGCTGACCCGCCTCCCCGGGGTGGGACGGAAATCGGCCCAGCGAATCGCCTTTCACCTGCTCCGATCCCCCGAGGCCGATTCGAAGCGGCTGGCCGCCTCGATTCTCGACCTCAAGGCAAATGTCCACGACTGCACGATCTGCGGCAATGTGACCGAGACCGACCCTTGCGCCCTCTGCGCCGATCCCCGCCGCGAATCGTCGATTCTCTGCGTCGTGGAGCAGCCGATGGATGTCCTCGCGCTCGAGCGGACCGGCGAGTTCAAGGGTCGATATCACGTCCTGAAGGGAGCGCTCTCGCCGGTGGATGGGATCGGCCCCGACCAGCTCCGGCTCCGGGAGCTGCTCGATCGAGTGGGAGCGGGTGGAATTCTAGAGGTCATCGTGGCCACGAATCCCACCGCCCAGGGCGAGGCGACCGCCCTCTACATCGCGCGCCTCCTCCAACCGAACGAGGGTCTCAAGGTCACCCGGATCGCGCGGGGAGTCCCGATGGGGTCCGACCTCGAGTTCTCCGACCAGGTCACCCTGGCGCGGGCTCTGAGCGGCCGGAAGGAGATATAAGTCCCTGATTTTTGGCACTTTCCCCTTGACGCAATGGGGGGACGTGTTAGGTTCCCGCAAAATTCCTTGAGGGTGCACCGTGCGGAGGATGGGCCGCGCGGAGATTTCGGGCGTGGGGAATTTGGTCTCGCCGTCGGCTTGACGCGGGGCAAGGGCAGGACACCCCTATATCTCGCGTGCGCCGAGGCGGCGATACCGCGCCGCGAAGCCCAAGGTGTCCAAGGAGCCGAATTATGGTCAAGGGGAACTGGGCGGTCTACGAGGAAGACTTCTACTCGATGACTCTCATTCTTCAAACGCTGATGCGGAGCGCCAACTCGCGCAGCGTGATGCTGATCGACAAGACGGGGCAGCTCATCAGCACGGTCGGGACCCAGCCGGACTTCGACATCACCTCCTTCTCTTCGCTTGCCGCGGCCGATTTCGGGGCCAATGCGGAGCTGGCGAAGATGGTCGGCGAAAAGGATTTCGCCACCCTTGTCCACCAAGGTCTGGACGACAGCATGTATCTCTCGATGATCGCCAACCGGGTCATTCTCGTCGTGTTGTTCGACAGGAAGACCTCGCTCGGACTCGTGCGTTTGAAGGCGAAGCGCGCGGGGGACGAACTCCTGATCGTGCTGAACAAGGTCTTCGACAAGTTGCACTATAAGAATGAGGACATCGCCGCGACGACTCTCGGAGCGGACTTCGCGGCCGAAGCGGAGAGCGAGATAGACAGCCTCTTCAAGGACTAGGAGCCGATCGCTTCGTGTCGCTGATCAACTACTCGTCCCGCGAGATCAACTGCAAGATCGTCTACTACGGTCCTGGTCTCTGCGGGAAGACCACCAATTTGCAGCACATCTACTCAAGGGTTCCTCAGGACACGCGTGGGAAAATGATCTCCCTCGCCACCGAGATGGATCGGACCCTCTTCTTCGACTTCCTGCCGCTGGAGCTGGGGCAGATCCGCGGATTCCGCACGCGCTTTCACCTCTATACGGTCCCCGGCCAGGTCTACTACAACGCGAGCCGGAAGCTCATCTTGAAGGGGGTCGACGGGATCGTCTTCGTGGCCGACTCCCAGATCGATCGCTTCGAGGCGAACATCGAGAGCCTCGTGAACATGCACGACAATCTGTCCGAGCACGGCCTCTCCTCCGAGAAGGTCCCGCTCGTGATCCAATACAACAAGCGGGATCTCCCGCGCGTCGTATCGGTGCCCGATCTGGAGAAGGAGTTGAACCCGAAAGGCGCCCCGTTCTACGAAGCGGTCGCGCTCCGGGGAACGGGTGTATTCGACACCCTCAAGCTGGCTTGTAAGCTCGTCCTGAAGACGCTCGGATAGACGCATGCGGCGCCTCGCCGTCTGGCTCGCCACCGGCTTCGGCGTCGGCTTCATCCCGTTCGCTCCCGCGTCGTGGGC
Organism: Candidatus Eiseniibacteriota bacterium; assembly: GCA_041486815.1. Lineage (GTDB taxonomy): Bacteria > Eisenbacteria > RBG-16-71-46 > SZUA-252 > SZUA-252 > WS-9. The sequence goes on along the minus strand of JBGPMG010000192.1, from coordinate 2,122 downwards.
GTCGCTGGGCACCGCCCTCTGCCTGCTGCCGTTCCTTCCCCGTCTCGACCCGTGGATCCTCGCCGCGGTCATCCTCCCGCTGATTCCGCTCGGGGTCTGGGCGGCCGGCGAGGCGGAGCGGTCTCTGGGACACGATGCGCGCCCCATCGTGATCGACGAGGTCGCCGGCATGCTCCTCGCCGTCTGGGGCGTTCCACTCGGAGGCCGTCCGATCGTGATGCTCGCTCTTGCCTTCGTCCTCTTCCGGTGCCTCGACATCTGGAAGCCGTTCCCCATTCGCTCGAGCCAGCGGCTCCCCGGCGGGTGGGGGGTGATGGTCGACGACATCCTCGCGGGCGGCGCGACCAACGTTCTCCTCCGCCTCGCGGCAGCGTTCCTCGTTTCATGAGCGCAGAGGTCATCACCATCGGGACCGAGCTTCTTCACGGTCTCGTCCGCGACACGAATTCCAGCCGGATCGTCGAGCAGCTCGCCTCGATCGGGGTCGAGGTCCACTACCAGACCACCGTAGGCGACGACACCGCGCGGATGGCCGAGATCTTTCGGGCGGCGGCGCGTCGGGCCGAGACGGTCGTGGCCACCGGGGGCCTCGGCCCGACCTCCGACGATTTGACGCGCAAAGCGATCGCGACGGTCTTTCGCCTCCGCCTGATCCTGGACGAGGCGGTGCTCGATCGGATCCGAGCGCGCTTTCGTGAGCGCGGAATCGAGATGCCGGCGATGAACGAGTCCCAGGCGCTGGTGCCGAAGGGGGCGAAGATCATCGAGAACCCGCGCGGGACGGCGCCCGGGCTCCATTTCACGCACGCGGAGACCGACTTCTTCTGCCTCCCCGGCGTTCCCGCCGAGGCGGAGGCGATGATGGAGCAGTACGTTCTCCCGTATCTCCGCTCCCGCCGGGCCGGGATGCAAATGGCCCGGAGGGTCGTCCGCACGATCGGCCTCTCCGAGTCGGCGCTGGCGGAGCGGCTTCAGAAGGTCGAGGCGGAGGAGGAGATGGTGAAGGTCGGCTATCTGCCCCACTCCTCGGGAGTCGACGTGACGCTCGCGGCCGCCTCTCCCGATGCCGCCTGGGTGCTCGACGCGATCGAGCGCTGCGAGCGACGGGTTCGGGACCTGGCGGGAGAGCATGTCTACGGAGGTGGGAACGAGACGCTTTCGACCGTGCTTGGCGCGCTCCTCGCCGAGCGGAAGCTTACGATCGCAACGGCCGAGTCGTTTACCGGCGGTGCAATCGGCGCCGCGATCACCGAGACCCCCGGCGCCTCCCGCTATTACGTTGGCGGCGTCGTCGCCTACTCGAATCGCGCGAAGCAGGAGCTGCTTGGCGTCAAGGCCGCGACCTTGGAGCGGCACGGCGCGGTGAGCGCCGAAGTGGCACAAGAGATGGCCGCGGGAGCTCGCAAGCGCCTGGACTGCGATCTGGCCCTTTCCAGCACCGGGATCGCGGGTCCCGGCGGTGGAAGCGTGGAAAAGCCGGTCGGCTTGGTCTACCTCGGGCTCGCTTCCCCCGACGGAGCGCGGAGCGCGCGGCACGTGATCGGCGGGACGCGGTCTGAGATCATCGCTCGGTCGGCCGCGTATGCGCTCGACCTCACCCGGCGGCACCTCGACTCCTCGCGCTCGTGACGCGGACCTTCATCGCGCTGATGATCCCGCCCGACTGGACGGACTACCTGGGGGTGGTCTCCCGCGAGCTTGCATCGAAGACGCGGGGCCTCTCCTGGACCCGGCCCGAGAATCTCCACATCACGCTCCGATTCCTCGGGGACCTCGACGACGCCGGCGTCGAGCGCGTGCGCGGTCTGGTGGCCCGAGACGCCGGAGCGGAGATCGCCCCGCGGGCCGGCCTGGGTTCGATCGGAGCGTTTCCGAATCTCGACCGCCCACGGGTCGTCTGGATCGGGCTGGCCGAGGGGGCGGAATCCGTCGTCTCGGTCGCCGGTTCGATGAACGAAGCCCTTGAGCGCGGTGGATTCGGCGCGCCGGACAAGCCGTTCCGGCCGCACCTGACCCTCGCCCGCGTCCGTGAGGGCGCCCGGGGACTGGAAGCGATTCGCGATGCGGCTCCTCCTCCGCCTCCGCCGCGGGCGCTCCTTGATCGCGTCTGCGTGATGAAAAG
>JBGPMG010000191.1:0-4663 GCA_041486815.1 Candidatus Eiseniibacteriota bacterium | reverse complement strand
GACCGCACCCGTCCCGGTGTCGCCGCGATGGCGGTCGGGATCGCGCGCGCCGCTCTCGAGTTCGCTGCCGAGTACTCAAAGGAGCGCGTCCAGTTCGGCGTCCCGATCGCGATGCACCAGGCGGTCGCCTTCATGATCGCCGACATGGCGACCAAGGTCGAGGCCGCGCGCAATCTCGTGTACGTCGCCGCGATGGCGGTGGACAGCGGGGCCCCCAACGTCTCCAAGCTCTCCGCCATGTGCAAGCTCTTCGCCACCGACGTCGCCATGGAGGTCACGACCAACGCGGTACAGATCTTCGGCGGCTACGGCTACATGCGCGACTATCCGATCGAGAAATACATGCGGGACGCGAAGATCACGCAAATCTACGAGGGGACGAACCAGGTGCAGCGGATGGTCGTCGCCCGCGCGCTCGTCAAGGAGGCGCTCTCGCTCAAGTTTCTGCTCGATTACATCCCCAAGGAAGTCCAGCGGGGCGTCAACGATCCGGAGACGCTGGAGCGTCTCGCGGGAGAACAGGCCAGCACCGTCATCGCCGAGTAATCAGAGCCCGGGATTCCGGGCATCACGAATTCCGACAGGAGATCCGGAGATGGAAGCCACGATGGCTCAAACCGCGACGCTCAAGACGGGCGACAAGGCCCCCGATTTCACACTCACCGACCACGCCAACAAGAAGGTCACGCTCTCTTCGTTCTTCGGAAAGAAGAACGTGGCGCTCATCTTCCATCCGCTCGCGTTCACCTCGGTCTGCTCGATCCAGATGCCCGGGTACAGCAAGGAGCTCCAGACCTTCGAGGGGCTGAACACGCAGGTGCTCGGCCTATCGGTGGACTCCGTTCCGGCGCACAAGGCGTGGGCGGAGCAGCTCGGCGGGATCGACTATCCGATGCTCTCCGACTTCCACCCCCACGGCGAGGTGGCCAAGAAGTACGGGATCTTCCGTCCCGAGGGCTACGCGGAGCGGGCGACGTTCGTCATCGACACGGAGGGAATCGTCCGCCACATCGAGGTCCATGAGATTGGGCAACTGCCCGATCAGGCCAAGCTGATCGAGGTGCTGAGGGGACTGAAGTGAGCGCGCGGAGGCGTTCCGCGGTCACGCGAAACCTGATCCTCCACGTCGCGACGGCGTTGATCCTCGCCTTCGGCAGCGCGGTCGCGCGTGGAGCTTCGGCCCCCGCCGCGAAGAGGAGCGCGCCTCCACCCGCCGCGAAGAAGGTCGCGGCCCCTCCGACCGCGAAGAAGGTCGCGGCTCCTCCGACCGCGAGGCCGAGCGCGCCGCCGCCCTGCGAGATGGACGACGCCGCCAAGGAGGTGGTCCAGAGCCTCACCGACGCGATGGGTGGGCAGCAGGCGTGGGATCGACTCCCCTACTTTCGTTTTGATTTCGTGGTCGTGAAGGACATGAAGGAGGTCGCGCGCTTCAGGCATTGGTGGGACAAAGCCCACGGCCGCTGCCGCGTCGAAGGTCCCGATGACCAGGGCCAAAACGTCACCGCGATCTTCAACTTGGCCGACAAGAAGGGCATGGCGTACACCGATGGGGTGGTCGAAACCGACACCACCAACATCAAGAACATCATCCAGAACGGATACGAGCGGTGGGTGAACGATACCTACTGGATCATGATGCCGTTCAAGCTCCACGACCCCGGCACGCGCGTGAAGCACGTGCGCGTCCACCAGGACGAAGGCGGCGGCGAGACCTACGACGTCCTCGAGCTGTCGTTCGCGTCGGGGGTGGGCCTCACCCCTCAAGATCGGTATTGGCTCTACGTGAATCAGAAAACGCATCTGATCGACAGGTGGGAATTCGTCCTCACCGGTCAGAAGCCGCCGCCTCAGGGCTCGACGTGGGAATCGTGGACCGAGATCGGCCCGATCCGGCTCTCGCTCGCCCGCCGGTTCGCCGGGAAGCCGGTGATGCTCCGCTTCGAGAACGTCGCGACGCCCGCGACGATGGATGAGGCGACCTTCACGAACTCGCGGTTGAAGAACTAGCCCCTTTACTCAAGACCAGGCCGGTCCCACCGCCGCACGTTAGGAGAATCCGCGGACCGGCGGGGTAGTGCGCGGATATGAGGCTCCGCACCCGGCCGGCCCTGTTCCTCGTCTCCGCCACCGCTGCCGGCTGTGTCCCGGCCTTCCTCCCCAAGCCTCGAATCGACCGCGCCCTCTATTCGGAGCCCCCGAACGACGCGATCACCTTCTGGGGTCACGCCTGCGCCTACATCGACATCGAGGGATTCGGCATCGTCACCGATCCCGTGTTCACGGAATCGTACGCGATCATCCGCCGTAGGCTGATCCCGGCGCCACCGCGAGAGTCGTTCGATCAGGCGGACATGGTCATGATCTCGCACGCGCACCAGGATCACCTGAATCCAGAAACGCTCGCCCGTTTCACGCCGGGGACGACCGTCCTCTGCCCTTGGCCCGCGGCCAAATATGTCGCCGGGCTGGGGCTGCGCGTCCGTGTGATGAGGCCTGGCGACGAGTTCGCGTTTCCGGGAGGCACGATCGTGGCGGTGGCCGCGCATCATCCAGGTGGGCGCATGTCGCTGAAGGCTCGCTCGGACGGCCGCGCGCTCGGCTACATCATCCGGGGCCCAAAGATCACCGTCTACTACAGCGGCGATACGGAGTATTTCCCCGGAATCGCCGCGATCGGCACCAGGTACCGGCCCGACATAGCGCTCCTCAACGTCAACGCGCATCTTCACTCGGAAGACGCGATCTTCGCGGTCGCCGGCCTGGGAGTGCCGTACGTGGTGCCGATGCATCTCGGGGCGTACGACGGAAAGAGCAAACGCCTCGGTCCTCGCTGGCGCGCGGAGCTGGTCGATGCGCTGGGATCGACCGTGATACCCCTCGAGATCGGGGAGAGCTTTCCGCTCACCCAAGTCGAGCGGGATTCGGCGGGTCTCCGGTGAGGTGCGTCTCCATCGCGTTCGCTCTTGCCGCGGCGACGGCAATTCCGCTTGCCGCTGCGGGTCGGAGCGGTGGGAAAATGTCTGGGAACAGCCGTCCGGGCCATGACCCCGCTTGAACCGCGCCCCAAGTGAGGATAGGATGCGCCGCGAAGGCAACGATTTCGGCCCATCCACCCCCTTCGGAGGGTGCCAACCATGGCCAAGAAGCCATCGGCCCGCAGGCCAAAGAAATCTGCCAAGGCACGGAAGTCTAAATCCCACAATCAGATAAAGAGGAAACGATCGGTGCCGACGAAGGCTAAGGGAAGCGCCAGGAAGAAGATCGCCGCCCGCTCCAAGTCGCGGCCTAAGTCGAGAAGCGCCAAGCCAAAGGCGCGTCCGGCGGCTAAGTCGAAGTCGGTCACGAAGGTGAAGGCGCCGCCTAGGCCGATTCCCCAGGCGGCCAAGGGCTCGAAAGCCCCGGTCATGGGCAAGTCGAGGATGGCCGCGCGGTCGGGCCAAAGGTCCGGCGGCTCGGCGCAGGGAGCACTCGAGTTCGAAACCGAGCCCGCCATCAGCACTTACACTGAGCCTCCGGTCAACGTTCCACCGGCGCCGCGACGCCGCTCCGCCGCGAAGCCGGGGTCGCCCGACTGGCCGGGCGAGAGCCTCACGGTCGGAATGATGGCACCGGAGTTCTCCCTTCCAAGCACGCTCGGCCGCAAGGTCTCGCTGAATGAATTCCGAGGGAAGCGCGTCATTCTCTATTTCTATCCGAAGGACGACACGCCGGGATGCACGATGGAAGCCTGCGGCTTCCGCGACCACCTCCCGCGGATCGGATCGAAGGACGCGGTCGTGCTCGGGGTCAGCCTCGATGACGACCTGAGCCACCAGCGATTCGCGCAGAAATACAACCTGCCCTTCCCGCTCCTCTCTGACGTCGACGCCGCGGTGTCGCGCCAGTACGGAACGTACAAGGAGAAGAACCTCTACGGCCGTAGCTACTGGGGAATCGAGAGGACGACGTTTGTGATCGACCGCGAGGGCCGCGTCGAGAACGTATTCCGACGCGTCAAGGTCGAGGGGCACGCCGAGGAGGTCATGGCGACGCTCGCCGTCTAGTGTCCTCGCGCCGCACCAAGATCATCGCCACGATCGGGCCTGCCTCCTCCGACCCCGCCATGCTCGCCCGGATGATCCGTTCCGGGATGGACGTGGCGCGCCTCAATTTTTCCCACGGAACCTACCGCGATCACTCGCGCGCGATCCGCCGCATCCGCGCCGCTTCGAAGCGGATCGGCAAGCACGTCGGGCTCCTCCTCGACCTGCAGGGTCCTAGGCTCCGCGTCGGCGCCCTGGAAGGCGGCATGGTCCGGCTCCGCACCGGCGCCGAAGTCACGCTCACCAATCGACGCGGCATGGGAAACGCGCGGCGGATCCCGATCGTCTATTCGGGCCTGATGCGCGACGTGACGGTGGGCGATCGTGTCCTGATCGCCGACGGGCTCGTCGAGCTGCGCGTGGTCGGAAAGGGAAAGGACGGGCTTCGCTGCCGGGTTGTCACCGGCGGTGAGATCGCCGACCACAAGGGGGTGAACTTCCCGGGCGCCCGTTTGAGCGCGGCGTCGCTCACGCCAAAGGACCGGGCCGACCTCAAGTTCGGCCTCTCGATGGGTGTCGACTACGTCGCCCTCTCCTTCGTGCGCCGGGCCGAGGACATCACGGGGCTGCGGCGCCTCTTG
>JBGPMG010000190.1:0-4751 GCA_041486815.1 Candidatus Eiseniibacteriota bacterium | reverse complement strand
CGCTGAACCGGACGTACCGGCGGCTTCGGGTCGCGCTCGACGGTGCCGGGGCGGCTGGTCGGCGACCCGCGTCGGCCGCGCGGCGACGCTGACGGCGGGGGCTCTCGGACCGTGGCCAGGAAGGAGAGCCGCGAATCACGGACGCTCGATATCGCGATCGCGGTCCTCTTCGTCCTGATCGCGGGCTTCGCGGTTTCGGTCGCGCTCCGCGTCGGACCCCAGCCGCTCGGGAAGCCGAAGCATCCGATCCGGATTGAGCTCCTGAACGGGAGCGGCCGGCCCGGACTCGCGGGGGATCTGGCGTCGTACCTTCGCGACGGCGGGTTCGACGTGCTCGAGGTGAGCAACGCGGATCGGGCCGATTACCGGAACACGCTGGTGGTGAGCCGGACCGGAGCGCCGGAGCCGGGGAAGATCGTGGCCGAGTACCTGGGAACGCGGCACGTGATCCAGCAGATAGGGACCCAGGAGATGATCGAAGTCACGGTGATCGTGGGCCGCGACGCGCGGCGCTGGACGCAGCCGCGTTAGACCACCACGGAGCCTCCCTACGGGGCGGCTCGGAGAGGCGGTTTCAACGAAATGTTCAATTTGGGGCCTCAGGAGCTCTTCTGGCTGTTCCTCATCGTGCTCTTCGTCTTCGGGGCCAAGCGCATCCCGGAGATCGGACGCTCGATCGGAAAAGGGATCCAGGAGTTCAAGCGTGGGATGAAGGAAGTAGAGACCGAGCTCACCACCACCGAGAAGAAGTCGGTCGGTGACGGCTCGACCGAGGAGCAGCGGAAGAGCTGAGAACGGAAGCGGCGGGACCGGGCGTAGCGCCCAGGACCCGCCGCTCTGTCGTTCGGTCTCTCAGGGACTAGGCTTCGAAGAAGTTCTCGCGGTAGTCGACGATCTTTGCCCGCCGCCGCACCTCATGCATCCACTCGATGAACGCCACCTGGCGGCGCTCGTTGAGGATGGTGTCCCGGAGTGTGCCCGCCTGCTTCTGGAACTCCTCCTCCGACGGCGTATTGTGGGAATCGATGTAGGCCAATAAGACGTTCGCCTCGCTCGAGAGGACCGGGCTCCACGCTTTCACCGGCAGCGCGAAGAGGGTCCCCACCGATTTCGGTTCGCGTCCGAGATTCTGGATGTATCCATTCCGCGTCACGCCCTTGGCGTCGCTGGCCCGGAAGGCGCCGAATCGCTTGGCCGCGTCGTCGATGCTCATCCCCGCTACGACCGCGGCTCGCGCCTGCTTCGCCGCCTCCTCCGCCTTTGCGATCTTGAGCGAGCGGATCAATTCCGCCTTCGCTTCCTTTTGCACCGTCTCGAGCGGCCGCACCCCCGCCTTCCGCTGCTCCAGAATCTGATAGAGGTACCAGCCGGCTTCCGTTGGAATCGGGCGGGAGAGATCGCCCACCTTGGCCGCGAAGCACCAGAGCTCCATGTCCGGGAATCGCTCGAAGAGCTGATTGTTGCTCTGGCCCTCCGTGAAGAAATCCGATTCAAACGTTCGGAGTCCGTGCCTCGTGGCGACGGCGGCCACGCCCGACCGCTTCGCATCCTTCGTATACGCGGCCACCTGCTCGCGTGCCACGCGGATCGCCTCCGAACCCGGCTGCACCCGAAGCGCGATCTCGTGGTACTGGATCCGCTCGTGCCCCGTGACCTTGTCGGGATGGCGCTTGTCGACTCGGAATATGTGTAGCGACCGCTCTTCCTGCAGGATGTCCGAGATCTGTCCTTCCTTCACGTTCTTCAGGCCCTTGACGAAGACCGGCCGCATCTCTTCCGAGTAAGGCTCGCCGGCGACCTTGCCGCCGGCCGCGGCGCTGTTGATCTCGGAGTAGGTCCGCGCGAACGACTCGAAGGAGTCCGGCTCCGCACGAATCTGGTCGAGGATTCCCTGGAGACGCTCCCGCGCCGCGGCGAAGTCCGTCGCTCCCGGTTCACGGGGGATTAGCAGCACCTGAACCTTGGACTGGGCCGGGCCCTCGAACAGCTCCGGATGGGCCTTGTAGAAGCTCTCGATGTCCGCCCCGCCGATCCGGGTCGTGTCCACCTGGTAGGAGTCCGGCACGAAGGCGAGGTAGTGGATATCGATCTTGTCGTTCTGAAGAAGGAACCGGTCTCGCACATCCCCTTGCGAGACCTTTGCGGAGGCCACCACCTCGTCCTGAAGCTTTTGCGAGGGCAGATTACCCGCGACGTACGCCTCCACCTGGGCCCACGGTAGCTGGGAATTGGGGTTATCGAGCTCGCTCAAGTATTTCCGGTAGTCGAATTTGCCGTCGGTCTGGAACACCGGAGCCTTCATCAGGAAGTCGGGGGGCATCAGACGGATCGCGGCCTTGATCTCGTCCGGAGTCACTTGGATGTGGTGGCGGCGTGCCTCCTGCTCCATGAGCTTGGCGCGGACGATTTGCTGCCACGCCTGCTCGCGTACATAACTGTCCTCCCCCTCTTGCATGGCGCGCTGCTGGGTCAACTGCTGGACCATCTGCGTGTAGAGCTGGTTGAACTCCTGGTAGCGGACCGGCTCGCCGTTGATCATGGCGATGACGCCCTTGGGACCCTGGCCAGTGTTACCCTGGCCGACCACGCCTCCCAGCTCCAAGATCCCAAATCCGACCAGGAAGACGATGGCCGTGATCCAGATGATGAGCTTCATGTTGTCGCGCAACTGTTGCATCATATCGGCGGTACCTCGAATTGAAGATGTGTGGGACGAAACGCCGTCCGGTGCGCCGCAGGGAATCGCGGAACGATACTGAGTCAAGGCTACCAGCCGCGCACCGACCGCGCAAGTCGGCCATCGGCGCGCGTTTTCGGTTGACGCGGTTGCGGTCGCGAGGCAACGTCATCTTGATGACGCCACACGCCGAGCGGAGAAGCCGCGATGCCGCGCGTTGAAGCCCCCGACGCGGCACGGGACCTCTTCGAGCACGTCCTCGACGCGCTCGACACGGGTCTCCTCGCGCTCGACGCGGATCGCTGCGTCGCGGCCATCAACGACACGCTCGCCCGTGGTTGGGGCGTCGATCGGGAGGACGTGATGGGCCGCCCGATCGGCGAGGTGTTCGAGTCGGCGACGGAGCGCTGGTACCTGCCCGAGCGGGGCACGCGCGGCGATCAAGGCCGCGCGAGCCGCGAGGTGCGGGGCACCGTGGCCGACCGTGAAGTGTTGATGCGGTACAGCCTGAGCGGATTGGGGGAAAGCGGGGCGGTCCTGATCCGGATCGAGGACTTAGTCGACGCGGACTCCGAAGAGGAAGTGTTCCGGAACACGGAGCGCTTGATCTCGCTGGGCGAGCTCTCGGCCAGGGTCGCCCACGAGATCCGCAATCCCCTCACCGGCGTTCGCACGACGGTCCAGTTCGTCGCCTCCAAGCTCCGCGCCGGCGATTCGCGCCGGGACGATCTCCAGGACGTGCTCAAAGAGCTCGATCGGATCGAGCAGATCATCACCGATCTCCTCCTCTTCGCGCGGCCGCAGGCCGGCCGCCCCGTTCTGACCGATCTCCGGGAGATCGCGGAGAAGGTGCTGGACAACCTCGCGCGCCGGCTCGCGGACGCTTCGATCGAGGTCGAGCGGGACTTGGACGAGGATCTGCCGGAGGTCACGGTCGATCCCGACATGGCGCAGCAGGTCGTGTTGAATCTGATCATCAACGCGATCCAGGCGATGCCCGAGGGGGGCACGTTGAAGGTCGGCGTCGGGCTCAGGCGCACCCGGTACAAGAAGGCCTACGTCGACGTGGTCGTCGTCGACAGCGGACCGGGCATTCCGGAGGAAGTGAAGGAAAAGATCTTCGACCCGTTCTTCACGACCCGCTCGATGGGCACGGGACTCGGACTCTCGATCTCCCTTCAAATCGCCCGAGAGCACGGGGGGAACCTGACCGCGCGCAACCTGGCCCAGGGGGGAGCGGCGTTCAAATTCAGCCTGCCGGCTCTCCTGACGCCGGAGATCGAAGAAGGGCGGGAGGAGAAGTAGCGTGAAGCTCCGCATCCGGATCGCGGACGACGAAGAGCTGATCCGCAAGTCGCTCGTGAAGCTCCTCCGCGAGGAGGAGTACGACGTCGATGCCGTCGGCTCGGCCGCCGAGGTGTTGGAGTCGGTGCGGCGCGATCCCCCACACGTCCTGGTGCTCGACCTCCGTCTTCCGGACGGGAGCGGTCTGGACCTTCTGCCGCGCCTCAAGTCGATGGCCCCCGAGATGAAGGTCGTCGTCATCACCGCCTTCGGCGACCTGCCGACGGCTGTGGAGGCCATGCGGCAGGGCGCCACGGACTTCCTCAAGAAGCCGTATGAGATGCACGAGATGCTGCTGGCCGTGGAGCGTCTCAAGGCGGGCATCGTCCGCGAGACCCAGCTCGACGCCTTTCGACGCGGGGAGTTGGAGTCGTTCCTCAAGACACGGATCATCGGGGAGTCGCCGGCGATGCGGCGGATCTGGGACGTCGTGGCGAAGGTATCGCTCAGCGAAGCGACGACCGTCCTGATCGAGGGCGAGAGCGGCACCGGGAAAGAGCTGGTCGCGCGGACCGTCCACTTCCAGAGCAGCCGGAAGGACGCGCCCTTCCTCGCCTTGAACTGCTCCTCGTTCCAGGAGCAGCTCTTGGAGAACGAGCTGTTCGGGCACGAGCGCGGCGCCTTCACCGACGCTAAGGGTGCGCGTGCCGGGCTGTTCGAGACAGCGGACGGCGGCGCAATCTTCCTCGACGAGATCGGCCACCTGCCACCGGCGCTGCAATCGAAGTTT
>JBGPMG010000189.1:0-4762 GCA_041486815.1 Candidatus Eiseniibacteriota bacterium | reverse complement strand
CGAGCGTCCGCTGCCGCGCCGACTCCGTCTTCTCCTCGAGCGCTAAGCGCTGACCCTTTTGCTCGAGCCAGGAGGAGTAGTTCCCCTCCCAAGGAATCCCCTGGCCGCGGTCGAGTTCCAAGATCCAGCCCGCCACGTTGTCCAGGAAATACCGGTCGTGCGTGACCGCGACCACCGTGCCGGGATATTCGTGGAGAAATCGCTCGAGCCACGCGACCGATTCGGCGTCCAAGTGGTTGGTCGGCTCGTCCAGCAGGAGCAGATCGGGGCGCGTGAGAAGGAGCCGGCAGAGCGCGACACGGCGACGCTCCCCGCCGGAGAGCGTCTGCACGTCGGCGTCCCCCGGCGGCACCCGCAACGCGTCCATCGCGATCTCGAGCGTTCGATCCAGCTCCCAGGCGTTCTTGGCCTCGATCTCCGCCATCACCCGGCCGTGTTCTTCCAGAACCTTTTCCATCTCGGCCTCGGAAAGACTCTCACCCAGCTTCGTGTTCAGCTGATTGAACCGGTCGAGAATCGCGCGGGTCTCCGCGACGCCTTCTTCAATGTTTCCGCGCACATCCTTCTTGGGATCGAGGACCGGTTCCTGCGATAGAAAGCCGACGCGGATCCCTTTCGCCGGGCGCGCCTCTCCGCTCGTCGGCTCCTCGACGCCGGCCATGATGCGAAGCAGGGTGCTCTTTCCGGCCCCGTTCTGGCCCAGAACGCCGATCTTGGCCCCGGGGAAAAAGGAGAGATAGATCCCCTTCAGGACCTCCTTGTTCGGCGGGTGCACCTTGCCGAGGTTGACCATCGTGAAGATGTACTGGGGCGCCATGGCGCTAAGTCCCTCTCTGGAATTGAATTAAATTGCGGCGGGAAGGTTCGGTGCAGCGTGCCACGGAACCCGAAAGGAGTATATACTGTCCATGCTGCGACTTCCACCCAGGCTAGGGGACCGAATGCCGGCTAAGATCACGATTCGCAACAACGGCCCCGTCCGGATCGAGGGGGATTTCGAAATCGTCGACCAGGACGGCCGGCTGTTCGATCTCGCCGGGCGCACCACCATCTCGCTCTGCCGATGCGGCCAGTCATCGAACAAGCCGTTCTGCGATGGGACGCACAAGGAGTGCGGTTTCGATTCGGCCGTCGAAGCGCGCGCGCTGCCGCCCCCGGCCCCGAAGCCGGTCTAGGACGAGATGGCGACCCATGCGATTGTGAAACAGCCGATCCTCGTCGGGCCGTTTCGAGCAGAGGACTTGGAGCGTTTGCTTCAACCCTCCGACGCCCCGTGCATTTCGATCTACCTTCCGACGCACCGCGGCTTTCCCGGATGGAAGCAGGACCCTGTGCGCTTTCGCGCTCTCGTGAGCGACGTGGAGCGGCTCCTTGCTGAAGGGCCGGCCCCGCGCGATGCCGCGCGTGTGGTCGCGCCGCTCCGCGCGCTCACGGACTCTCCACACTGGGAATATTCGCTCGACGGCTTCGCCGCATTCCTCTCGCCGGCGTTCGGTGCCGCCTACCGTCTTCCGATCCATGTGCCGGAACGGACGGTGGTCGCGGAGACGTTTCACGTGAAGCCGCTGATCCCGGTCCTGCACGCGAATCGCCGCTACCTCGTGCTCGCCGTGAGCGAGAACCACGTGGCCCTCTACGAAGGTGGCCCCTTCGGGGCGGAGCCCGTGGAACTGCGGGGGGTGCCCGACAGCCTGCGCGAGGCGTTGGGCGTGCCAGACTACGAGCACGTCCGCTCCCAGCACGGCGTGCCGCCGTCCGGTCCCATCCACCACGGACGCGGTCCGGGGAAGGAAACGGCGAAGGTGGAGCTTCTCAAGTATTTCCGAAGAATCGACAAGGCCCTCCACGAATTCCTTCGCGGGGAGCACGCGCCGCTCCTTCTGGCGGCCGTCGAGTATTACCATCCGCTCTACCGCGAAGCGAACACATACCCATTCTTGCTTTCCGACCATCTCGAGGGGAACTACGAGCGCGCGAACGGCGCCCAGATCCACGCCGAGGCCTGGCCGATCGTGAGCCGAGAATTCAAGAGGCAGATCGACGAATGGGTCGACCGTTACCGCGAGCTTGCCACGAAAGGGCTCGCGAGCGACAAGATCGAGGAGATCGCGCCGGCGGCCATCGCCGGCCGGGTCGACTGCGTACTCGCCGAGGAAGGCGCGGCGATCTGGGGCGCCCTGGATCGCGCGACCGGATCGGTGCTGCGCCGCGCGAAGCAGACGGGGCCCGGGGAGGACGACCTCGTGGACGATGTCTGCGAAGAGGCTCTCAAGCGCCGCGCTCAGGTTTACGTCATCCCGCGCGCGTCGATGCCGACGCCAAGTGCCATTGCCGCGGTATTCCGGTACTAGAACGAACCACCCACCAAGGAGGGAACCCCCGATGAGGCGAATCTTGATCGCGGTCAGCTTGGCCACCCTGCTCGCCCCCGCGTTTGCTCGGGCAGGCGACCCGCCGCCGGCCACCAACACCGGCAACGCGCCGGCGACGAGCAAGGTCGCCGAGGCGACGCCGACGCCTGAGATGCCGGATGCGATGGTGGCGGCCGAGCACCGGTATTTCCTCCCCACCGACATCAAGTGGGCGGACGCTCCGCCATCGCTTCCGAAGGGCGCGAAGGTCTCCGTCCTGGAGGGGGATCTCGGCTCGCCGGGACCTTTCACCATGCGCGTCATGCTGCCGGCCGGGTACAAGGTTCCGCCGCATTTCCATCCGGGAATCGAGCATGTGACCGTGCTCTCGGGCTCCTTCTTCATGGCGCTCGGCGAGAACTGGGACGAGTCGAAGGGCCACGAGCTGACGGCGGGCTCCTTCGGGTACATGGCGGCCGGTGCGAGGCACTACGCCTGGACGAAGAGGCCGACCGTGCTGCAGATCCACGGGATGGGTCCATGGGGGATCACGTACGTGAACCCCACGGACGATCCGAGGAACCAGAAGCAAGCGACTAAGTAATCGGAGGTCTTCACTTGCACGTTGCCGAGCCGAAGTTGAAAGCGGGCCAATCGGAGGTTCTCTATCCGGCCACGAATCGGGGCAAGCGCCCGATCACCGCCGAGGATCTCTGGAGATTTTCGCGCGTGGGTGGCCCCGCGCCCGCGCCCGACGGCTCCGCGGTCGTCGTGCCCGTTACGACCTACGACATGGAGCAAAACCGGGGACGCGCCCGCCTCTGGCTGATTCCCGTCACGCCGCGGGGCGGAGAGCCTCGCCCCATCACCACGGAGGAGTACTCCTCGACCGAGCCCGCCCTTTCGCCCGACGGGAAGCGACTTTTGTTCGTGCGGGCGCAGGGCGAGGAAAAGCCGCAAATCTATCTTCTCCCGCTCGAAGGCGGCGAGGCCGAGCGCCTCACGGAGATGCCGCTAGGGGCCTTCGACCCGAGATGGTTCCCCGACGGGAAGCGAATCGCCTTCGCCGCGTTTCTCTATACCGAAGCGCCCACACCCGAGGGATCAAAGGAGCTGGCCGAACGGCGAGCCAAGGATCCGGTCAAGGCGTATGTCACCGAGGACCGGGTCTATCGGTTCTGGGATCGGTGGCTGACCGGGGGAGAGGTCCCGCACCTCTTCGTGTTGGATCTGGAGTCGCGCTCCATCACGGATTTGACGCCCGGCGGGGCCGGCTGGTTCGACTTCATGGAGCCTGCGGGCCAGTACGATATCGCGCCGGACGGATCCGAGATCGCCTACGTGGCGAACTCGAGCGAACCGCCCCACCACCGGCTCCGTTGGGCGCTCTTCACGGTGCCCGCCTCGGGGAAGGGGCCGGTCCGTTGCCTGACGCCGGAGGGAACGCCGAAGAACTCCTCGGACGCGCATCGGCCGCGATACGCGCCGGACGGTCGCTCGATTGTCTACGGGCTCCAGCGCGATCCGTATTTCTACGCCGATAAAATTCGCCTGGTGCGCTATGACCGCGCGGCGGAGACGCACACGTTCCTCACGGAGGCCTGGGACCGATCGCCCGGCGGTTGGGAATTTCTCCCAGACGGGGCCCTCATGATCGAGGCGGAGGACCGGGGACGCGTGAATTTGTTCGCGATGAAGCCCGGATCGGCGTTGCCTGAGCTGGTTCGCGAAGGCGGCTCCATTTCGGGGATCGCCCCGGGCCGCGACGGGCGGATCTACTTCACGCACCAGACCCTCTCCGCGCCCGCCGAGCTCGCGAGCAGCCTGCCGGATGGGAGCGGCTTCACGATGCACACCCGCTTCAACGAGCCGATCTTGTCGGAGCTCTCCCTGGGCGAAGTTCGGGAGATGACGTTCGACGGAGCGGACGGCGATCCGGTCCAGATGTACGTCGTCCTGCCGCCCGGCTTCGACGCATCGAAGAAGTGGCCGCTCATACACGTGATCCACGGGGGGCCGCACGGGATCGCCGGGGACAACTTCCACTACCGGTGGAATCCGCAGCTCTTCGCCGCCCCCGGCTACGTCGTCGCGACGGTGAACTTCCATGGCTCGACCTCCTGGGGCCAGGAGTACGCGGCCTGCATTCAGGGAGGCCATGGAGACAAGCCGTTCACCGACATCATGAGAGCGACCGACGCGCTGATCGAAACCGGCTTCATCGACGAGCGGCGAATGGCCGCGACCGGCGGCTCCTATGGCGGCTACCTCGTCTGCTGGATCGCCGGGAACACGGACCGGTTCCGCTGCCTCGTCAACCACGCGGGGGTGTTCGACCTGCTGGCCGAATACGGAAGCGACGTCACGCAGGGACGCCACCAGGCGTACGGTGGAGAGCCCTGGGATCGGCT
>JBGPMG010000188.1:0-4777 GCA_041486815.1 Candidatus Eiseniibacteriota bacterium | reverse complement strand
GAGAGCCGGGTCCGATTCGCGGGATCGGTGGCGGGCGCGGCCTCCTCGTAGGTCGAGACGGAGGCGGGAGGCGGCGCCGGACTCTCCGCCGGCGCGACCCCGGCCTTGGCCGACGCCCGGAGGGCTTCCCGCATCTTCCGCGTGTGGACCGGCGTCGTCCCGCAGCAGCCCCCGATCAGCTTCGCGCCCGCGTCGGCGAACCGCGCCGCGTACTCGGCCAGGTACTCGGGCGAGGAGAGGTAGACGAAGCGCCCGTTCACGAACTGAGGAAGCCCTGCGTTCGGCATCACCGAGATCGGGAGCTGGGTCCTTCGCCTCAGGCGCTCGACGATCTCGAGCAGCTTCTGCGGGCCGACGCTGCAGTTCGCCCCGAGCACGTCGACCTTTCCTTCCACGCTCCGAGCGATGTCCTCGGGATAGGCGCCGTAGAGGGTGCGTCCGTCTTCCGTGAAGGTCATCTGGAGCACGATCGGGTGGTGATCGGTCACGCTCCGCGCCGCTTCGATCGCGATCGTCGCCTCGGCGAGGTCGGTCTGCGTCTCAATGATCAGGAGATCGACGCCGCCCTCGACCAGGCCCTCTACCTGCTCGCGGTAGGCCTCATACGCCTCCTCGCGCGTGATCGTGCCGAGCGGTGCGACCGGCTTGCCAAGCGGGCCGATGGCGCCGGCGACGAAGACCGCTTCGCCGATTTCCTCGCGCGCGTTTCGGGCGAGCTGCGCGCCCGCCCGGTTCACCACACGCGGGCTCTCGGTTCCTCCGTGCGCCGCCAAGCGATAACGGTTCGCGCCAAATGTATTGGTTTCGATCAGCTCGGCCCCCGCGCGGATGTAATCGCGGTGAACGGCCTGTACCAGCGGGGCGTCGGTCAAGTTCAGGAGATCGAACGAGCGGTCGAAGGGGATTCCCCGCTCGTAGAGATAGGTCCCCATCGCGCCGTCGGCGAGAACGGGACCGCGCTCGATCCGCGTCAGGAAAGGATGCTTCATCGGCCCAATTCTTCCATACGATCCGCCATCGTACTATACTCCCGCGCTCATCGTCCCCCTTTCCCTGGAGAGTTTCGAATCATGAACGTGCTCGTCTTCGTGAAGCAGGTCCCCGACACCGAGACCCGGATCCAGATCAAGGACGGTTCGGTCGACACGGCGAGCGTCAAGTGGGTGGCGAATCCGTACGACGAGTTTGCGATCGAGGAGGCGCTGCGAATCCGCGAGCGGATCGGCGCCGGCAAGGTGACGGTCGCGAGCTTGGGTCCCGAGCGCGTGAAGGAAGCGATCAAGTACGGGTTGTCGCTCGGAGCCGACGAGGGTGTGTGGTTGAAGGGAGACGGCGTCGCGCTCTCCGATCCGCTCTCGGTGGCGACCGTGCTGGCGGGCGCGGCCCGGAAGCTGGGATTCGACCTGATCCTGACCGGCAAGCAGGGCGTCGACTACGATTGGTCGCAGGCGGGCGTGATCCTCGCGGAGCTGCTGGATCTGCCGCACGTCTCGGTCGTCGTCGGGATCGAGCTCGACGCCGCGGCGAGGCGAGGGAAGGCCAAGCGAGAGGTCGAGGGCGGCCTGGAGACCGTCGAGTTCGAGCTTCCCGCGGTCATCACCGCCCAGAAGGGGCTGAACGAGCCCCGCTACGCCTCGCTCAAGGGGATCATGGCGGTCAAGAAGAAGGTCATCCCCGAGTGGACTCTCGCGGACGTGGGCATCGATGCCGCGGCGGTCGGGCCGGAGTCCGCGTCGATCCGGATTCTCGACATCTCCCTTCCCCCGCCGCGCTCGGCCGGGAAGATTCTGGAGGGGGAGCCGCGCGACACGGCGCGTGAGCTGGTCCGGATCCTACACGAGGAGGCGAGGGTCATCTGATGATCGCGGTGGTCGCGGAAACGAAGGACGGCTCGGCGCGAAAAATCACGCTCGAGATGCTGGCGGAGGCGCGCCGGCTTGCCGCTGCCCGCGGAGGCCTCAAAGTCGGCGCGGTCGTTCTCGGGGCGCTCGCTGCGGGTGAGGCGGACCGCCTCGCCTCGCAGGGCGCCGATACGATCTTCCACGTCGAAGGGGCGGCGCTCGCCTCGTACGCGCCCGAAGCGTGGGCGGAGGGCGTGCGGCTCGCGGTCGAGAAGGCGAAGCCCGAGGTCCTGCTTCTGGGCGCGACCGCCCACGGCAAGGACCTCGCCCCGCGCGTGTCGGCACGCCTCAAGGTCGGTCTGGCCTCCGATTGCGTCGCGTTCGAGTGGGGCGCGGAAGGGTTGGTCGCCCGTCGGCCGATCTTCGCGGGCAAGGCATTCGCGCGCGTCGCATGGAGCGCGTCGCGGCCGCAAGTCGCCTCGGTCCGCCCCAACACGTTCACGCCGGCCGCTCCCGACGCGTCGCGGAAGGCCGCCGTGGAGTCGATGGCGCTCGGCGAGGTGAAAGCCCGGGCGCGCGTGATCCACTTTGAGGCGTCCGAGGGCGAGATGGCGGACCTCACGGAAGCGAACATCATCGTGAGCGGCGGTCGCGCGATGCAGGGCCCCGACAACTTCCAGCTGCTCCGAAAGCTCTGCAAGGTGCTGGGAGCCACGCTCGGCGCATCGCGCGCGGCGGTGGACGCCGGGTGGATCGACCACAGCCATCAAGTGGGACAGACCGGCAAGGTGGTGAACCCCACCGTCTACTTCGCGATCGGAATCTCGGGGGCGATCCAGCACTTGGCCGGCATGTCCTCGTCCAAGACGATCGTGGCGATCAACAAGGACAAGGACGCCCCGATCTTCAAGATCGCGAGCTACGGAATCGTGGGCGACCTCTATCAGGTCGTCCCGGCGCTCACCGAGGAGTTCGAGAAGGCGCTGCGGGAGTAATCCCCGCTAGTCGGCGAGGCTTCCCGACGACGGCGAAGCTCTCCCCCGCCGGCGCTTAGCGGATGTTCCACCCCACCATGAATTTCGCGTCCGGCACGTCCCCCAATCCGAGCTTGAGCTCGAAGAAGAGCCGGCCGTGCTTGGTCTGTCCCAGCAGGACGCCGCCTATGAGGCCGCCTCCCACTTCGGTGCTGCTCCCGCCGGCGAAGTCGAACCAATTGATCGTCATTCCGGCGCCCGCGTACGGGGCGAGGCGGGACTTTACCTCGAAGACATAGTGCAGGTCCGCGTTGAACGCGAGCATCGTGACATCGCCGAAGCCGACCTCGGCGCTCGGGACGAAGTAGAGGTTGTCGGCGATCGGGGGCGTACGGTAGTGGGCGCCAATGACGAAGTCGTCGGGGTTGAGCGCGAATCCGGTGCGGAGTCCGATGTCGCCCGCGGCCGCGGGGTGCGGGGCGAGCGCGAGCAAAGCGATTCCGGCGAGCACAGCCCATCTCGTCTTCATGCGTGAAGCCTCCCTTCGAGCTTGACGATCACGTCCGGATCGTTCGGTTGCAGTGAGCGGGAATAGTACCGATCGCGGCGGGGCCGTGTCAGCGGGAAAATGACCGTGCGTCAGACGCGGATGCAGGTCGCCCGGCACGACGCGACCCGCTCCATCGTTTCCTCGAGGAACGCTTCCGCCTCGGTGATGACCGCGCGCCCGCGGTCCTGGACGATCCACCCATCGAACCGGTAGGGCCTTCCCCATCGCACCGGCGCGATCAGCTTCGTCTCCATCGCCGCGGTGACGGCGGCGATTCCGCGTAGGTAAAGGAGCCTCACCATCACCTCGTCGAGCACGGTCGCGACGAGCCCGCCGTGAACGATGTCCTTGAATCCCTGGTGCTCCTTGCGCGGAGTCCAAATCGTGCGCATCCGGCCCTCCGCGGTCGTCTCGAACTCCAGCTTCAGGCCGATCGGATTCTTCGCGCCGCAGCAGAAGCACATCGCGTCGTCATCGAGCGGGAGCGACGTCATCCTTGCGCGCCCACACCACGAGATCGAGTCCCAGCCGGGCCCGCCACGGGCTGTGCTTCCCCGCCGCCTCGAGCGGCCCGCAGAGCCTCGCGAAGATGTTCGTGAGCCATCCCGTCTTTGGGATCAGGAAGCTCGGCGCCGGATGGAGGTGGATGCCGGTCATCGAGACATCGCGGAACCCGGCCCGGCGAAACTGGGCGGCGAGGTAGCCCGCCGCGAACGCGCGCTCGAACGCGTACTGGTGTCCGCGCCGGAACAGGCGCTTCAACCCGAGGTGCGCCTGATACCAGAAATAGTATCGGTTCGGGACCGCCGCGAGGACCGTCGCGCCGGGCCTCGCCACGCGCCGCATCTCCACGAGGATCCGCAGCACGTCGTCGTCGTGGAAGTGCTCGAGCACGCCCGCGTTCCACACGAAGTCGAACGAGTTCTCCCGGAACGGGAGCGCGCGGATGTCGGAGCAGACCGGCAGGAGGCTGCGTCCCTCGTCCTCGTAGAGCCGGCGTCCGGCCTTGAGGCCGCTGCGAGACCAGTCGACGCCCCAGACCTGAAATCCGAGATCGGCCAAGGGGAGCGAATCGTGCGCCGGCCCGCTTCCCACATCGAGCGCCCGGGTGCCGCGCGGCGCCTGCTGGCGGAGCAGAAGCTTTCGATACGGCGCGATCGGAAATTGCTCGGCCCACGCCCGTGTGACGCGGTCGCCCCAGACTTCTTCCATGGAGGGCGCATCCTACCATGAGCGGCGGGAGCTACTTCTTGGGACCCCGGCGGGGCGCCGGGGGCGGAGGCACGGCGGCGATTCCGGGCCTTTGGGCGCTGCCGTTCCCGGCCGGGCCGCGGGCGCGGCGGCGAGAGCGCGGCGCGGGCCATCCCTCGCGATCCCACCGGGTGACCAGATCCTCGAGCACGTCGCCGACG
>JBGPMG010000187.1:0-4792 GCA_041486815.1 Candidatus Eiseniibacteriota bacterium | reverse complement strand
GATTCGACAGCCTGCTGTTCACGGCGCCCATCGTCTACTACTACCTGATCTTCAGGGTGCTCGCGCGATGATCCGGGCGGCGCTGCTCGGTGCTACCGGCTCGATCGGAGCGTCCGCTCTGGAGCTCGCCCGGGAATTTCGCGGGCGGATGCGGTTCGTCTCGATGGGAGCGCGCTCGAACGACGCGGTCCTGGTTCCGGCCGCGGAAGAATTCGGCGTGAAGCGGATCGCGCTTGCCGATCCTGAGGCCGCCGGCCGCGCTCGCCGCCGGTTCCGGGGCGAGGTGCTCGAAGGGGAAGAGGGCCTCGCGCGGCTCGCGGAAGATCCGGAAGTCGATGTGGTCGTGAACGCGCTCGTGGGGAGCGCCGGCCTGGGTCCGAGCATGGCGGCGCTTCGGGCGGGGAAGCGAGTCGCGCTCGCGAACAAGGAATCGGTCGTCCTGGCTGGTGAGCTCCTCGTAGCGACCGCGCGGGAGGGTGGCGGCACGATCCTTCCCGTCGACTCCGAGCACGGCGGGCTCCATCAATGCCTTGCTGGCGCCCCGCCGGACTCGGTGAGACGGCTGGTCCTGACCGCGTCGGGAGGGCCCTTCCTCCGCCGCGACCTCGCCACGTTGCGGGCGGCGACACGTGAAGAGGTCCTGCGCCATCCGACGTGGTCGATGGGGGAGCGGATCACCGTGGACTGCGCGACCCTCGTGAACAAGGGCTTCGAGATCATCGAGGCGCGCTGGCTCTTTGGGATCCCGCCGGAGCGGATCGAGGTTCTCATCCACCCGCAGTCGATCGTCCACGCGATGGTGGAGTTCGTGGACGGCTCGATGGTCGCGCAGCTGTCGCGACCCGACATGCGGCTGCCGCTCCTCTACGCCCTGAGCTACCCGGAGCGATGGGGCTCCTCGCTCCCGCGGCTCGACGTGGCGGCACTTCAAGGCCTCGAATTCGAGGCTCCCGATCCGGCCCGCTCTCCCGGACTCCAACTCGCGCGGAAGGCGCTCGCGCTCGGCGGCACGGCGCCCGCCGCGCTCAACGCCGCGGACGAAGAGGCGGTGCGGCTCTTTCTCGCGGGCGCGATCGGCTTCGAGGATCTCACGCGTCTCGTCGATGAAGTCTTGAACGAGCATCATCCCGCCGCGGTGACCGATCTCGCGGCGGTCTGGTCCGCGGACCGCTGGGCGCGGTCGCGGCTGACGGACCTGGCGGCGGCGCGGAGTCGGCGATGAAGGATGGGGGCGTCGATCGGGATCGGCTCCTCGAGCTGGTGCGAACGATGGGAGGGCAATCGGTCGCGGTAGTGGGGGACGTGGTCTTGGACCGATATTGGGTGGGCCGGTCCTCACGAATTTCCAGGGAAGCGCCGGTCTTGATCTTGGAATTCGAGGAGGAGCGGACGGTCCCGGGGGGCGCCGCGAACGCCGCGATGAACGTAAGGTCCCTGGGCGGGCGTGCGCGCCTGGTCGGCCGTGTGGGCAGAGACCCTGCCGGCGTCGCGCTGGCGCGCGCGCTCCGGACGCGAGGCCTCGATCGCCGCTGGCTCCTCCGTGACAAGAGCGCGGGCACGGTGGTGAAGACCCGCGTGCTGGCCGGGTCGAGCCACACGTCGCGGCAGCAGATCGTTCGGCTTGACCGGGGACACCGGTCCTCGCTCCCCGCGGCCGGGGAACGATCGCTCGCGCGATTGGCGGCGCGGGCGATCCGCGGGGCGGGCGCCGCGCTCCTCTCCGACTACGGCTACGGCGTGCTCGGCGCCGCTATCCGGGACCGGGCGCTCCGGGCGGCGCGGCGCGCCAAGATTCCGGTCGTGGTCGATTCGCGGTACGCGCTCCGTTCCTACCGAGGCGCCACCCTGCTCACGCCGAACGAGCATGAGATCCAAGAAGCCTTTCATCTCCCGTCGTTGGAACTCCCGGCGCTCCGGAGGGCCGGCGAGGAGCTGATGCGCCGTGCGGCCGCGCGGAGCGTCTGGATCACACGCGGAAGCGACGGGATGCTGCTATTCGAGCGGGGACGCAAGTCGCTTCGAATTCCGATCGTCGGCTCCTCCGACGTCGCGGACGTGACCGGCGCGGGCGACGCGGTCTCGGCGGCCGCGGCGCTCGCGCTCGCGGCCGGCGCGACGCAGATCGAGGCCGCCATACTCGCCACCTACGCCGCCTCGGTCGTGGTGATGAAACGGGGCACTGCCACCGTCGATCGCCAGGAGCTGGAATCGGCCATCCGCAGCCATCCTGTCCCGAGGGAGCGCCCGTGACCGGGAGGAAGATCGTCGAAGCGGCGGCTCTCGAGGCCCAGTTCCGGCAGAACCCCACCACGCGCGAGGGCCTGGTCCTTTCCAACGGGATCTTCGACGTGCTCCACGTCGGCCACGTCCGCTATCTGGCGGGCGCCCGCGCGGCGGGCCGCTCGCTGCTCGTCGCGATCAACTCGGACGCTTCCGCCCGGCGGCTCAAGGGTTCGGGACGGCCGGTGATTCCCTTGGAGGAGCGGCTCGAGATCGTCGCCGCGCTCGGATGCGTCGATTGGGTCACCTGGTTCGAGGAGGACAACGTCGAGCCCCTGCTTCGCCTGCTCCGACCGGCGGTCCACGCGAAGGGGACCGACTACACGGAAGAGTCCGTGCCCGAGCGGGCGGTCGCCAAGGAGCTGGGAATTCGTACTCTGATCGTGGGGGATCCGAAGAGCCACGCCTCGAGCGAGATTCTTCGCAGGATTCGATCCGGCGCATCGGAGCAGGCGCGAGCAGCTCATGGGCCTCGGCCCCGCTGACCCCGCGACGGAGAGCCTTCCGCCCGTACCACCGCGGCGGGTCCTCGTCACGCGGCTCCGCCAGATCGGGGACGTCATCCTCTCTCTTCCGCTCGTGGAAGCGCTCCGAGAAGAGTATCCGAAGGCGGAGATCGACTACCTGGCCGAGGCCACCCCGGCGCAGGCGGCCGTGGGGCATCCGGCGCTCCGCCGGGTCTGGAGCTTTAGGCCGCACGGGTGGCCCGGGTTCCCGGCGCCGCCCCACCTCCTGTTCCGCCTCCGCGCCGCAAGATACGACTGGGTGATCGACCTCTATGGAAATCCGCGAAGCGCGCTCATCGCCCGTTGGACCGGCGCGCCCATTCGCGTGGGGCCTGGCCGCCGCGGCCGCCGTCGCCTTTATACCCACCTGATTCCCCCCGTGGTCGGGCCGATCTCCGCCGTGGACCACCACCTCCTCGCGCTTCGCGCGCTGGGCGTCCGGCCCCCAAGCCGCCCCGGGACGCCGCGAATTCACCTGACGGCCGAGGAGCGCGCTCAGGGCTTAGCACTGCTCGACTCGGTCCTGCCTCCAGGCGGGGCTCGGGTCGGCCTGCATGTAGGAAACCGCTGGCCGGCCAAACGATGGTCTGAAGAGCGATTCCAGGCGTTGCTTCGAGCGCTTTCGACGATTGGGGCAAGGGGTGTCGTTCTGGCGGGACCGGGGGAGGCAGCCCTGGCCCGGAGGGTGGCGGCGGGGGCCGCCGGGGGCGCCGGGGCTGTCGGGGGCGGAAGACAGGACGCGCCCGTAATCGCCGAGATCCCGCTCCGGAAGTACTTCGCTGCGGTCGCCGGGCTCGACGCCCTCGTCACGAACGACGGAAGTCCGCTTCACGCGGGGCCGGCGCTCGGCGTCCCGACCGTGGGGATCCTCGGCCCGACGGTGCCCGAAATCTGGTTTCCGTACGACGCTGGCGGCCGCCACCAGCTGCTCTGCAAGGAGATCTGGTGCCGGCCGTGTCACCGCCACGAATGCGAGCGGATGGATTGCCTCGACTGGATCGGCGTTGGCGAGGCGCTCCGCGCCACGGCCCGCGCCCTGAACCAAGCGGAGGGAGCCGTTGCCAGCGCTTGACGGTGTGCAGCGCCTCCTCGTGATCCGCCATCGGGCCGGTGGTGATCTCCTGTTGGCCACACCGGCCCTCCGGGCGCTCCGGTCAGCGCTCCCCGGGGCGACGATCCACGTGCTGACCGCGCGCGGGTTCACCGCCATCTTGGAAGGGAATCCGGATGTCGATCGTGTGATCGACTTCGACCGGAGGTCGCTCGCGTCACAAGGCGCGCTCTACGCGCGGCTGCTCGGCGGCGGGTACGACGCCGTCCTCGATCTGATCTCGAATCCCAGAAGCGCATGGATGACCGCGTTCACCCGCGCGAGAATCCGTGTGGGGTATGACCTTCGTGGGCGGAGGTGGGCCTACACCCTTGCCCTCCCGCGCGAGCCGGTCGGGCCCGAGGGTCCCATCCTCCGGTACGCTCCCGAAGCCGCGCTCGATTTCGTTCGCGCGTTGGGAGCCGTTCCGCGCGGTCTCGGCCTGACCTTTCACGTTTCCGCCGCGGCCGAGGAAACGATCGACCGGTGGCTGACCGCAAACGGCGTCGATCGCGGGAAGCCGCTGATCGCATGCCTTCCGGCCGGCTCCTGGCCCGCCAAGACGTGGCTGCCCGAGCGATTCGGGACCGTCATGGACGCGCTGGCGCGCGAAGGGACCGTGATCTGGACGTGGGGGCCCGGCGAGCGGGCGGCGGTCGAGGCCTGCCGGACCCGCATGCGCGCTGTGTCGTTTTTTGCGCCTTTGTCCGGATGGTAGGAATTGGGCGCGCTCTTGAAGCGGTGCTCCCTCTGGGTCGGGAACGATTCGGGTCCAAAGCACGTCGCGGTCGCGCTGGGTGTTCCGACCGTCACCCTCTTCGGCCCCACGCACCCGCGGACGTGGCACCCTCCCGAGGGACCGCACGCGGTCGTGGAGGCCGAGGGACTGGACTGCCTTCACTGCAACGCGAACGTC
>JBGPMG010000186.1:0-4810 GCA_041486815.1 Candidatus Eiseniibacteriota bacterium | reverse complement strand
GCCCAGGGAGTAGAGGTAGGAAACGCATGGGGCCAGCGACTTACGAGGGCCTTCGGCGGTTCCGTCGAATAGTGCCCGCGGCCAGGAGTGGTCGCGGCCCCAGGCACCCGGTGCCGGATCGTGCAAGTTGCACGGCTAACGCGTTACCGTCACCACCTTGGCTGCAGCCACGTTGCGATCCAAATCCGACGCCCGGACCGTGATTCGGTGCTCTCCCGGCGCGAGATCCGCGACGTCGAACCGGAAGGTCTCCCTCCGCCCATCGAAGATTCCGTCCTCCGGGAAGATGTCCATCCAGTCACCGCCGTCGACTGAGTATTCGATCGACGTGATCCGGGTATCGTCGTCCACGGCGGCGCCGGTGACGACGACGGTGCTCTTCCCGCCACGCGCCGTGCCGGTCGAAACGCGGAGCTCTTCCACGCGGGGCGGAACGTTGTCGATGTGGAACGCAGGGCTCACGCGCTCGGTCTTGAGCGCGACCGCGGGCGGGTTGTCCGGCGTGTCGACCGCCTCGACCCGGATGCGATACGTGCCGTTGGGATACGATTCCGAATCGAAGCTGTAGAGGCGCTCCGGGTGGTCGAGGACTAGGCGGCGCCATTCCTTCTCATCGTCCGCCTTGATGAAGAGGTTGTAGCGAAGACCGTCCCCGTTGGGATCAAGCGCCTCCCACGTGACCGTCCTGATGCCGCGGGCCCAGGCGGTGCTTGCGTCCGAAACCTGCTTCGGACCGACGCGCGGCAGGTTGTATTCGACCTTGAGCCCGCTCGGGAAGCTCTGCGATATCTGCGGCGGTCGGTACTCCGGCCCCCCCTCCATGTACGGATTGTCGGGTCCGAAGACCATGATCGAGCCGATCTCGGGGGGCAGGTTCCGCTGCATGTAAGCCACCTCGATCGAGGAGACGACGGGGGCCGTTCCGCCGCCCCGCTTGAGTCCCAGGCGGAACTGGAGAAACCGCGCTGCAGGGCTCTCGACCGCGGCGCTTTCCTTCACCGTGACTTCCTTCGACCAGGGGCTCCATCCGTCGTCCGGCTCCTCGCTCAATCCGCTCCGCGTCGACCACGTTGCCTCGCCCCCTCCGGTCATCGAGACGATTACCTTCCCCCAAGACGCCACGGAGTGAAGGTCGTACGGCTGCGACGTGTAGGTCCCCTCGCGCGCGGGAGCCGAGCCAAGCGCGTAGAGGATCGCGTCGTTCCCGGTGGTGACATAGGTCTCCCCGCCGCCGCGCGTGATCGAGAGGATCTGCTTCTGCTCCGGAACTCCGAGGAGCTCGAACTTCTTGTCGGTGCCGATCCGGAACAGGGCCGAGGACGCGCCCGTGGCGGCGAGAACCGAAGTGGCGTCGAACGGGACCAAGGCGTAGATGAAATCCGTCGGAGGGGCGTAGAGGAGCCGCGCGCTCCCGTCGGGCTGGACGAGGAAGACCCCGCACTTGCCCCCGTCCCGAGGCGTCACCTCGATGCCGAGCCCGCCCCCACCGGACGATCCACCGGGACCATCCGCTGCCTTGTTCGCTTGGGTCCGGTTCGTCCCCACCGCGATGGACCCGTCTTCCAAGACCGCGATCGCGCGGACCTCGTCCGCGTCCGCGTCGTAGATGACGCGCATCGAGCCGGCTCGATCGATCCGCACGAGGAGCCCTTTCGAGGCGGTCCCGGCCAAGAGCGCTCCGTCCTTCGCCTCGGCCAGCGCCACGACGTTCACGTCTTTCGTCTCGACGTAGACCGCGCCCCTCTTAGGACCGGTGATGCGGTAGATTTTCCCGTGGCTCCCCGTTCCCGCGTACAGGGCCCCGTCCTTCCCTTGGAGGAGGGACCAGATCGATTCCTCGCCGGTTTCGAAGTAGCGGGTTGTGTCCCCCTTCGCCCCGACCCGATACACGATTCCGCCCGGGGCAGAGCCCGCGTAGACGTTGTCGGCGGCGTCGATGACCATGCACGTGATCTCGGCGGCTCTGGTTTCCCAGAGGAGGGTCGTACCCCGATCGCGCGCCCAGCGGTAGATGCGGCCGTTGTCGCCCGTCCCGAAATAGACCCGGCCCTTGGAGTCCCGAGCCGCGCACCAGATGTAAGAGACCCCGTCCAGATGGGTCACCACCGAATCCCAAGCGGGACCGAGCGCGAGCGATCCGTCGCTTTCGATCGCCACACCGGACACATTCTCCCCTTCCAGAAACGACTGGATGTCGTCGATCTTCCAGAAAGAGGTCTTGACGGCCGCCGCCTCCGGAACGTGCCCCAGAAGGCCCGTGATCAAAATCGCGCCGAACAGCAGCTTGGCGTGCTTCAGCGTCAGGCTCCTTTCGGTGGAGAGAATGTTCACGTCAGCGCATCCGGTCCGGCACCACGTCGAGCTTCGCCGTCTCGCATCCACTCATCACGGCGCCCACGTCGATCGAAAGCTCCTCCAGCGTCGCCCCCTTCGTCATCGAGGTGCCCCCGGACTTCCCCGCTGCCCCGAGCACCCCGAGGACCGACGCGGGCGGCTGAGAGATCTCCCCTCCCCGGGCCAGGGCGCCTCCGCTTCCTCGGTACAGTTGAACGTACATCCGGTCGAGCCTGCGCTCCTCTTGGAGCAATCGAACGAGGTCGTCGAACGTCTCGGGCTTGAAACGGTCGGGCGTTCGATCGCGCTCCCACTTGTCGGTTTCCGACCCGTCGCAGACCCGCACGGTCAACTCGCCCTCGGGCGTCTGGGGCGGAACGACGAGATGGACGTGGCGCGTCTCGACTTCTCGGCCGCCGCGGCGAAGGGTGATCTCCACTTCAACCGAGTCGCCCGGCGAGACGGTCGCGGGACGTACCCTCACCTCGCTGATCCGTGCCGCCTCGAGTCCAACGGCCGCATTCACGTCGATCTTCACGGAGTCGAGCGTGGATGGGCGAAAGTGATCGCTCAAGAGGAGCGTAAGCGATTGGGAAACCTCATCGCCGACCCCCGCGACGGGAGATTGCGTGAGGAGCGCGTTTCCGATCCGGACGCGAGTGGCGCCCCCGTTCATGTGAAACGTGAGGTCGTAGCGAACGGTCGCGTATCCCGACTCGTAGAGCGCCTCCGAGATGGAATTCACCGCCGCCATTCCGACCAGGTTCGGCGTCAGGAGGCGGCTCCGGGCCACTTCGAAGTGATACTGCTTCCCCCGATTTCCGCTCCCGGCGATCGAGACCGTGACGGGGATCATCGCCGGCTGGGCTCCGATCTCTCCGGAGACGCCGACGCTTCGGTCAACGAGGAGGGTCCCGCACGGCGTCGTCGCCGATCCGATCTTGCTCGAGACTTGCTGGTTCGCGAAGACCGTGTGAATCGTCGCGGCGGTGAGGGGAAAGCGGACCCAGCCCATTCCCGAGAACGGATGGCCGAACGCGAGAATGCGATCTCCGTCGCGATAGGTGAGGGTTCCGATCGCCGAGGCCGACCAGTCTCCCCGGATCAACTGGACTCCGACCGCCGAGCCCGGAACGAGCGATTCGCAGGTCTGACCCGGGATCGTGCCTCCTCCGGGCCCGGCCACGAAGCCGCGCTCACGAAGCCACGGATCCAGATAGGAGATCGCCTCGGACGTGAATCCCGATAGAACCAGGGGCGTCGCGATCGGGCGCGTGGCGGTGGGATCGGATAGCGCGCTCCCCGGCTCGGCGTCGAGGGATCCCAGGCGCTCTTCCACATCTTCGGAGGGTGGTATCCCCCCGGTCGGGAACAGGTCGAGCATCTCCCCGATCGGCGTGATCCCGCCCACCGGATCCTTGGAAAATGACCAGGTGTACGCGACCGCGCCGAGGATCCGACCGTTGATGTATACGGGGCTCCCGCTCATCCCGGCGATGATCCCGGTGCGCTCGAGATAGGCGCCCTGGGCGCGGGCGAGGATGAGCGAGGCGCCCGGCCGCAGTCCCTTCAGGACTCCAAGGATCGTGATCGGGAAGGAGTCGACGCGCGTGCCCTCGAAGACGGTGAGCCCGACCCCGACCATGCCGGCGCGAACCGAATCGACCGGAAAGACGCCCGGCATCGCATGGTTCGACGTCGCGGCGCGCGCAGGGACGGCGCCCATGAGGCCTGCGAGAAGGAGTGCGAGGGGAAGGGTCCGCGGGAGGAAGGTCATCGGTCTCACTGAAGCATAGGGACTCGGCGCGGGCCCGTCAACGTGCCCCCCCGGCGCGCGCCTTCGCGCGCAGTCGGGCGAGCTCGTTCAAAGCGTCGATCGGCGTCATTCTCTCCACCGGTAGGTCGGACAGCTCTCCGAGCAGGGCCGCGCGCTCGGCGGACGTGACTCCCATGGCCTCGCCGGCCCGGGGCTCCACCCCCGGCGCCGCGCCCGGAACGCTCTCGCGTCCCGAGAGCCGGGCGTGTTCCGTCTCGAGCCGGTGGAGAATCTCGCGCGCCCGGTCGAGGACGGGGCCAGGCACGCCCGCGAGCTGGGCGACGTGGATCCCATAGGAACGATCGGCACGCCCGGGCGCGATCTGGTGGAGAAACACGATCTCGCCGTGCTGCTCGGTGACGCGGACGGTTCGGTTCCGAACCCGGCTCAAACTGTCCTCCAGGTCCGTCAGCTCGTGGTAGTGCGTCGCGAAGATCGTGCGGGGTTTGGCCCGGGCTCCTTCGTGGAGCGCCTCGGTAACCGCCCAGGCCAGGCTCAGGCCGTCGTACGTGCTTGTCCCTCGCCCCACTTCGTCGAGGAGCACAAGGCTGCGATCGGTCGCCTGGCGGAGGATCGCGGCGGTCTCCTGCATTTCGACGAAGAACGTCGACGCGCCGCGCGCAATCTGGTCCGAAGCGCCGACGCGCGTGAAGATCCGGT
>JBGPMG010000185.1:0-4859 GCA_041486815.1 Candidatus Eiseniibacteriota bacterium | reverse complement strand
GACGCGATGTCAGGTCGCGGCTGGGGCCAACGCCGCAATCTACGTCCCGCGCGCGGGACCGTGCAACGAAAATTTTGAAGAAAAACGTTCCGCGCGATTCTCATGCGAGTTACGGGCGCGCTTCGCGTGCTCACGAAGCTTCGAACGCGTCTCGAACCGCCTCACCTTTCGGAATTGACCCGGGCGGCCCATCCCGGTAGACTCCATCGCTCGTGTCCAAAGGCTAATAAACCACTTTTTCGAGGCATCCCACAGTGAAGCGCACCTTTCAGCCGCACAACCGCCGCAGGAAAAAGGTCCACGGCTTCCGCGAGCGGATGAGCACCCGAGGCGGCCGCGCGGTCTTGAAGCGTCGCCGTGAGCGGGGCCGCAAGCGTCTCACGGTCTAGCGCGGTTTCCACGGACGCAATCCCCATGGCCGGCGCGATCCCGCCGCGCGATCGCCGCCTCCACGCCGGGTGGCAATTCCGCGAAGTGTATCGCTTGGGCAAGTCCTTTCACGGCGTGCTGATGACCCTCGTCAGTATGGAACGTCCGGAGGATCATGGCCGCGTGGCATTCGTCGCAAGTCGGAAGGTCGGCTCGGCCGTGAAGCGAAATCGTGCGAAGCGACTTCTGCGCGAAGCGTTCCGGGGCGTGTCCGCCGGACGGCGCGAGGCGCCGAATTGGCGGATCTGGATCGCGCGCACTCCGTGCGTGGCAGCGACGTTCCACGACGTCTCTGGTGAGATGAGCCGGTTGCTTTCGCGGGAGCCGGGGTGACGTCCCTTCTGATTTTTCTCGTCCGCGTCTATCGCGCGGCGATCCCCGCGGTGCTCCCTCGGGCCTGCCGCTTCGAACCCAGCTGCTCGGCCTACGCCGAGGAGGCGCTCCATCGGCACGGCGCGCTTCCCGGCATCGGCTTGATCCTTCGACGCATCCTCCGCTGCCATCCCTTCCATCCGGGGGGCTACGACCCCGTACCTTAAAGGGGCGGATCGCAAGTCGATGGATCGACGGACCATAGTCGCAGTCGTTCTGATCATGGCGGTTCTGATCGGGGACCAGTATTTGATGTCCCGATGGCGCCACAAGGGCCCCCAGCGGCCGACGACCGCTCAGGACTCAACGGGCACCGCCGGCTCCCCCGCAGCGACACAGCCGCAGCCCGGGGCGCAGACGCCTGGAGTACCGACGCCCGGCGCGTCCGCCACGTCGAAGCCGGCAGGAAGCCCAGCCGCGCTCGTCTCGACCAAGGGACCTCGGGTTCCGGCGGCCCCGATCGTCGAGCGACAGCTCAAGAGCCCGATCGCGAACGCGACCTTTACCAGCAAGGGCGCAACCATTTCGGAGTGGTTCCTTCCCAAGTATCCCGACCTGGCGCATGGAAAGGTCCCGGTCAATCTGGTTCCGGCCGGTCAGCGCGCGCTCCAGGTCGTGGTCACGACGCCTTTCTTCACCTACGACTTTACGGACGTTCCGTTCCGCGTCTTGCCCGCGGCGGTCATGGATACGTCGGTCACCTTCGTCGCCGAGGATTCGACCGGGGTTCGCGTGAGCAAGACCTACCGGATGGGGCCGAACTCCGTCGCCCTCGACCTCGAGATCCGAATCACCGTGCCACCCCAATATGGGCCGATCCAATACCGCTGGGGCTGGGCGCGGGCGCTCCCGATCACGGAGACGAATCCCAATCCGCGCCTGAATGAAGCGGTCGCGCTGGTCGGGGACAAGCTGGAGGCGATCGACGCAACTCGGATTCAGAAGGACGGGCCGAAGGCGCTGAAGGGGAACGTCCGGTGGGCCGCCGACCGGAGCAAGTACTTCGTGGCGGCCCTGGTGCCCGACTCCGCGACGGTCGAGGACGCGCAGTTTACCCAGCTGGAAGACGGCAAGCCGACGGTTTGGCTCGTGGGGGCCGCGCCCCCGGGAACCGAGATCGTGCGGCATGCCCGGCTCTACGCCGGCCCGATCCACTACGGCACCCTGGTCGCGTTTGGCGCCGAGTTGGACCGGCTCGCGAACCTGGGTTGGCGCTGGATCACCGGACTCAGCGCGCTCCTCCTCTCGTGCCTCAACTTCATCCACAAGCACCTCGCGAACTACGGGATCGCGATCATACTGATCTCGCTCGCCACGAAGCTCGTCTTCTATCCGCTCACGCAGTCGAGCCTTCGGTCGATGAAGCTGATGCACCACCTCCAGCCGGAGGTGAAGGCGATCCAGGAGAGGCACAAGGGCGATCCCGCCAAGATGAACACGGCGATGATGGCCCTCTATAAAGAGAACAAAGTCAATCCGATGAGCGGCTGTTTGCCGATGCTGCTCCAGATCCCCGTCTTCTTCGCGCTCTATAACGTGCTCTTGAACTCGATCGAGCTGCGCGGGGCAACCTTCGTCGGGTACATCCAGGACCTCTCGACGCCGGATATCCTCATGCGGGTCGGCGGGTTCCCGGTCCATATCCTTCCGGTGATCATGACCGGCAGCACCTACCTGATGCAGACGCAGACCCCGGTCGCCCCGCAGCAGAAGTCGATGATGATGCTGATGCCGCTCATGATGCTCGTCTTCATGTATAGTTTCCCATCGGGCGTGATCATTTACTGGACCGTGAACAACATCCTTTCCGCGATTCAGCAGTACCTGGTGAACGCCGCGGAAGACAGAAAGATGGCCGCGGGCGGCTGACAACTTGGAACCGACGAGCGCCTGACGCGATGCAACCTTCCAGCGCCCAATTCGATCCCGCCAACGAGCCTACCGTGGATGCCGAGGGCCCGACCTTCGGCGAGGCGGTCCGCGACGCGGCGGATCAGCTAGGGCTTGAGCCCGACGACCTCGTGATCGAGATCCTGGATCCGGGCCGGTCGGCCGATTCGAGCGGCGGCTTTCGCGCGGTGAAGATCCGCGCGCGGCGGCGTCCGCCCGAGCCGGCCCGCGGCGCTCGCCCGACCCGGCCCGCGACGGACGAACCGCGGCGCTATCAGCGGCCGGAGGGAACAAGAAGCGGCCCGCGGCGCGAGCCCCGGCGTTCCGATTCGGCGTCCTACGGACCTCCCCCGCCCCCCATGGACCCGGCCAAAATCACCCCGGAAATCGTCGCGATGGTGCGCGAGATGTCCGAGGGACTTCTCGACGGCATGGGGTTCCCGGGCAAGGTGGATGCCGAGAAGACCCAGCACGGCATCAGGATCGCGATCGACGCCGCAGAGCGGGACCAGTTCTTGATTGGGAAGGATGGAGAGACGTTGTCGGCGTTCCAGCATCTGGTGGGCCGCATGATCCGGGCCAAGATGCCTGAGGAGTCGCCGCCGCGTGTCGAGGTGGACGTCGCCGGCTTCCGCGATCGCCAGATCGAAGGCCTGCGCGAGTTGGCGCGCACGCTGATGGAAGAGGTGCGCCGGACCGGCGAGGAGGTCTCGACCGAGCCGCTGCCCGCCTCGGAGCGACGTATCGTGCATCTGGAAGTGGCGGAGGCGCCGGGCATGGAGACCGTCACCATCGGCGACGGCTACTTCAAGCGCGTGGTGATCCGCAAGGGTACGGGGAAGCCGGAGTGAGCGGGATCGGCGATGGTGGCAAACGATACAATCGTGGCGCTCGCGACGGCGCCCGGCGAATCGGCCGTCGCCGTCACGCGCTTGAGCGGACCCGACGCGATTTCGATCGCGTCGGCTCGGTTCCACGGCCGGATCTCGCCGGCCGATAGCGCCTCCCACCGAATTCTTTTCGGTTCTTTCCTAGGGGACGACGGCTCCCCCCTCGATTCCGTACTCCTTTCCGTATTTCGATCCCCGCGTTCCTACACCGGTGAAGACGTGGTCGAGATTTCCTCCCACGGCGGCACGGCGATTCCGCGCGCGATCGTCGAGGCTTTGGTGCGGGCGGGGGCGCGGGCGGCGCGCCCCGGCGAGTTCACCGAGCGCGCGTTCCGGAATGGGAAGCTGGATCTGGCTCAGGCCGAGTCGGTCGCGGCGTTGATTCGCGCGCGGAGCGAGCGATCGCTGCGGGCGGTGATGAGCGCGCTAGGAGGCTCTCTCTCGCGGCGCGTGGCGGCGGTCGATTCCGAGCTGGTGGGATTGCTGGCGGAGGTGGAGGCGCGGATCGATTTTCCCGCCGATGTTGGTGAGGCGATCGATGGGGTCGAGTTGGGACGGCGGTGCTCGAGAATCGCGGGGTCCGTGCGGGAGTGGGTCGCTCGCATCCCGGGATCGCGGAGGATGCAGGAGGGCGTGCGGGCGGCGCTGGTCGGGCGGGCGAACGTTGGGAAATCGAGCCTGTTGAACGCGCTCGTCGGATACGACCGCGCGATCGTGGACGAATCGCCGGGCACGACGCGCGATACGGTTGAAGAGTCGATCTGGATCGAGGGAGTCGAGTTGCGAATCGCGGACACGGCGGGGCTTCGCGCGGGCCTTGGGCGCGTGGAGGGTCTCGGCGTCGAGCGATCGGCCCGGGCCGCGCGCGACTGCGACCTCGCGGTGCTCGTGCTCGATCGTTCGGACGGCGTGGGTGACGCCGACCGCGAAGCCGCCTCCTGGGTGGAGGATCGCCCGGTCGTGGTGGCCTGGAACAAGGCGGATCTGCGCGTTGGAATCGCGCCGCGCCCTCGCGCGCCGGTTTCGAGTGAGCTGGTAGTGGGAGAAGTCGAGACAATCGCCGTCCGTCCCGGCGGTGCGGAGCCGCTTCTGGGAGCGCTCCGCTCCGCGCTGCCACGCGTGCTGTGCGAGCACGTCGGCGAGGAAGTCGCGACGACGAGCGTGCGTCAGGATCGGTTGTTTGCGGAGGCCTTGGCCGCGCTCGAGCGCGCCGAGACTGGATTCAGCGCGGATCTCTCGTACGACCTGATCGCGGTCGACCTGGCGGACGCGAGGCGG
>JBGPMG010000184.1:0-4865 GCA_041486815.1 Candidatus Eiseniibacteriota bacterium | reverse complement strand
TCTCGGCCGTGGGCTCCGAGCCCTGAGCGGGAATGTACGGACGAATCCGGAGGATCCACTTGGTCGGGATCGGCGGCAGCGGGATGAGCGGGATCGCGGAGGTGCTCCTGAATCTCGGGTATGAAGTGTCCGGCTCGGACGTGAAGGAGAGCGACGTCGTCGCTCGGCTCCGCGATCTCGGCGCCCGGGTCGCGGGCTCGCACGACGCCACGCACGTCGAAGGGGTCGACGTCGTCGTCGCCTCCACGGCGATCGCGGAGTCGAACCCCGAGATCGAGCGGGCGCACCTGCTCGGGATCCCGGTGATTCCGCGCGCCGAGATGCTGGCGGAGCTCATGCGGATCAAGTACTCCGTCGCGGTGGCGGGAGCCCACGGAAAGACGACAACCACCTCGATGGTCGGCGAGATCCTCGCGCGCGGCGACCTCGATCCGACCGTGATCGTGGGCGGACGCCTGATGGCCCTTGGCGCCCACGCGCGCCTCGGCCGAGGTCCGTTCCTGGTCGCGGAGGCCGACGAGAGCGACGGCTCCTTCCTGCTTCTTTCCCCGACCATCGCGGTGATCACGAACATCGACGAAGAGCACCTCGACTACTACGAGGGCCTGGAAGAGATCCGCGGGGCCTTCTTGAAGTTCGCGAATCGCGTCCCCTTCTACGGCACGGTCGTGATCCCGATCGATGATCCCAATGCCGCCTTGATCCGCCAGGACGTGAAGCGGCGCGTCTTGACCTATGGCTTCAGCGAGGACGGCGACTTTACCGGGAAGGACCTCCAGGTCGATGCGCGCGGCGCGCGATTCCGCCTGGTCGCTCACGGCAGGGACGAAGGTACCGTCGAGCTCAAGGTCGCCGGCGCCCACAACGCGCGGAACGCCCTCGCCGCGATCGCGGCCTCCTGGGAGCTGGGCATCCCGTTCACGACGATCCGCGCCGCGCTCCGAGACTTCGCGGGCGTGGGGCGGCGCCTCGAGGCCCGCGGCGAGGTCTTGGGCGCGCTCTGGATCGATGACTACGGCCACCACCCGACGGAGATCGAGGCGGCGCTCCGCGCGCTCCAGGCCTCGCACGGACGCCGGATCGTGGCGGTGTTCCAGCCGCACCGGTACACGCGGACCCGCGCCCTTCTCGATCGATTCGCGCGCTGCTTCACCGGCGTCGCCGAGCTTGTGCTCCTGCCGATCTATCCCGCGGGGGAGCAGCCGATCGAGGGCGTCTCGTCCGACGCGCTGGCGGCGGCGGTCGAGGCGGCGGGAGGACCCCGGGTCCATCGTGCGGCGTCCTTCAGCGAAGCGGCGTGCAAGGTCGGGAAGGTCCTGAAGCGCGGAGACCTGCTTGTGACGATCGGAGCAGGCGACGTCTATCGCGTCGCCGAGCTCGCCCGCGAGGGGGCTCGATGAGGGCTGGGTATCGCGGGCAGCCGACGTGGAAGCGGCCGGCGCGGAAGCGGCGGAACCGAAGAATTCTCATGCTGCTGCTCCTTTCGGCCACGGCCGCGCTCCTGGTCCCGGTCCTCGCGCGGCCGGCGGCGTACGTTCTGGGCCTCCTCCCGCCGTTTCGCGCGGGAGGGATAGAGATCTCGGGCTATCTCTATCTCTCTCCGGAGGAGATCCGGGCTCAGATTCCGGTTCGGGAGGGAGAGAGCCTGCTCGATATCGATCCTGAAAAGATCGAGGCGGCGCTCCGCCTCCATCCCCGCATCGAGGACGCGCGGGTCTCCCGCGCGCCCGGTCGGCTGCGCGTGGAGATCAGGGAGCGGCGCACGTTCCTCCTCGTGAACGCGGGGACGCTCTTGGAGCTGGACGCGACCGGGACGATTCTCTCGCCGCTTGCGCGAGGGCTGGTCGCCGACCGGCCGGTTCTCTCGGGCGTTCCGTTCCCCACGGTGAAGCCGGGCGCCCACGTCACGAGCGCGCGTCTGGGCGACGTGCTTCGTCTCGTCTCGCTCCTAGAGTCGCCGGAGGTGGGGTTGGTCTCGGATATTTCGGAAATTATCTCGGAGGATCGGAACCGCGTCGTGCTCCGCACGTCGCGGGATCAGATTCCGATCACCGTCGACCCGGAGCGGGTGACGCTGCCGGCGATGCGGGCTCTGGGCGCCGCGCTTCGGGATGTTCGGGAACACGACCGCCGCGTCCTCGCGGTCGATACGCGGTATCGGGATCAAGTCGTGGTGCGTTGCGCGCCGGGCGACAGCGTGACTGTCGCGGCGCCGCGCGAGAAGGTCTAGGGAGGGCCGGGATGCCAGAAGGGAGAATCTACGCGGGCCTCGACATCGGCACCACCAAGATCACGGCCATCGTGGCGGAGTGGGATGAAGAGAGCGACGGGATCCGGATCGTGGGGATCGGGACCGCGGCTTCGGACGGGCTGAAGCGCGGGGTCGTGGTGAATCTGGAGAAGACGGTCCGCTCGATCCAGCACGCCGTGGATGAAGCGCAGCGGATGTCCGGCCGCACGATCCGCGGCGTCTGCGCGGGCATCGCGGGCGATCACATCCGTGGAATTAACAGCCGCGGCGTCATCGCCGTGTCGCGCAAGGACTCCGAGATCCGGCCGGGCGACGTGGCGCGGGTGATCGAGGCGGCGAAGGCGGTCGCGATCCCCACCGACCGCGAGATCCTCCACGTCCTTCCGCAAGAGTACATCGTGGACGACCAGGACGGCATCCGCGACCCGGTAGGGATGTCGGGCGTCCGCCTCGAGGCCGAGGTCCACATCATCACGGGCGCGGCGTCCGCGTGCCGGAACCTGATCCGCGCCGCGGAGCGGTCCGGGCTCACGGTCGACGAGCTGGTGCTGGAGCCCCTCGCCTCGGCCCACGCGGTCCTCACACCCGACGAGAGGGATCTGGGCGTGGTTCTCCTCGACATCGGCGGGGGAACCACGGACCTCGCGGTCTTCTTCGAGGGCGCGATCCGGCACACGGCGGTGATCGGGCTCGGGGGCTCGAACGTCACCAACGATCTGGCCATCGGGCTCCGCACTCCGGTCGAGCGGGCCGAGCAGCTCAAGCTCACCTGCGGCTGCGCGCTCACCTCGATGGTGCGGCCGGAGGAATCGGTGCGCGTGCCGAGCGTAGGCGGCAGGCCGGACCGGGACATCTCGAGGCACATGCTGGCGATGATGATCGAGCCTCGCGTGGAGGAGATCTTCGCCATCGCGAGCAAGGAAGTGCGAAAGAACCACGTCGCCGATCTGCTCGGCGCGGGAGTGGTCCTGACCGGCGGCGCGTCTTCGCTGCCGGGAATGCCCGAGCTGGCGGAGCAGGTCTTCGATCTGCCCGCGCGCCGTGGAATTCCGATCGGCTTCAGCGGATTGACGGAAGCGGTTTCCAGTCCCCGGTTCGCAACCGGAGTCGGCCTGGCGATGCACGCGCTGCACAGCGATGCCAGGCCAAGGGCGGCGGAGGGGGGAGTCATCGGTCGGATCTCGGTGGGACTCCGACGTTGGATCGAGGAGCTGGTCTAGGACCGGCGCAAAACCAGGGAGGCTAGAGTCGAATGTTCGAGCTGATCGATGATGACAAGGAAGCCAATGCGGCATCGATCAAGGTGATCGGCGTCGGAGGGGCGGGCGGGAACGCGGTCAATCGGATGATCGAGGCGGGACTCAAGGGCGTCGAGTTCATCGCGGCGAACACCGATTCCCAGGTCTTGGATCAATCGCTATGCCCGAAGCGGCTGCAGCTCGGCACGGGCATCACGAAGGGTCTGGGCTCCGGAGCGAATCCCGGCGTGGGACGCGAGGCGGCCGAGGAGGACGAGGCGGCCATCGCGGAAATTCTCGAGGGTTCCGACATGGTCTTCGTTACCGCGGGAATGGGCGGCGGCACCGGAACCGGGGCCGCGCCGGTCGTGGCCCGCATCGCGCGTTCCCTCGGAGCGCTCACGGTCGCCGTGGTGACGCGCCCCTTCGAGTTCGAAGGTCGGCGCCGGATGCAGATCGCCGAGGAAGGGATGCGCGAGCTGCGGGAGAAGGTCGACACGTTGATCGTGATTCCGAATCAACGCCTCCTCGCGATCGTGGAGAAGCACACGCCGCTCCGCGAAGCGTTCAAGGTCGCGGACCAGGTGCTGCACCACGCGACCAAGGGGATCTCGGATCTCATCACGGTGCCGGGCCTGGTGAACCTCGACTTCGCAGACGTCAAGACGGTGATGGCCGAGCGCGGAAACGCGCTCATGGGGGCGGGGCATTCGACCGGCCCGAACCGCGCCTACGAGGCGGCCCAGTCGGCGGTCTCCAGCCCGCTGCTCGACGACATCTCGATCTCGGGCGCTGAAGCGCTGCTCGTCAACGTGACGGGCGGCGAGTCGATGACGCTTCATGAAATCAACGAGGCGGTCACCGTGGTCGTCGACGCGGCCGGCCACGACGCGAACGTGATTTTCGGCGCCGTGATCGACGAGGCGATGGGCGATTCGCTATCGATCACCGTAATCGCGACCGGCTTCGGGAAGGGCGACGTCAAGGCGAAGTCGGTCGAGGGATTGAGGACCGCGGCCGCTGCGGGACCGCGGATCTACGAAATCGAGCCGCGCGAGCGGGTGGCGCGGCCTCCGATCATGGTTCGGGCGACACACGAAGAGGAGCCCGATACGGAGGAAGTGCCGGGGCCGGTTCCGACGGCGCGTCCCGCGTTCCGGATGGCCCCGGGCACGGCGCGGCGGCCGTTCGGTGGGCGCGCGTTGACCAAGGAAAACATGGACGTCCCTGCGTTCATGAGAAAGCAGATGGACTAGAGGGTACGACTAGAGGGAGTTCCCTGCTGGAAGGGGACCCCGCCAGGGGGCGGGGCGTACGGGGAGGGGTGGGGAGCAGCGCGTCCGGAACTAGATCGCCCGGGCGCGCTGCGCTGCTTT
>JBGPMG010000183.1:0-4880 GCA_041486815.1 Candidatus Eiseniibacteriota bacterium | reverse complement strand
GAGGGCTCTTCCAGCGCCCCGAGGTGAAGGAGCTGGTAGCGCTCCTCCACTCGCTCTTCCAGGAGACGCGGCCTGAGTACCTCTACCTCCTCGCCGCCGAGGCGTACAGCGTGCCGGAGGACGACCTCTCCCGCCTCATGCACCGTCTACGCGTCGAGCCCGGAAGTTTCCGCGCGCTACTCGAGCGCGCGGCGCGGGGCGCGGCGGGCGTCCCGATCTCGGACGATGGACGTGAGCGGCTCCACCAAATGATCGAGGACCTTCGGATGCTTCAGGAGTTCGCCCGACGGCGGCGCACCGGAGAGGTCCTCTACCGGTACCTGGAACGGCGGGGCGTGCTTCGGGATCTGGTCGCCTCGGAGCGCTTCGAGGACGAAGCCCGTGCCCGGAACATCGTCAAGTTCTTCTCGATCGTCCGGTCGTTCGAGAAAGTTGCGCTCTCCGACCGCGTCGCCCTCTTCCTCCGCCATCTCGATGCGATCCAGGAGTACGGGGAAGACCCGGCCGTCGCCGAGATCGACGCCGCATCGGACGTCGTCCAAGTGCTCACGATCCACAAGGCCAAGGGTCTGGAATTCCCCGTGGTCTACCTGGTCCAGGTCGCGTCCGACCGGTTTCCGACGCGATATCGAAGTCAGGCGCTCGCCCTGCCGGCGGAGCGACCGTCGGGCGACGGCTCGGAAAGCGAGTCGCATCGCGAGGAAGAGCGGCGGCTCTGCTACGTCGCGCTGACGCGCGCCCGCGAGGAGTTGACCATGACCTATGCGCGCGACTACGGCGGCCCGATCGATCGGGAGCGGAAGCCGAGCCTCTTCCTGCTCGAAGCCTTCGACCTGGGGAAGCCCGTTCCCGCGCGAAGGCGCCGGCGCGCGTTGGAGGAGCTGGAGGAGCACCGGCCCGGCGAGGGAGAAGCACCCGCCCCCGGTCCACCCATACCCCGCGAGCCGCTCCAACTCAGCTTCCGCCGCCTCGAGGACTACGAAACCTGCCCGCTCAAGTATCGCTTCCTCCACGAAATCTCGGTGGAGCCGATTTTGACCAGCGACCACCGCGTCAATTTCGGAAACGCGATCCATCAGGCGGTCGCGTTTGCGCTGGGCCGGAGCAAGCTGGGAGAGATTCCTGCGGCCGACCAGATCGTGGACGTGTTCCGTCGTGCGTGGCGGAGCGAAGGGTACCGGTCGGAGGAGCACGAGCGGCGGCGGTTCGAGCAGGGGGAGGAGGCGCTCCGGTCGTTTCTCGCGCGGGAAATCGAATCGGGTCCTCCGCCCTCGGACGTGGAGCGGCATTTTCGGGTCAAACTGGACGACGTGGTGGTCACCGGGAGCATTGACCGTGTGGATGAAGGGGCCGACGGGGTCGTTCTGATCGATTACAAGACGTCGGAGATCGACAATCCGACCGAGGCCGACGAGAAGGCCAAGGAAAGCCTCCAACTTCTTGTATACGCGCTGGCCTACCGGGAGATGACCGGCCGCGCCCCCGACCTCTTGGAGCTACGCTACGTGCTCACGGGCGAGGTGGGGTCCACAGTCCCGAGCGAGGATCGTTTGGAGAAGACGCGGGGGCGGATCGCCACGATCGCGCGGTCCATCCGGGCGGGAAAGTTCGAGGCGCGGCCGAGCGAGCGAAACTGCTCGATCTGCGCTTGCCGGCCGATCTGCAAGGACTCGGCCGTACCGATCTAGGCGGCCAGCACCGTATCGAGGATCGACATGATCTGGTGCTTGGGGACGGCGCCCACGATCTGCTCGACGAGCTTGCCGTTCTTGAAGATGTAAAGGCTCGGGATGCTCTGGATCCGATACTGCGAGGCAATCCGCTGATTGGCATCCACGTCCACCTTTGCCACCTTGATCTTGCCCTGATACTGGCGAGCGACCTCTTCGACGACCGGAGCGACCATGCGGCAGGGACCGCACCATTCGGCCCAGAAGTCGACCAGGACCGGAATGTTTGACTTGAGTACTTCCGCGTCAAATGTGCTGTCGCTCACCTGGACTACGGCGTCCGACATGAACGGGACTCCTTCGAGTTAGGCCCTTCGGGTCCGCTTCGATGAAGCGAAGAACGGGTAATTAGGTTAACCATTTTGATGCCGTGGATCAAGGCTGGATTCGGGCTCCTGGCCTGGCTCAGGGGTCGCGTTGACACCTTCCCCCGGGCTTCCTACACTGGGGGGCTCATGACCCCAATCCCAGCCTGCCCCTCCACGTCCCCGGGGATCCATTGATCGAGGTCCAGAAGCTCGTCAAGACATTCCACGATCGGAAGCGGGGGGAAGTCGCGGCGGTCCAGGACGTTTCCTTCGTCTGCCCGCCCGGGAAGGTCTTCGGGCTCTTGGGGAGGAACGGCGCGGGCAAGACGACGACCCTGAGAATGCTCGCGACGATCCTCGTCCCTACCTCGGGCACGGCGAAGGTCGCCGGGCATGACATCGTGGACCGGCCTGCCGACGTGCGCCGCTCGATCGGCTACCTCTCGGGTGAGACAAAGCTCTACGACCGGCTGACCGGCCGCGAGCTCCTCGGATACTTCGGCGCGCTGGCCTCGATGAGCTCCGGAGCGATCGCGGCCCGGATCAACGAGCTCAGCGCGCCGTTCGGGCTCGGCGACTTTCTCGACAAGCGTGTCGGGAAGATGTCGACGGGAATGAAGCAGCGGCTTTCGATCGCGAGGGTGATCTTCCACGATCCCCAAGTCCTGATCTTCGATGAGCCGACCGCGGGGCTCGACGTAATCGGCGCCCGGGCGGTCTTGACTTTGATCCAGGATCTGAAGAAGCGAGGACGAACGGTCATCTTCTCGACGCACATCATGACCGAGGCCGAGCGGATCTGCGACGAGATCGCGATCATCGAGCAGGGCAGGATCCTGGCCCAGGGCACCATGGAATCCCTGCGGCAGAAGTCCCACCAGAATTCGCTGGAGGATGTATTCGTTGAGCTTGTCGGGAGCGTGAATGCTGACCACTAAGACTTTGGCCGTGTTCCGGAAGGAGGTCGTGGATACCCTCCGGGATGGGCGGTCGATCTTCGCGATCTTCGTGTTCCCGTTCCTGCTCTATCCCGCGATGCTCTTCTTCATCTCGTGGATGCACATGAAAGAGGCCGAGGAGGCGAAGACGCTCGAGGTGCGCGTGGGCGTGGTCGGGGGGACCGAGCTGCCGTTCCTCGCCGATAGCCTCGCGGCGATTCCGGGGGTCACCGCGGTGCCGCTCGACGCGGTGCCCGCGTCGATGGACAGCGCGGGGGTCAATGCCGTGCTGGTCGTGCCCGCGGGAATCCACCAGATGATCGCCCGCGGGGACAGCGCGCGCGTCGAGCTTCTTTACAAGGAGGCGGATAACAAATCATCCGCCGCGGAGGCGAGGCTCGAGCGGATCCTCGAGCCGTTGCGCCTGGCCCTCACCGTCTCCTGGGC
This sequence comes from Candidatus Eiseniibacteriota bacterium, assembly GCA_041486815.1. Classification (GTDB taxonomy): domain Bacteria; phylum Eisenbacteria; class RBG-16-71-46; order SZUA-252; family SZUA-252; genus WS-9. The sequence goes on along the minus strand of JBGPMG010000183.1, from coordinate 1,457 downwards.
GCAGAGCCACGGCGCACACATCGACACGCCTCCGCGACTGGTCGTAGAGTCGAAGGATGTCTCCCTGAAGAGCGAAATGGGCCGCTTCATCGCCGCGCTGATCATTCCCTACCTCCTCATGGTCATGATGGCGGCGGGCTCGATGCAGACCGCGATCGACGCGACAACCGGCGAGAAGGAGCGGAGCACCCTCGAGACCCTGCTTGCGACCTCGGCGTCGCGCGCCGAGCTCCTGCTGGGGAAGTGCTCCGCCGTGATCGCCGCGGCCGTGACGGGTGCGGTTACCGGCATCACCGGGCTCTGGTTCACGTTCGCGGTCGTCGCGAAGGCGTTCCCAGCCATGGGGAGCCGCACACTCGACCTTTCCATCGGTCCCCAGACGCTAATCTTATTGTTCCTCACCCTGCTGCCGACGGCCATTTTCCTGAGCGCGGTTCTCGTCGCGATCGGGTGCTTCGCGAGGAGCATGCGCGAGGGACAGACCTACGCCTCCTACGTCTACATGGCGGCTATTTTCCTGGGTCTGGGAAGCCTCGGCCAGCAGACGCCGGCGATGTCTCGATTCTACATTCCGCTCCTGAATACGGCGCTCCTTCAACGGGAGATTCTCACCAACTCCGTCCAGACGGCCCACGCCGTCGCGGCGGTGGGCGTGACCACGGCCGCGGCCGCGCTGATGCTCACGATCGCGGTCCGGCTCTTCTCGAACGAATCCGTCCTCTTTAGGAACTGAGGACGCGCAGCGGGGCCTGAGCGTGCCCGCCCGGAGGAAATCATGAGGCGCGACGTCGACAGCCTTCTCGAGGAGCGGGGCCTCTCGGCCGCCCTGGTCTTGCGCGGAGAGACCCCCAATCCGACCTTCCGTTACCTCGCGGGCCCCGCGGCCGCGCACATCACCGCGGCGACCCTCGTCTGGCGCCCCGGCAAGAAACCGCATCTGGTGCACGCCGCCATGGAGCGGGACAGCGCCGCCGCGACCGGGTTCGAGCTGAGCGAGTACGGAGCGCACGGATACCGGAAGCTCCTCGAGGACGAAGGCTCGCGCGACCGCGCGAACGCCAGGCTGCTGGCGAAGGTGCTCCAGGAGCTGGGCGTGAAGGGGCGGATTTTGGTCCATGGGTTCGGCGAGGTCGGCCGGCACTATCACGTCCTGAACCGGTTACGGGAGTGGGCGCCGGACATCGAGATTGCCGAGGATGAGGATCCCGGCCTGTTCGATCGCGCGCGCACCACCAAGGAGGCGGACGAGGTCGACGCCGTCCGGTCGGTCGCGGGGGCGTGCGCGCGGGCGTACACGCGGATCCGCGAGGTCCTGGGCGGCGGCCGGCTCGAAGGCAGGCGACTTAAAGACTCGCAGGGATGGGTCACCATCGGCAGGCTTCGACGCGAGGTGAAAAAGGTCTTCTTCGACTCGGACCTCGAGGAGCCGCACGGGAACATCATCGCGATGGGACGGG
>JBGPMG010000182.1:0-4926 GCA_041486815.1 Candidatus Eiseniibacteriota bacterium | reverse complement strand
GGGCCGAGCGCGCCGGGGGAGACCGGCCGCGGAGCCTCGAGGCGGCGCACGGTGGAACCCTCTTCCTCGACGAGGTCGGCGACCTGCCGGTCGCCACGCAGGCGAAGCTCCTCCGGTTCATCGAAGACCGCACCTTCCGGCGGGTCGGCGGAGCCGCCGACCTGGCGGTCGACCTTCGCATTGTCGCGGCGACGAACCGGGAGCTCGATCCCGTAGTTCGGGACGGCGGGTTCCGCCAGGATCTCTTCTACCGTCTCAAGGTCGTCTCCATTGAGCTGCCGCCGCTCCGCGAGCGGGGCGACGACGTGATCCTCCTGGCGCGGCACTTCCTTGCGCTCTACAACGACAAGTTCCGGAAACGCTTCCTCGCTCTCGATCCCGAGGTAGAGGTGATCTTCCGGGCGTACGGCTGGCCGGGGAACGTTCGCGAGCTGCGAAACCTGCTCGAGCGGATCGTGCTGCTCGAGGACGACGAGATCCTCCGCGAGGATCACCTTCCCGGAGAGATGGTCGCTCAGGTCGAAGCGGTGCCGCGGGTCCTTCGCGACGCGCTCGCCGCGAGGGGCGAAGGGGAGGAGGGAATGCCGACCCTCGCCGAAGTGGAGCAGGAGCACATCCTTCGCGTGCTCGAGTACTCGGAAGGAAACCGGTCGCGCGCCGCGCGCGTCCTCGGAATCTCCCGCCAGAGTCTCATCGAGCGATTGAAGAGGATCGCCGCGACGCGCGGATCGCTCGCGAGCGAAGAGTCCGCGCGTCCTCGCCTTCAGCGCTGATCGACCGGTTCATTCCCCCGCGCTGAATCGCGCGCGAAACTCCCCGGCGGCCTTTCCTCTCGAACTTCCTCGCGAAAACTTCTGTCGCGAACTTCGCGATCGCCTGTCGCCTTTCTTGGGATGTCGCGTTTCTCGACAGTTGAAGACATTCTCACGCCGCGTCTCATGAATCGCGCGCGCGCGAACATTCGCTGTCCAATCCCGTGACAGATTGAACGAAACGCGCGGCGAACGCGCGCGCTTCACAAAGATTCGAACGTTCGCGTGTAAGCATTGAGTGCTGCGACGGATCAAGGCTCACGTCACGTCCGCGATTTCATCTGCGATTCATTGGCCCGCTTCATGCAGAAGAACCGTTGCGATGAACTCAGCGTGGACAATGGGAGGTGTGGATTGCCGATGTCCGTCCTCATCGTGGACGACGAGCAGCTTCTGGTTCGCACCGTCTCCAGCGTCCTCAAGGAAGCGGGATATCGGATCGCGGTCGCGGGATCGGCGGAACAAGCCGAGAAGCACGTTTTCGGCGAGCCTCCGTTCGATCTGATCGTCGTCGACAACCGCCTCCCCAAGGAGAGCGGAATCGAGTTGATCAAACGCCTCCGCGAAGGCGCCGTCAGATCGAAGGTGATTCTGATGACGGCGTACGAAACGCCGGAGGTGAAGTCGGAGGCCAAGCGCCTCAAGGTGGACCGGTACTTGAGGAAGCCTTTCGACCTGACGGTGCTGGTAGACGAGGTTCGAAGCTTGATCGGGCCCGGCGGCAATTCGGCCGTGGGCTGAAACCGAAGCAAGTCCAACGTGAGGGGAGGTGATTAGCGAATGCCGGCCAAGAAGAAGGCTGCCAAGAAGAAGGGCGCCAAGAAGAAGTAACAAGAATTAAGCGGATTGGGCACGTCCTCAAGGGTCGCCTGGCTTCGGCCGGACGGCCCTGTTTTATTGCGCCTACGGGACGCCATGATAGGATGGCGCGTCCAATAGCCTCGGGCTTACCCAAGAGTGGTGTCCTCGTCATCGTCCTGCTCCGTGTTGTCCTTCTGGCTATCGCTATAGGCCTTGCTTCCGCCTATGTCATCGCGGGGGCAGGCCATCCATGGGATTTCGAAACGTACTACTACGCGGCGTCCGCCTACCGGGCCGGCCTCGATCCCTATCGACTCGAGTCCCTCACGGCCGTCGCGGGGAAGCCGACCGAGCTTCCGTTCCTCTATCCGCCTGTAACGCTTCTCCTGTTCCTTCCGCTCGTCCACCTGTCTCTCGCGACGGCGAGCCTCGTCTGGCTGAGCGCGAAGTGCGCCCTCGCGGGGTTCCTGCTATGGATCTGGCGTAGGGAATTCCTCCGGTCCGTCGCGCCAGACCTCGTCCTCGCGACAGCTCTCCTCGGATTTGATCTCGCACTTCTGTGGGACCTCCGCACGGGAAACGTTGCCCTGGTGGAACAGGCCCTTCTTTGGTTGGGCTTCCTGGCGTACGTACGCGGTCGCTTCTTGATCGCCGCCGTCTTGATCGCGCTGGCATCGGTATTCAAGCTCGGTCCGATCATCTTTCTGGCCCTGTTCCTGTCGCCGCTTGGGCAGCGGAGTCGAGTCGCTCCGATGGTGCTCGGGTTGGTCGCATTCGTTTCCCTCATCGTCGTTCCACTCGCGCCGCTCGCGTCCTGGACTCACGCGTTGACCACGGCCTTCGGTCATGGCTCTCTCACTCCAAACAGTGATCCGAGCGCCCCAACCGTCCTGGGATGGGCGCTATGGCTCGCCGGGACGCCGCCGTCGGCATTCCGATGGATACAGGTCGCCCTGTACGGCCTCTTCGCCATCGTCGTTATTTCCGCCAGCGTGGCGGCCCTCAGGCGCGCCGGCCGGTCCTTTGGCCCGGCGGACCGAGTAGTGATGGCCATCGTTCTGTGGTTTCTGCTGTCTCCGCGAGTGATGGTCTATTCGTACGCCTCCGCGGTTGTGCCCGCGCTGTTCGTTTTCTATCAGACCATTCGGGGACGAGCCTGGCGTCTCGCGGCCTGCCTCCTGCTCCTGCTCCAAGCGTTGGTACGGTTTCTCCCGGGACAGCCGCCGATGTGGCTTGGGGTGGTTTCCTTTCTGATCATGCTCGGGACCTGGGTCCTGTGGGTTCGAGGGCGTGAGAACAATCCGCTGCCTGAACGGCTCGCGCCCTCGATCGGGAGCGCGGTTTGACTTGGCGCCGCCAGGCTGGGACAATCGGGTCGTGCCCGACCGCTCCGCGAGCGCCGGCGTCCCGATGGTCCGCCTCTTCGGGGCACGGCAGAACAACCTCAAGAATATCGACGTCTCCTTTCCACGCGCGTCCCTGACGGTCGTGACCGGCGTGAGCGGATCGGGAAAGTCGTCGCTTGCCTTCGATACGATCTACGCCGAAGGGCAGCGACGGTATGTCGAGTGCGTTTCCACCTACGCGAAGCAGTTCCTCGACCGCCTCCCGCGACCGGATTACGACCGCGTGGAGGGGCTCGCGCCGGCGCTCGCGATCCGCCAGGGAGCCGCGGCGCAGACCGGCCGCTCGACCGTGGGGACGATCACGGAGATCGCCGACCACTTGCGCCTCCTCCTGGCGCGCGTGGGCGAGACCTGGTGCGGGCAGTGCGGCGCCCCGGTGCCCCGTCACAGCGTCGACTCGGTGCTCGAGGCGATCCTGAGCGGCGAGGAGACCGGCGTGACGATCTCGTTCTCGATCTCCCCCACGCAGGGCGAAGACGTCGATGCGCTTTGGGCCCGCGCGCTGAGCCGCGGGTTTCTCCTCGCGCGGGGGCAGGGAGCCCGCGACTGGGCGCGCCTCGACGAGGCGAAGCCGGCCCGGACCCGCGCGCCGATCGAGGTTCTGGTCGACCGCCTTCCCGCGATCCCCTCGAACCGAATGCGGCTTCGCGAAGCGCTCGAGCTGGCGTGGCGCGAGGGCTCCGGGAGCGTGGACGTCACGCGCGCATCGGGGCAGAAGCTCTCGTTCTTCGACGGCCGGACCTGCGCCGGCTGCGGGAGATCGTTCCCGGAACCGCGGCCGCAGCTCTTCTCCTTCAACAGTCCCTACGGCGCGTGCCCGGAGTGCCGCGGCTTCGGGAACATCCTCACCTTCACGCGCGAGCGGGTCGTGCCCGACCCGAGCAAGACGGTGCTGGAGGGGGCGCTTGATCCGTGGGCGAATTCGTGGCGCGCCCACTTCATGCCGAAGGTCAAAGCCGTGGCCGCCGAGCACGGGATCAGGCTCGACAAGCCGTTCCACTCCCTTCCCAAAGAGCACCAGAGGATCCTGCTCGAGGGCGCCCCGGGCTTCCGCGGCGTCTTCCCGTTCTTGGAGCGGCTCCGCGCCAAGGCCTACAAGTCGAGCGCCCGGTTCCTCGTGAAGCGGTACCAGGAGACCGTGCTCTGCGCCACCTGCCAGGGTGGACGGCTCAAGCCGGAGGCGCTCGAGGTGCGCGTCGGCGGCCGAAACGTCTCTGAGCTCCTCGCGATGACTGTCGGAGATCTCCGCGCGTTCCTGGCGGGGCTGCCCCTCGACGCGGCACGCGAGCGCGTGGCGGACCCGATCCTCTCCGAGCTTCGGGGCCGCCTCGAATACCTGGGGGAGACGGGCCTCGATTACCTCACCCTGGACCGGCCGTCGAAGACGCTCTCGGGCGGCGAGGCGCAGCGGATCGAGCTGGCCAACGCCCTCGGCGGGAGCCTGAGCCACGCCCTATATGTCCTCGACGAGCCGACGGTCGGCCTTCATCCGCGCGACACCGAGCGCTTGATCCGGGTGCTCCTCCGTCTCCGCGAACGCGGCAATACGCTCCTCGTCGTGGAGCACGACCCGGAGGTCATCGGATCGGCCGACTGGATCGTGGAGCTGGGCCCCGGCGCCGGACACCGCGGGGGGTACGCGCTCTACGAGGGACCGCTCGCCGCGTGGCCGGGCCGGACTGAGGATCTCGAGGGCGCCGAGATTGTCTCGGAGGGAAGGGTGCCGCGCTACGGGGCAACCCGCAAAGCCGCTTGGATCGAGATCCGTGGGGCGCGCGAGCATAATCTGAAAAACATCGACGCCCGATTCCCGGTGGGCGCGCTCACGGGAGTCTGCGGGGTCTCAGGCTCTGGGAAGTCGACCCTCGTGGAGGAGATCCTCTGGCGCGCGGCGGCGCGACGCCTCG
>JBGPMG010000181.1:0-4962 GCA_041486815.1 Candidatus Eiseniibacteriota bacterium | reverse complement strand
CGAACGATCGCGCTCGACGACAGGGACGTGGCGCGGCGGGCGCTCGAAGCGAGGGGATTTCGGCCATGAGCAAGGTAGGGAGCCCGTGGCTGAACCTCTTCGAAGTACTGGAGGCGACCGCGGGGCGCCTGTGGGATCCGATTCCAGAGGGGAACGAGCCCAATTTCTCGGCGTGCTCGATCGACAGTCGCGCGCTGGAGGGCGGGGAGCTCTTCATTCCACTCCCCGGAACGCGCGCCGACGGCCACGATTTCGTCGCGGCGGCATTGAAGGGGAAGGCGGGCGGGAGCCTGGTACGAGCCAGGCGCGCCCGATCCGCCGATTGGCCGCGTGTCGGCAAGCCGGTGATCGAGGTCCGAGAGCCGCTCGCGGCGCTGCAAGCGCTCGGACGCCACTGCCGGGACCGAGCCTCGATTCCCGCGGTCGCGGTGACCGGATCGAATGGGAAGACGACCACCAAGGAGATGATCGCCGCGGTTCTCGGCACCGCGCGCAAAGTCCATAAGAACGTGGGAAACCTGAACAACCACATCGGCGTTCCCCTCACGCTCTGCCGGCTCCGCCCCGAGCACGAGGCGCTCGTCATCGAGCTGGGGATGAGCGCGAAGGGTGAGATCGGCTTTCTCGCCACCCTCTGCCGGCCGACCGTCGGAGTTCTCACGAACGCGTCGGCGGCGCACTTGGCGCAGCTCGGGTCCGTGGAAGAGGTCGCGCGGGCGAAGAGCGAGCTCGCGGCGAACCTCCCCTCGGACGGGCTTCTGGTGCTGAACGCCGACGACCCTCTCCTCTGGGAGATGAACCGGCGCCGCTCGGTCCCGATCCGGAGCTACGCGCTCGACAACCCCGAGGCGGACTTGAGGCCGACCGAGATCGCGACCAACGCGGCGGGAGGCACGCGGTTCACGCTTTCCGACGGCACGGTCGTGTCGCTCTCGCTCCTCGGCCGCCACAACGCGCGGAACGCACTGGCCGCGATCGCGGTGGGCGACCACCTCGGCATTCCGCGCGATCGAGCCGCCGCCGCGCTCGGCGCACTGCGCCCGACGCGGCACCGTCTCGAGCTGATCCAATCGAAGCGCGGGGTCTCGATCATGGATGACGTCTACAACGCGAACCCCGCCTCGATGCGCGAGGCGCTTTCCCTTCTGGGCTCGATCGAAACGGGCGGCGCCCGCCGCGCGGTGCTGGCGGACATGCTGGAGCTCGGCGCGGGCGCGGAGGCGCTCCACGAGGAGGTCGGGCGCCTGGTGCCGCGGGACGCGTGGCTCTACGTGGCAGGGGCGCACGCGGGCGCGGTGGAGCGCGGCGCGCGCTCCGCCGGACTCCCAGCCTCGCGCATCCTCCGATTCGCAGACGTGCCGGAGATGGCGGCGGCGGTCGCGAAGGACGCGAAGCGGGGCGATCTCATTCTGGTGAAGGCGTCGCGCGGGATGCGCCTCGAGCGCGTCGTCGAGGCGCTGGAGCCCGGCTCCGCCAGCGCGACAGACGCCCTCGCGGCGGCGGGGAAAGACTGATGTTCTACCACTTCCTCTACCCGCTCCACGAGCAGTTCGCGCCGTTCAATGTATTCCGGTACATCACGTTCCGTTCCGCGTACGCGCTGGCGACGGCGCTCCTGATCGCCCTGGCGCTCGGCCCGCCGGTGATCACGAAGCTCCGCCATCTGGGGGTGGGGCAGAAGGTCCGCGACGACGGGCCGAAGAGCCATCTTCCCAAAGCGGGGACGCCGACGATGGGAGGCGTCCTGATCGTCATCGCCATCGCGATCACGACGCTCCTCTGGGGAAATCTGGGCAACCGGAACGTGCTCATCGCCCTCGTCGCGACGCTCTGGATGGGAACGGTAGGCTTCATCGACGACTACCTGCGCGTGATGCTCCACTACCGGAAGGGGCTCTTGGGCCGGTACAAGCTGGCGGGCCAGATCCTCCTCGGCATCGGCGTCTTCGTCGCCGTCTACTTCTATCCGGCACACGGCATGCTCGATCCGGGGGAGACCAACGTGCCGTTCCTCAAGCGGACGGTGATCGATTTCGGCTGGCTCTATCTCCCCTTCGTGATCCTGGTCATCACCGGAGCTTCGAACGCGGTGAATCTGGCGGACGGCCTCGACGGCCTCGCGGCCGGGATGACGGCCTTCGCCGCCGTCGCGCTCGGCGGCATGTGCTACATCACGGGCCACGTGAAGTTTTCCCAATACCTTCAAGTCCCCTACATCGCGGGCACGGGGGAGCTGACGGTGTTCTGCGCCGCGGTGATCGGGGCGACCCTCGGCTTCCTCTGGTGGAACTGTCATCCCGCGGATGTCTTCATGGGGGACACCGGATCCTTAGCACTCGGCGCGGCCCTCGGTACCGTCGCGGTCCTGATCAAGCGGGAGTTCCTGCTCGCCATCGTCGGCGCCGTCTTCGTTGCGGAGGCGCTCTCGGTCTTGATCCAGGTCGCCTCGTTCAAGCTCTGGGGGACGCGCGTGTTCAAGATGGCGCCGCTCCACCACCACTTCGAGCTCTCCGGATGGAAGGAGCCGCGCGTCGTCGTCCGTTTCTGGATCGCCGCGGCCCTGGCCGCCCTGGTCGGCTTGAGCACGTTGAAGCTGCAATGAACGCCACGAAGAGCCCCCCCTGGTTCGCGGGACGGCGCGCCCTCGTGGTCGGCATGGCGCGGAGCGGCACGGCCGCCGCGAGGCTGCTTCTCAAGTACGGGGCCAACGTGCGGGCGATCGATCGGCGGCGGCGCGACGAGATTTCCGGCGATGCCGCGGCCATGGAAGGCGGCGGCGTGGAGACCCGCTACGGATCGATGGATCCCTCCGCGCTCGAGGGGCGCGATCTGGTCGTGACGAGCCCGGGCGTCCCCGCCGACCTACCGCTCTTTCGCGAGGCCGAGCGGCGCGGAATTCCCATTGCGCCGGAGATCGAGCTGGGATTCGCCGTGGCTAAAGCCCCGACGATCGCGGTGACGGGCACCAACGGGAAGAGCACGACGGTGGAGCTGCTCGGCGCGATGGGGAGGAACGCGGGACGGAAGACGGAAGTTCTTGGGAACATCGGGACCGCGCTCTCCGAGCGCGCCGAAGAGGTGCCCGAAGACGGGCTCCTGGTGGTCGAGGTCTCGAGCTTTCAGCTCGAGCTCTGCACCCGGTTTCGGCCGCACGTGGGCGTGATCCTGAACGTCACCCCCGATCACCTGGACCGCCACGGGACGATGGAGCAATACGCCGAGATCAAAGCCAAGATGTTCGCCTTCCAGACCGCGGAGGACTTCCGGGTGGAGCCGCTCGGCGAGCCTCGACTCACCCGCCTGCTCCAGCCGATGCGCTCCAGGCCGCTCTGGTTCGGATTCGCCGATCCGACGGGCGACGGCGTATGGGAGTCGGGAGGCACGATTCGGTTCCGTCTCGCGGGCCGGGAGGGGACGATTCTCCGGAGGGATGAGGCGCTTCTGCAGGGGCCGCACAACACCGAGAACATCTGCGCGGCCACGGCCGCGGCCTTGGCGGTGGACGTGCCCGAGCGCGCCGTCGCGAAGACCCTTCGGGAATTCAGAGGCCTCCCTCACCGCCTGGCGCTCGTCACCGAGATCGACGGCGTGCGATACGTGAACGATTCGAAGGCGACGAACGTCGACGCGGTCCGCCGAGCCCTGGAGTCGTTCGACGCGCCGATCGTTCTGATCGCCGGCGGGAAGGACAAGGACGGGGACTTCGCGTCGATCGCGGCGCTGGTCCACGAGCGCGTTCGCCGCGCGATCTACGTCGGCGAAGCGACGCCGAAGCTCGAGCGCGCCTGGGCGCGGGTGCCGTCCGTGCGCGCCAAGACCCTCGAGGACGCGGTACAGCTGGCGCGGACCCACGCGACCCCGGGAGCGGTCGTACTTCTCTCTCCCGCTTGCGCGAGCTTCGACATGTTCCGGAACTTTGAAGAGCGGGGCGCGCGCTTCGAGGCGGCGGTTCTCGAGTTGAAGCGCTCGCTCGCGAGGTCGAAACGATGAGCTTCGCGATCTCGACGCCGCGGCGCCTCGACCTGACCCTACTCCTCCCGGTGGCCGGCCTGGTGGCGCTCGGCTTGGTGATGGTCTACTCCTCGAGCGCGTTCCTCGGGGCGGAGCGCTTCCAGTCGGAGTATTTCTTCCTGAAACGCCACGCGATTCGGATCGGGATCGGCCTCGTCGTCATGCTCCTCGCGGCGCGCGTCGACTACCACGCCTATATGCGGATCGCGCCGTGGGCTCTCGGGGGGAGCGTCGCGCTCCTTGTCGTGTTGATCGCGCTGGGCGGCGCGGGCATCCGCGGCGCGAATCGCTGGCTCTCCTTCGCCGCGGTCAACGTGCAGCCGACCGAGCTGGCCCGGATCGCGTGCGTGGCGTACCTCGCGCGACTCCTCGATCGCAAAGGGGAACGGATGGCGTCGTTCCGGGACGGCGTCCTGCCCGCGGTCTTCGTGCTCGGCGGTCTTTCGCTCCTGATCCTCCTGCAGCCGAATCTCGGCAGCACGATCGCGCTCCTCGCCACCGGCTTCCTGATGCTGCATCTCTCCGGCGCCCGGTTTCGCCATTTGGGACTCCTCCTCCTTGGAGGGGTCGTCGTCGCTTGGATCCAAGTGCTTCGTCATCCGTACATGATGGACCGGGTCGAGGCGTGGTTGGGTTTGTGGGGGAGCGGCTCGACCGACGCGCTCGGCAAGAACTGGCAGCTCTCTCAGTCGATCATCGCGCTCGGCTCCGGCGGCCTCTTCGGCACGGGGCCGGGCCACGGGTTGCAGAAGGTCTTCTTCCTCCCCGATCCGCACACCGATTTCATCTACGCGGTGATCGGGGAGGAGTTGGGTCTCATCGGCACGGGCGCGGTCCTGCTTGCCTATCTGATCCTGTTTCTTCGCGGCCTCAAGATCGCCGGCTTGGCGCCGGACCGTTTCGGGTTTCTGCTCGCGGCCGGGCTGACCGTCAACCTTTCGATCTACGTGG
>JBGPMG010000180.1:0-5083 GCA_041486815.1 Candidatus Eiseniibacteriota bacterium | reverse complement strand
TTCTTTGTCGCGGACCTCATGCGCGCCATTCCGATCCCCCATGAAATCGATTTCGTGAGCGTCACGTCGTACGGACGGTCCAGCGAATCCAGCCGGTCGCCCCGCCTCGTGAAAGATCTAGAGCGGCCAATCGAGGGCCGCGACGTTATCTTGATCGAAGATATCGTCGACAGCGGCCATACGCTTGCCTTCCTCCGGGACGCGCTGCTGGCGCGAAAGCCTCGATCGCTTCGAATCGCGACCCTCCTCGAGAAGCGGGAACGCCGCGAGCGCGAGGTGCCTTTGGACTACGTCGGATTCGAGGTCCCGGACCGGTTCCTCGTCGGGTATGGGCTCGATTTCGCCGAACGGTTCCGCCATCTCCCGTACATCGCCGCCATCTCCAAAGCCGAGCTCGAATCGGAGCCCGCCGCCCATTCGTCCGGTGCGGCTGATCGATGACGGCCGCGAACCGGCGTGGGATTCTGATCGGCATCGCGGGGGGGACGGGCGCGGGCAAGACCCTGGTCGCCCAGTCGATCTCCGAGGATCTGGGAAGCGAGAACGTCCTCCTCGTCGAGCAGGATTCCTACTACCGCGACCTTCGCAATATCCCGCTCGGAGAGCGGGAGAGCCGCAATTTCGACCATCCCGACGCGTTCGACCGCGACCTCCTCCGCACCCAGCTTGAGACCTTGCTGGGAGGCGGTGAAGTCGAGATGCCGGTCTACGAGATGCGCACCCACACGCGGAATTCGCAGACGCTCCGGACCAAAGCCCGCCGGATCCTGATCCTTGACGGCATCCTGATCCTCGACGACGCCGCTCTGCGCCAGCTCATGGACATCAAGCTCTACGTGGACGCCGACCCGGACATCCGATTCATCCGCAGATTGAAGCGCGACCTGACGGAGCGCGGGCGCACCCTCGACCAAGCGATCCGACAGTACGAGTCGAGCGTGAGGCCGATGCACCTCCAGTTCGTGGAGCCGTCGAAGCGGTACGCCGATCTCGTCATCCCGGAAGGCGGATACAACGTGGTCGCCATCGACCTGATCAAGACAAAGATCCGGGCCCTGCTTCGCGAATCAGGCTGAGCCGGGGATCAATCCGATGGTCTGGGTTCCCCTCCTCCAAGTCCCGATCGAGTGGGCCGCGCTCGCCCTCCTCGTGGTCGCGTGTCTCTACTGGGAACGATCCGGCTTTTCCGGCCTGGGCGTCGAGGGTTGCGTCGCGACGGCGATGCTCGGAATCCTCCTCGGCTACGAGTGGACGGGCGACTACTGGCTCTCGTGCCTGATCGCGGCCGGCGCTGCCGCCGTCTTTGCGGTGGTCGCCGGGTCGTTGGTGCATCTATTCCGCGCGGACCCGGCGGTCGGCGCCTTTGCGCTCAGCTTGGTCCCCGCCTCGGCGTTGGGACTATTCGCGCGCGCCGGCAGCCTCCGCTTGTTCACCGAGAGCCCTCCGCCCGGACTCATCCGCGGCACGATCTTTGACGGAACCTACGCGGAAGATCTTCTCGGGAACCCATGGCTCCTCGCGGCGCCGCTGCTTCTCGGACTCGCGGGGTGGCTCCTCTGGCACACTCCCTTCGGCATCCGGCTCCGCGCGTTCGGAGAGAATCCCGGATGGCGGGTGCCCGGCTCCCGCCCGACGGCCTACCGGCTCTCCGCGCTGGCGCTGGGCGCGCTCTGGACCGTGCCGGCCGCGGCGCTCCTCCTTCGCTCGCATCCGACCGCCCCTCCGATCGCGCTCGGCTACTTAGCGCTCGCATGCGCGATCGCGGGCCGGTGGACCGTCTGGGGAGGAATCCTGTTGGCCGTAGGACCGGCTCTCATCCGATCGGCGAGACCGTACGGCACGGAATTCCAGGGAGGATTCGCGGTTCTCGACATCGCCCCCTTCCTGCTCGCGCTCCTCTACCTGGTATTCCTCTCACGGCGAAGCCTGCGCCTCGCCGCCTCCCCGCAGGCCCGCACCGACCCCGACGTGCTATGAGCCCCTTCAGGACGGCGGCGGGCCGGGAGACCGGATCGGATCACCTTCCGGCATTCGATCCCGGCGAGGCGCTCCGAGTCGTCCGACGGCGGACCCAGCTCGTCCCGCGCGTCGCGCTGGTGCTGGGGAGCGGTCTCGGCGTGCTGGCCGAAGGGGTCGCGTGGGAAGCCAGCATCCCAACCGCTGAAATTCCCGGGCTCCCTCGGTCCACCGTTCCGGGACATTCGGGGCGCCTCCTGCTCGGGCGATGGTCGGGCCGCGCGGTCGTCGTCGCGCAGGGCCGATCGCACCTCTATGAGGGCTACACGGCCGAGGAGGTGACGCGGATCATCCGCCTTTTCGCGGCGGCCGGCGCAAAGATGCTGATCTTGACGAACGCGGCGGGCGGAATCGCTCGTCGCATGGCGCCGGGGTCGTTGATGCTCGTCCAGGAGCAGGTGAATCTCCAGTGGCGGGCGCCCACCCGGATCGGGCCCGAAGATGCCCGCGGCGAGGAGGTGCTCGATCCGGGCGCGGGTCCTCGTGGCCTCGGCGCTCGACCCACTTATTCGGAGGAGCTCCTGGCGAAGGCGGCCCACGCGGCGACGATGGCCGGCGTGCGCGCGGAGCGCGGCGTGCTGGGGGTGATGTTGGGACCTTCCTACGAGACTCCGGCCGAGATCGCGATGTTGGAGCGGATGGGCGCGGACGCGGTCTGCATGTCGACCGCGGCGGAGGCCTCCCTTGCCGCGACGATCGGACTCCCGGTCGCCGCGATCTCCTGCATCACGAATTGGGCCGCGGGAAAGGGATCCGAGCCGCTCCGCCACGCGCAGGTGACCGCGGCGGTCGCGGGAGCGGCCAAGCCGCTTCGCTCGTTGCTCGAGCGGCTCATCCTGGCGCTGGCGTAGCTCGCGCATCGGGCGGGCTGCCCGCTCGACGCGCTTGAACGAGGCGCCAGGCTCCCGAGGCCGCGATCACCGAGTACGCTGTTGAATCCCCTTCCGCGACCCGCGCGAAGCCCTCCGCCGAGAGGAGCGCGAACCCACCCTCCCTTAGGCCGCGCCGGACGAGCGCGGGATCGAGAATCGGCTCGGTGATCGCGTGGTCGGAGTAAAAGAGAAATTGGTTCACGGTTCTCCAGTACCCGGCATCGAGGTTCAAGAGGATCTTCCCCGGCGGCACGCGCGACCGGGCGGCGATCGCGATCCGCTGAAGATCCGGGCGCCGCTCTATCGAGAGCGGAATCGGGAAGAGCCAGACGGCGAGCGCGGCGGCTCCCAAGACCGCGAATCCGCCGGCCTGCACCCGCCGGCGGATCGGCGCGCTCCGAATCAACGCCCCGGCCGCGAGCCCCACGAGGAGGGCCAGGCATGGAAAGACGCTCATGACGTACCAGAGCTTCTTTTCCGCGCCGAGCGACATGATCCCGACGAGGACGACGAACCAGAGAATCAGAAGGCGGGCCGTATCGCGCGGGCTCCACGACGACGCGGTGGGAGGGCCCGCGGCGCGACGGACGGCGATCACCGCGCCCGCCGCCGCGAACGGAAGCCAAGGCCAGTAGACCATCGCCAGCTCCCGCAGGTAGTCGAGATACGACCACCAGGGACGATCCCCGCCGCCGCCGCCGATGCCGCGCTCCCAGAGAAGCCACCGGAAATGCTCTCCCATGAGCTGATCTCCGTATAGCCGGAGGTTCGCGACGTACCACGGAGCGGCGACCAGGCCGGCCACGGCCGTGCCCGCGAGAAACCAGCCGTCACGGAGCACCCGCGTCCGCCCGGTTAGGACGAGATGGGCGACCGCGATCATCCAGGGAAAGAGACCCAGGACGCTCTTGGTCAGGATCCCGAGGCCGGTGGCGAGGCCCAGGAGGACGAAATACTTCCGCTTGCCCTGGACCGCGCGCGCGTAGGCGTCGATCGCGCACAGGAAGAGAAGTGTCAGGAAGACGTCGAACATGGCGTGGCGCGCGTATTTCAGGAAGTACTGCGTCATGAGGAGCGCGACGGCGGCGCCCCACGACTCGAACGGATCGAGCCCTAGGCGGCGCGCGAGGAGGTAGAGGAGCGGGACGCAGAGCACCCCCGAGAGGGCGGACCAGAAGATCGCGGCCCAATTGTTCACGCCCAAAGCCAGAAAGGCGATCGACTGGAGCCAGAGGAAGAGAGGCGGGTTGTCGAGACGCGGGACGCCCGAGAAGTGGGGCGTCAGCCAGTCCCCGCCTCGGACCATCTCCTTCGCCTTCTCCGCGTAATAGCAATCGTCGAAGTTCGCGAGGTGGCCCTCGCCCAGATGAGCGAAGAGAAGCGCGGCGGCGAGAACCGCAAGGAGCGCCGCGACCAGGCCGGGGCGGTCGAGCGGCGACGGTCTCACCGCGCGGCCAGCCTCAGCGCACCGTGACGCGGAGGATTCGGTCTCCCGGCATGATGCGCTCCACGGCTTCAATTCCCACGACGACCCTTCCAAAGACCGTGTAGCGCCCTTCGAGGCGCGGCTGCGGGGACAAGGTGATGAACCACTGGCTCCCGCCGGTGTCCTTCCCCGCGAGGGCCATCCCCACCGTGCCGACCTCGTAGGGGAGGGCGTTGTACTCGCACGGGATCGCGTAGCCGGGACCGCCCCAGCCGTCACCGCGCGGACAGCCGTCCTGCACGACGAAGTTGGGGACCACCCGGTGGAACGCCAGCCCGTCGAAATACCCGGACCGCGCGAGGCGCGCGAAGTTCTCGACCGTCCGCGGCGCGTGGCCGGCGTCGAGCGCGATCCGGATCGTTCCTCGATCGGTCTCGAGGGTGGCGGAGGTCGCGGGCGAGGTGGGAATTGCCTCGACCCGGAGAGCCGGCGGGGGTCCCGCGGCCGCGGACTCCGGGGGCGATCCCAAGGCGGCGGCCGCGGCCTGGCGAATGCGCCTCTCGGGGTCGCGAAGCGATCCGCGGAGCGCCTCGAGCGCGGGAGCCGTCTTGAGCGCTGCCAGAGCCGTCACCGCGGAGGCTCGGACGTCCGCGTCCTCGGCCTTCCCCGATCGCGAGAGAAACGGAAGCAGGGCCGGCACCGACCCGCTGTCGCCGAGCGCGCCGAGCGCCTCCATGGCCGAGCAGAGGACCGTGTAGTCGCGGTCGCC
>JBGPMG010000179.1:0-5092 GCA_041486815.1 Candidatus Eiseniibacteriota bacterium | reverse complement strand
CCCAAGGCCGTGATCAGCGTCCGCAGCTCCTCGTTCGAGAGCATCTTATCGAGCGAGGCCTTCTCGACTTTCAAAATCTTGCCCTTCAAGGGCAGGATCGCCTGGTATTTCCGGTCCCGGCCCATCTTCGCCGAGCCGCCGGCCGAGTCGCCCTCGACCAGGTAGATCTCGCACTGCGCGGGATCGGTGAGCTGGCAGTCGGCGAGCTTTCCGGGCAACGAGCCCGAATCCAAAACGCTCTTCCGCCGCGCGAGATCGCGTGCCTTTCGCGCCGCCTCGCGTGCCCGCGCCGTCGCGATGCACTTCGAGATGATCTTCTGCGCGACCTGCGGGCTTTCCTCGAAGAAATTCCGCAGGCCTTCGCCCACCACGGACTCGACGATGCCCTTCACCTCGGTGTTCCCGAGCTTGGACTTGGTCTGCCCTTCGAACTGCGGCTCGGGGAGCTTCACGCTGATGACCGCGGTCAACCCCTCGCGCACGTCGTCGCCGCCCAGGGACACGTCCTTGAGCGACTTCAGCATCCCCTCGCGCTCGGCGTAGTTGTTGATCGTGCGTGTGAGCGCCGCGCGGAAGCCGATCAGGTGCGTGCCGCCCTCGATCGTGTTGATGTTGTTCACGAACGAGAAGACGTTCTCGACGTAGCCGTCGTTGTATTGAATCGCCATCTCGACGATCACGCGGTCCCGCTCGCGCGTGTGGTAGATCGGCGCGGGGTGGAGCACGGTCTTGTTCTCGTTCAGGTATTTCACGAAGGAAGCGATGCCGCCCTCGTACTGGAAGTCGTGCTTCTTCCCCGTCCGCTCGTCGAGGAACTGGACGCGGATTCCCTTGTTGAGGAACGCCAGCTCGCGAAGCCGCTGCGAGAGGGTGTCGAAGTTGTAATCGACGGTCTCGAAGATCGTCGTATCGGGCTTCCAATGGACGATCGTGCCGGTCTTGTCGGTGTCGCCCAAAACCTTGAGCTCGGTCTTGACGATGCCGTGCTCGAAGCGCTGGTGGTAGCGCTTCCCGTCGCGATCGACTTCCACCTCGAGCCACTCCGAGAGCGCGTTCACGACCGAGACGCCGACGCCGTGGAGCCCGCCCGCGACTTTGTAGGAGGTGTCGTCGAACTTGCCGCCGGCGTGGAGCGTCGTCATGACCACCTCGAGCGCCGGGCGGTTCTGCGTCGGGTGATTGTCGACCGGGATGCCGCGGCCGTCGTCGACAACCGTGACGCTCGAGTCGGCGTGGATCGTTACGGCGACATAGGTGCAGAATCCCGCGAGGGCCTCGTCGACGGAGTTGTCCACGACCTCGTAGACGAGATGGTGGAGCCCCGACTGCCCGGTCGAGCCGATGTACATCGCCGGGCGCTTCCGGACCCCTTCCAGGCCCTTGAGGACCTGGATGTTCCGTGCGTCGTACGAATGGCCTTCCTGGGTCGGCGTCAATGTAGCCGCGTCATCACGCGGTTGGCTCAATTCCCTTTTCCTCCTTGCAGCGCATCGGAGTCAGCCGGATCGCGCGGATCCGAGCTTCGGCCGGGAGCTTCGCGTTGATCTCTTCCATGATTCCCTGGCGGAGGATGGCGAGGTGGCCCATCCAGACCGCTCCCTGCACTTCGATCAGTAGCTCCGCGTCGCGGACCCCGACGGCGTGCGTCCGCTTCGCCACGTCGGGGCCCACGACCTGGAGCCAGATCTCGGTTGCCTGTGCGGCCGCGAAGTGCGAGTCGAGCTTCAGCGTCGCCAGCATCTGATCTAAGACCGAGGCGACCGGCTCGAGATGGCCGCGGTGGCGGGGCTTCATGCGGCGCCTCTTGCGGTGGCAGAGCTGAGCGTTGGCGCCGCCGCCAGGGTCTCTATTTGGATGCGCCTAAAGCGCGCCGGTATCACGGAAAGCGGCCTACAGGCGGTCACAATCGCCTGGCTGCTCTCGGGGACCAGCTCCAACAGCCGCCCGATCCACCGCGGATCCAGCTCCGACTCGGGATCGTCCAAAAAGACCACCGGCGGCTCCTCGAGGCGGGCGTCGAGCACCCGCGCAAGGGCCAGCCGAAGCAGGATCGAGTAGAGCCGCGACATCCCCCTGGAAGCTCCGTCGTTCAATTCGCTCCCGCCGATCCGGCAGCCGATCGCCGCGCGGTGCGGCCCTTCCGATGTCCACCCCAGGCGCCGGTCGCGGAAGCGGAGCGATTCCAGCCTCTCCGCACGCTGCGCGACTCCCTCCTCGTTGGCATCCCCCTCCATCCCCACATAGTCCAGCCGGGGCTGAAGCGTTGGATCAAGCCCCTCCGCCAACTCGCGAAGGACGCGATCCAACTCGCCCGTAAGCTCCTCCCGCCGCCGGTCCAGCTCCGCGCCGGAGCGCGCCAAGATCGCCTCCCAGGCCGAGAACGCATTCCCGTCCATCTCCGCCCGCTCGGTCAGCATCCGATTTCGCTGCTTCAATGCCGCCGTGTACTCCCTCAGATGGCCCACATAGGCCGGCTCCAACTGGCAGAGCGCGACGTCCAAGAACCGCCGTCTCCCCGAAGGCGCCCCGTTCAGCGAGGCCATGTCCTCGACCGAAAAATGAACCGTCGGGAAGCGTCCCAGCAAATCCGCCAACCGCGCCAGGGGCGCGCCGTCCACCGACACTTCCCGCGGTCCGCGAGCCGTTCCCCGCGCTACCACCTCACTCCGCACGCCGGCACGGCCTTCCACCACCCCACGTACCTCGAACCCATTCTCGCCGCGGCGCAGAAGATCCCGATCCCGCGCGCCCCGGAAGGAGCGCCCGATCGAGAGCAGCACCGCCCCCTCGATCCAGTTGGTCTTGCCCGAGCCGTTCTCCCCGAGGAGGAGCGTCGGCTCGCCGTCGAGCGGCGCCAGCGCCTCCCGGTGATTCCTGAAGTCCTTCAGCTCGAGCGACAGGAGCCGCACGCGAGGGCGATCAGCCTACGAGTCGGAGCGGCATTACGAGGCAGAGGAGGTCTTCCTGCGGCGGCGCGCCCTTGGCCTCGTCCTTGGGCGCGGGCACGACGAGGCCCGCCGTGACCGGCGTATTGAGCCGAATCTCGACCTCGTCGGAGTCGATGGTGCGCAGGATGTCGAGGAAGTAGTTCGCGTTGTATCCGATGTCGAGATCGTCGGCGTTGTACTTGACGTCGATCTCTTCCGTCGCCTCCCCCTGATCCGGGGTCTGGACGATCAGCTTGAGCTTGTTGTTCGTGATCGAGAATTTGACCTGCCGCGTGAGGCTATCCGAGAAGAGCGAGACGCGATCTAGCGCCTGCGCCAGCTCGCCGCTCTGCGCGCGGAGGATCTTCGTGTTCTGCTTCGGCAGCACCTGCTCGTAGTTCGGGAACGGGCCCTCGATCAGCTTCGTCGTGAGCGTGGTGGTCCCGAGCGTGAACCGCGCATGATTCTTCGAAAGCTCGATCCGGACCGGATCGTTGTTCTCTGAAAGAAGCCGCTGCAGATGGTTCAGGGCTTTGAGCGGGATGATGATGTCGCCCTTGAGCGGGCTCTTGGTCGCCGCCGGGTGCTTGAGTCCAGCGCGCGCGAGTCGGTGTCCGTCGGTCGCGACCAGGCGGATCTCCCCGTCAGAGATCTGGAAAAGCGCACCGTTGAGCGCCGGCCGCGTCTCATCGGTCGAAACCGCGTAGATCGAGCGGCGGATCATCCGCTCGAGGAGCCTCGACTCGATTGTCATCGTGAAGTCTGGCGTGACCATGATGCGCGCCGGGAACTCCTCGGGACGGATGCAGAGGAACTTGAAGCGCCCCGTCTTGCTCACGACGTTGAGCGTGAGATCCTTCGCTTCGAGCTTCAGCTCTTCCTTGGGAAGCTTGCGTACTAGCTCGAAGAGTCGCTTTGCCGGAACCGTGAGCGAGCCCTCAGCCTTGACGTCGGCGGTCGCGCGCGTGGCGATCGCGAGGTCGAGATCGGTGGCCGTCATCTGGATCGATCCTTCAACGGTTTCGAGCAGGATGTTCGAGAGAACCGGGAGGGTTGTGCGGCTCGGAACGGCACTGGAAACGAGCGCCAGTGCTTGAAGAATCTCGGTCTGTGCGACGGATAGTTTGAGAGCCACGTCCTGAGCGATGACCATGTCCGTTAATCCTTTGAACGGTTTGGGTTTGCGGTCGGTTCGGGGGTGGCCATTTCTTCACTTCGGAGTATAGGTGGAAGGGGGTGGAATCACAACAATTTAAAGGGTGATTTGAGGATGAAGTTGTCCCCAGGTGAGGGGTTCCCTACAGAGGGCTAATTCCTTGAATAGTAGTGGTAGTAGTAGGGCCGGTGGATATGTGGGTGAAATACCTTGAGGTCGCGGAAATTGTTGTTCCCATTTGGATTACGGTTTCCACACCTTCGCCCCTTGGCTGCTCCTTCGGTGGGGACGATATGCGAGTTCTCCACGTGTGGTGTCTTGATCATAGTGCCAGCCGATATCGCTAACCTCCAATCCTCAGGCCTGGGCGCCTCCCGCCGGGTCCGGTCGCACTAGTTTTCCGCAAGGCTGCCTCGGTTAACCCAAGTCGGTGCGGCTCGCCAATCGATGGGGTTGCTCGTGATCGTCGGCACGAGCTGGATGCTGGTAGGATGCCGGAGAACTGTTTCGCCCTGACCGGCTGTCACATGAGGTTGGACTTACCCGTTCTTTGGGCACTCTGGCGGAGGCCATGCCGATCCAGATGGAAGACGAGCTCTATTGATGCCTGATCACAATCACTTCCCGAACCTCATCTGGCAAATCGCCGACCTACTGCGCGGCCCCTACCGTCCGCCGCAGTACGAGCGCGTCATGCTTCCCATGACCGTGCTCCGTCGGTTCGACTGCGTGCTCGCCCCGACGAAGGCCAAGGTCCTGTCCGAGTACGACAAACGCAAGGGTGGCAAACTCGAAGGCGACGCCCTCGACGCTAACCTCAACAGGGCCGCCGGCCAACGCTTCCACAACCACTCGCCGCTCGACTTCGAAAGACTGAAGGGCGACTCCGACAACATCGAGAAGCACCTTGTCAGCTACATCAAGGGCTTCTCGAGGAATGTGCGCGACATCTTCGAGTTCTTCGAGTTCGAGAGCGAGATCGAGCGGATGCGTGAGGCGAATATCCTCT
>JBGPMG010000178.1:0-5103 GCA_041486815.1 Candidatus Eiseniibacteriota bacterium | reverse complement strand
CGGCCGCCCGTCTGGCGCGCGAAGCGCGTGCGCTGCTCGACTTTCCGGCTGATGGTTTCCTTGTACGCGACCTGCGGCTTGCCGATGTTCGCCTGCACGTTGAACTCGCGGACCATTCGGTCGACGAGAATTTCCAAGTGCAGCTCGCCCATTCCCGAGATCAGCGTCTGGCCCGAGTCCTCGTCCGTCTTGACGCGGAACGTCGGATCCTCGTCCTGGAGCTTCGCGAGCGCGTTCGACATCCGCTCTTCGTCCGACTTCGTCTTCGGCTCGATGGCGACCTGGATCACCGGCTCGGGGAAGTGCATCGCCTCGAGGATGATCGGATGTTCCTTTTCGCAGAGCGTGTCGCCGGTGTGGACGTTCTTGAGCCCCACCGCCGCGGCGATCTCGCCGCAGAACACCTCTTCGCGCTCCTCACGCTTGTTGGCGTGCATCTCGACGACCCGGCCCAAGCGCTCGCCCTTCTCCTTGTTCGCGTTGTAAATGTGCATTCCCGGGCGAATCTTGCCCGAGTAGACGCGGAAGAAGGTCAGCTTGCCAACGTATGGGTCGGTCATGATCTTGAACGCAAGCGCCGCGAAGTGCTCCTCGTCCGAGGCTTTCCGCTCCTCAGGCTCCATCGTATTCGGGTTCATTCCCTTCACCGGCGGCATGTCCAGCGGGGCCGGGAGGTAGGCGACGACCGCGTCGAGCAGCTTCTGGATTCCCTTGTTCTTGAAAGCCGTGCCGCCCAAGACCGGAACGATCTTGCCGGCGAGCGTGCCCTTGCGGACGGCGCGCCGGATCAATTCCGCATCCGGATTCTTTCCTTCGAGATAGATGTGGAGCAGCTCGTCGTCGTACTCCGCGACCGCTTCGAGCATGTGGTGCCGTTGCTCGGCGGCGGCGGTGGCCAAATCTCGGGGGACTTCGCCCTCGATATACGTGGCGCCCAAGTCATCGCTCTCGTAGGTGACCGTCTTCATTTCGATCAGATCAATCATCCCTGTATAAACGTCCCCGAGATGGATCGGCATCTGGAGCGGCACGGCGGTCGCGCCGAGTCGATCTCTCATCATGCCCACCACAAAATTGAAGTCCGCGCCGACGCGATCCAGCTTGTTCACGAACGCGATCCGGGGGACGTTGTACTTGTCGGCTTGACGCCAAACGGTTTCGGACTGCGGCTCGACCCCGCCCACGCCGCAAAAGACCGCGACCGCGCCGTCCAGCACGCGCAGCGAACGCTCCACCTCGACCGTGAAGTCGACGTGGCCGGGCGTATCGATGATGTTGACCTGGTGTTCTTTCCAGAAGCAGGTCGTCGCCGCCGAGGTGATGGTGATTCCCCGTTCGCGCTCCTGCTCCATCCAGTCCATGGTCGCGGCGCCGTCATGGACTTCGCCCATGCGGTGCACTTTCCCGGTGTAGTAGAGGATGCGCTCCGTCAGGGTCGTCTTGCCGGCATCGATGTGGGCCATGATGCCAATATTGCGCATATGAGAAAGATCAAACTGCCTGGGCACTCCGAAACCTTCCTTAACCGCTTACCAGCGATAGTGGGCGAACGCCTTGTTAGCCTCCGCCATCTTGTGTGTATCTTCCCGCTTCTTGACCGCTCCGCCCTCGTTCTTCGAGGCGGCGATGACCTCGGCGGCGAGCCGTTCGGCCATCGTGTGATCGGGCCGGCTACGGGAGTACTGAATCAGCCACCGTAGCGCGAGCGCCGTTCGGCGGTCCTGGCGAACTTCGACTGGAACCTGATACGTGGCGCCGCCAACGCGCCGGGACTTCACCTCGAGGACCGGCTTCACGTTGGTCATGGCCGCCTTGAGGGTGGTCAAGCCATCCTGGCCGATCTTCTTCTCGATAATGTCCATCGCGCCGTAGAAGATGCGCTCGGCCGTGCTCTTCTTGCCCTGCATCATCAGACAGTTGACGAAGCGCGTGACGAGCACGTTGTTGTAACGCGCGTCCGGTTGGAGCTCGATGCGATGGATCTTCGCTGCGCGACGCATCCTTCCTAGCCCTTCTTCCTCTTCGTGCCGTACTTCGAGCGGCTCTGCTGGCGCCCCTCCACACCGGAGGCGTCCAGCGTCCCGCGGATCACGTGGTAACGCACGCCGGGTAGGTCCTTGACACGGCCTCCACGGATCAAAACGATGGAGTGCTCTTGCAAGTTGTGCCCCTCTCCCGGGATGTAACAGGTTACTTCCATCCCGTTCGTGAGGCGGACGCGGGCCACCTTGCGGAGCGCCGAGTTCGGCTTCTTCGGCGTCGATGTATAGACGCGCGTACAGACCCCGCGTTTCTGTGGCGCCCCCTTTAGGGCCGGCGAAGCCGTCTTCGAGAGCTGCGTTTTCCGGCCTTGCCGCACGAGTTGATTCAGGGTCGGCAACTAAATTTCTCCCATGTTAGGTTTCTGGCGCAAAGACTTGGGATACTATGGAGTTCCGCCAAACCGGTCAAGCACTTTTTACCTCTTCCTCGACCGGCGACGTCTTCTCGACCTCATCTTCATCGTCTTCAACGACTTCGATGCCCCGATAGCGCGAGATTCCGGTGCCGGCTGGGATCAAGTGACCGATGATCACGTTCTCCTTGAGCCCCCGCAAGTGATCGGTCATCCCGAGCACCGAAGCCTCAGTCAATACACGAGTTGTCTCTTGGAACGAGGCCGACGAGATGAAGCTCTGCGTGGAGAGCGATGCCTTCGTAATTCCAAGCAATAGCGGCTGATAGGTGGCCGGCTGGCCTCCTTCGGCCTCCACGCGCGTCTGCTCGATCTTGAGCAGGTTCTTGTCTACCTGCTCTCCTTCCAGGAAGTTGGTATCGCCTGGATCTTCGATCCGGACCTTCTGCAACATCTGCCGGACGATGACCTCGATGTGTTTGTCGTCGATCCGCACGCCCTGCAGGCGGTAGACCTCCTGAATCTCGTTCACGAGGTACTCCTGCACCGCCTGGATCCCCTTGATCTTGAGGATGTCGTGGGGGTTCACGGGCCCCTCCGTCAGACGGTCGCCGGCGTGGACGAAGTCGCCCTCCTGGACGTGGAGATGCTTCCCTTGCGGGATCAAGTACTCCTTCTGCTCGCCCGAGTCCGCGGTGACGACGAGCTTCTTCATCCCGCGGCTCACGCCGCCGAACTCCACGCGCCCGTCGATTTCAGAGACGGTCGCGGCGTCCTTCGGCTTCCGCGCTTCGAACAGCTCGCTCACGCGCGGGAGACCGCCCGTGATGTCGCGCGTCTTCGAGATCTCGCGCCGGATCTTGACCACCGCCTCGCCGGCGGTGACCTCCTGCCCGTCGCGCACCAGGAGCCGCGCCCCGGTCGGGAGCGGGTAGCTCGCCACCCGTCGATCGTTCTTGCCGACAATGTCGACGTGGGGGTGGAGCACCTTCTCGCGGTCGTCGATGATGACCATGAGCCGAAGCCCCGTGTTCTCGTCGACCTCGTCCCGGACGGTGACCTTCTCCTTGATATCGACAAACCGGACCGTGCCGGGCTTTTCCGTGAGAATCGGCGTGTTGAACGTGTCCCACTCGAAGAGGTCGTCGCCCAACGCCACGTTGGCGCCGTCCCGGACATGCACGGTAGCGCCGTAGGGGGGCGAGTAGCGCTGGCGGATCTTCCCGTCCACGCCGTGGAGCTCGATCTGCCCCTTGTGCCCAACCACGACCAGCTGGCCGTTCGACCGCTCGACGGTCTCGAGGTCGCGAAACGTGACCTTGCCCACCGTCTTGGACTTGATCTTCGACTGCTCCACGATGCGGCCGGCGACGCCTCCGATGTGGAACGTCCGGAGCGTGAGCTGCGTTCCCGGCTCCCCGATCGACTGCGCGCCGATGACGCCGACCGCCTCGCCCAGGTCGACCATCCGGCCGGTCGCGAGGTTGCGTCCGTAGCACTTCGCGCACGCGCCGCGCGGCGCCTCGCACTTGAGTACCGAGCGGATCGCCACCTTCTCGATGCGTCCGCTTTCCTCGATCGCCTCTGCCGCCGCCTCGTCGATTTCCCCTCCGGCCCGCACGAGGACGTCGCCGGTGTTGGGATCGACGACGTCTTCGATCGCCACCCGGCCGAGCACGCGGTCACCCAACGGCTCGATGATCTCCTCGCCCTCCTTGAGGGCACCGACTTCGAGCCCGTTCACGGTGCCGCAGTCGTCGATGTTGATGATGACGTCCTGGGCCACGTCCACAAGACGCCGCGTGAGATATCCGGCGTCCGCGGTCTTGAGCGCCGTATCGGCCAGCCCCTTGCGGGCGCCGTGGGTCGATACGAAGTACTCCAATACCGTGAGGCCTTCCTTGAAATTATGGATGACCGGCGTCTCGATGATCTCACCGAGACCGCCGGTGATCTTCTTCTGTGGCTTCGCCATGAGGCCGCGCATTCCCGCGAGCTGGCGGATCTGCTCCTTCGTTCCGCGCGAGCCCGAGTACGCCATCATGTAGATCGGATTGAAGCCGTCCCGGTCCTTCGCGAGACCCTGGAACGTCTCCTCCTCGACCTCGGTCGTCACGAGCGTCCAGGTGTTGATGACCTGGTTGTAGCGCTCGCCGTCCGTGATTACCCGCTGTTGGTACTGGCGGTTAATGTGCGCGACGTCCGCCTGCGCACGCGCGATGATCTCCGGCTTGCGCGGAGGAATCATGATGTCGTCGATTCCCACCGTGATGCCGGCCTGCGTCGCGTACGTGAACCCGAGGCTCTTGAGCGAATCGAGAAGCAGCGCCGTGGTCTTGTCCCCGAGGGTCCGGTGACAGTCGCCGACCAGCTGCTCCAGCGCCTTCTTGTCCATCTCGTCGTTGTTGAACGGGATTCCCCACGGCACGAGCGCCTCATTGAAGAGGACCCTGCCGACCGTGGTCTCGATCCTCGCGCCGTTGATACGGCAGACGATCGGGTCGTGGAGTCCGGCCTGGGCGTGGTCGTAGGCCGAGCGGACTTCCTCCATGCTTCCGTACATCTTCGGCTTCTTGCCCTGGGGCAGAGGCCGCGCCTTCGTCATGTAGTTGCACCCGAGCACGATGTCCTGGCTCGGCGACGCCACCGGCCGCCCGTTCGAGGGCAGCAGGATGTTGTTCGTCGAGAGCATGAGCATCCGCGTCTCG
>JBGPMG010000177.1:0-5320 GCA_041486815.1 Candidatus Eiseniibacteriota bacterium | reverse complement strand
GGAACGGCCTGAACGGCGGCAGTTCCCTCATGCAGGTGCTGACCAGTCAGCGCATGGCTGGCCGGCGGGTGTACCGGATTGTGACGAAGGCCGAGTCGATCTCGTGCGTGTCCAAGGTGTCCGAGGGCCGCGAGAGGGCCGAGAGCTACATCGACGCCGAGTCGCTCTATACACGGAGATTTGTGAAGCATCTCCGGGAGGGCGGCTATAAGCAGGATCTCGATGTCCGGTTCGACCAGGAGGCGCACAAGGCGGAGTACGACGACGGCGCCGGGCTGGACGTTCCGGCGCGCGTGCATGATGTGCTCTCCGCGTTCTATTATGTGCGCACGCAGCCCCTGCCCGACGGGGCGACGCTCCTACTCCCGACGCACGATAACAAGAAGAGCTACGACATGGAGGTCAAGGTCCACAAGAGGGAGCGGATCCAGGTGCCGGCGGGAACCTTCGACTGCGTTCTCGTCGAGCCGATCCTCAAATCGGAGGGGGTATTCAAGTCCAAGGGCAGCATTCTCGTATGGCTCTCAGACGACGCGCGCCGGATCCCGGTCATGGTGCGAAGCAAGGTCCCCGTCGGCTCGATCTCGGTCAGCCTGACCGACCTGCGCCTCTCGTTTCAGCGGAAGCAGTGAGCGCCCCCCGATGAGCCGCCATCCCGAAATCGATCTCCGCGCGGTCAAGACCATCTCGGTAGGGAAGCGTCCGACCAAGGTGCGGGTCGAGCAGTTCGCTTCGGCTCCCGATCCCTCGGCGCCCGTCGGCTCATTCGAGCAGTTCCTCCCCGACCTTCTCGCGGGGGCCGCCCTCCGAGAATTGCTGCAGGCCTGGGTCGTCGCGCGCTCGGACGGACGCCCCGCGATCGCAATGCTCGGGGGCCACGTCATCAAGACCGGCGTCCAGCGGCCCCTCCTGGCGCTTCTGGAGGTCGAGGCGTTCACCGCGGTGGCCATGAACGGTGCCGCGGCCATTCACGATTTTGAGATCGCGCTCTTCGGGCAGACCTCCGAGCCGGTCGAAGAGACGTTGGGGACCGGGCAATTCGGTCTCGTGGAAGAGACGCCGGCGCTCATGAACCAGGCGGTCAACGAAGGCGCCAAGCGCGGGCTGGGCATGGGTGAGGCGCTTGGCGAGTTCCTGCTCGAGGCGGATGCGCCGAACGCATCCCTGAGCGTGCTCGCCCGGGCGGCGGCCCTGGCGATTCCGCTCACGGTTCACGTAGCGATCGGCACCGATACCGTCCACCAGCACCCTTCCTTCGACGGCGCGTCGACCGGCCTCGCGACCCACCGCGATTTCAGAATCTTCACCGCCGCGCTTCGCGATCTGGAGGGCGGGGTCGTGCTCAACTTCGGCTCCGCCGTCGTTCTGCCCGAGGTCTTCCTGAAGGCGCTCTCCACCGTGCGAAATCTAGGCCACGAGGCGGCGCGGTTCGTAGCGGCAAACTTCGATCAGATTCGCCACTATCGGCCCGAGAAGAACATCCTCGAGCGGCCCCTGCTCGGCGGCGGCAAGGGCCACTCCTTCGTGGGCCCGCACGAGATCTGGATCCCGCTCCTCGCCGCTCTCTACCTCGCGCGAGCGCCACGACCCGATCGATGAGCCGGTCTCGGCTCATCCTGCTGACTCTGGGGCTCGTCCTCAGCGCCGCGGCCGTCGTCCTCATCGTTCGGTCAATCGACATCTCCGCGGCGATGCGCGCGCTCAGCAAGGCGTCTCCGGCGTGGGTGGCCGTCGGCACGCTCGTAACGGCATTGGGCTACTACCTAAGAGCGCTCCGCTGGCGTGAGATCCTCGCCCCTCGCGCTAAGCCGTCCGTGGGCAGCCTGTTCAGCGCGACGATGGTCGGCTTTCTGGCGATCAACACGCTCCCGGCGCGGCTGGGCGAGCTGGTTCGAGCCTATGTGCTCGCGCGCAGGGAAAAGCTTCCGACCGCGACCGTCCTCGGATCGCTCGCGGTGGAACGAATTCTCGACATGGCCATGCTGGGTATTTTTTGGGCGTTGTCGCTCCTGATTGCTCCCGTGCCCGAATGGTTTCGCTGGAGCGGCTATGCCACGATCGGAATCGGCCTGGCGGTCGGGTTTGCGCTTTGGGGGCTCCACGCGGCCCGGGGACGCACCGCTCGATGGACGGAGGGCCGGGTCTTTGGGCTGCTCCCTCGCCGCTTCGGCGAGGCCATCTCGAGGGGAATTCCCGCGTTCGGGGCCGGGCTTCAGGTTTTTGGCAGGCCCAAACTCCTCGCGAGGGCAGGGGCTTGGTCGATTGTCGCGTGGACGGTAAGCGCGGCGGTCTTCCTGATAGTCGGGGCGAGCCTCAGGATGTCGGTGCCGATCGGGGCGCTCTTTCTGCTTACGTTTGTCGTCTGCCTGGGAATTTCTCTTCCTTCCTCCCCTGGATTCATCGGCGTCATGGAGGGTGCCTGTGTCATGGGCCTCTCCATATTTGGTCTTAGAGGCCCTGAAGCCCTAGCCTTCGCGATCCTCTATCACGTGACACAGCTCCTGCCGCCACTTGTGCTAGGCACTTATTATGTTTTCAAACAACATCTTACGCCTGAGATCATCCGGGAAGCCGGGGACGCCGAAGGGGTCGTCGGGCGAAAAAAGAGGCGACAGTGAAAAGCATGCAGATAGCAGCCGTAAGGGTGTAAAGCTTTTTTAGTTGACTCTGGGTAGGGGTGCTGCTATACTCGTTTGTGCGGTAAATCCGCGCTCAGAGGGCACTTAGGGTAGGGATTCTCCGAGATGGAGAGATGATGGTGGCTTCCGGCCGGGAGCGTTACGCGCGTGTCGGCGGCAGAGCTTCCTCCCTATTGGCATTTTGTACCCTGGTCGCGGCGTTAAGTTTCACACCGTGGGTGATCGGCCCCGAAACACCGTGGGCGCAATTCGCGTTTCGCGCGATTGGGTTGACGGCGCTCGGTGTCGTTTCGCTCAGCGAGATGAGGGGCGCGGTTACAGGCAGCCGGTGGACTGCAAGAGCGACGACTGGATGCATTCTCCTCGTCGCTGCCTGCGGCCTCTCGGCGGCGATCTCGATCAACCGGGGCAAGAGTCTCGAAGCTATGCTCAACTTACTTGCCATCGCAGGGCTCTTCCTCACCGCTGTCGTCGCGTTACGCGGTAAGAAATTTCTCCGCGGCGTGGCGCTGCTCGAGATCCTGGCGGCCGTTCCTGTCGCGGCCGTGGGGATTGCCCAGCACTTCCGCCCGGATCTCCTCCCTGCGGGAAATTCCTATCCTGGCCGTGCTCTCGGCCCGTTCGGGCAGCCGAACCGACTCGGGGGCTACCTGATCGCACTGATACCCCTTGCCCTCGCGCTTTCCTTCGCGGTGCAGGACCGCGCGCTTCGGCTCGGGCTTCTTCTCGCGGTTTTCGCCTTCACCCTCTGCCTCGTCGCGACCTACTCGCGGGGGGCATGGATCGGGCTTGCCGTCGGGCTGCTCACGCTCGCCGCCCTGTTGGGTCGATGGCCGCAGTTGGCGCCTCGGCCGATCTGGATCGGTGCCGCGCTCGCTGTGCTGCTCGTGCCCGCGATTCTATTGCTTCCCTCGATTCTCTCGCGCATCGCGCCCCAGCCGTCGACAACCCCAGCCTGGAATCTCCCGATCGATCCTGAGCGGGAAGGGAGTGGTGCGATGCGGCGCGCTGTCTGGTCGGGCTCGCTCGCCGCGTTCGCGGCGCGGCCCATTCTCGGATGGGGGATTGGCGCGTTTCGGGAGGCCTATGACCGTTCGAAGAGCGACGCGTTGAAACGCCTCGAAGCCGTCGGCGGCCGGACGGCGGATCAAGCCCACAGCTTCTACCTCGAGACGCTCGCGGAGCGCGGTGTCCTGGGTCTCGCCGCGTTCCTGGCGTTCACGGCTCTCTGCGGAGTCGCCGGTCTCGCGGCGCTCCGAGAGGGCACGCCCGATTTCCGGCTGTTGACGGTCGGCCTGCTCGCGTCGATTGCGGCGCTGCTCGGTCACGCGGCCCTCGAGGACAATCTCTCATTGGTTCCGCACGGCACCCTGCTCTTCGCGAACTTGGGGCTCCTGGTGGCGGTTGGGCCTGGCCTCAAGGAAGCTCCATTCCTCCGGGCGCGGTGGGTTGGGGCGATGGGCGCGCTGATCGCGGTCCTCGGACTCGGCGTCAGCGGGGCGAGCGCAGCGGCGGCAACAGCGTCGCGGGAGGGCGCGACGGCGATGGCCGCGGGTAGAGTCGATGAGGCGAGGGCGCATTTCGCGGCGGCGACCCGGCTCGCTCCTTGGGAGGACCGGTACGCCGTGGCGCGCGCGAGGGCCGCGGAGGCCTCCGGCCCCGCCGGACACTCGATGGCGCTCCGGGATGCGGAGTCCAGCTATCGGCGCGCTATCACCATGAACGGCAGCGATCCGGTGACGCGCCATGAGCTCGCCCGCCTCTACCTTTCCCACCCGGCCGAATTCGGACCGGGGGGGACCGCGCTGGCCTTGCACGAGCTGCGCGCGGCGCTGACGCAGAACCCGCACTACGCCGAGATCCGGAATGACCTCGGTGTCGCGCTCCTCGCCCAGGGCGACCGGGCCGGGGCGCGCGCCGAATTTCGGGACGCGACCGCGGGGCGGCCGGACTTCGTCGACCCCATTCTCAACCTTGCGACGCTGGCGATTCAGGACAAGGACTTCGCGGAGGCGAAGCGGTTGATCGCGCTCGCCACCGAGCGCAACCCCGGATCGGCACGCGCCGCGAAGATGCGCGAAGCCCTCGCGGGGCAACAGTGAATGCAAAGGGTGAACCTAATCCTTATCAATTTGTGCGGAGCCCATATCAATCGATGGATCGAGAGCGAGAGGAGGTGAGCATCCGGTCGTAGCGTGGTATCCAGCTAGAGCTCGAACCACATCATCGGATCGCTTCTCGGCGTTCATTTTCACGGTGTCGTAGTGACTACTACAGAAGTAAGGGGAGAATGATCTCAACAAACAGCCACAGTTTTGGAGTGCCGACCAACCGCGGTGGGAAATTCCGTCGTGGCAGTCGGGTTTCTAGCCAGCGCGACTCGGGGTCGGCCGTACTGGGCCCCGGCTCGGTTCGCAACATGCGCGTTTCTGTGCTTCTAGTTCCGCAACTTTAAGGAGGACACCGATGAGTAACCGAGCTGTTGTTAAAGTCGCACTCCTAGGGCTTCTGGCCTTTGCCTTGGCGCCGGGTATGGCAATGGCGGCGGGGCAGGGACAGGACCTGACGGAGATGCTTGCGTCGAACGCGGCCGCGCAAGCGACCGCCGTGAGCGGCCCGATCATCACGGTGTCGCCGCTCGCGCTAGACTTTGGGGTCGTGGACAACGGCACGAGCTCATC
>JBGPMG010000176.1:0-5507 GCA_041486815.1 Candidatus Eiseniibacteriota bacterium | reverse complement strand
CGGATCGTCCTCCTCGTGATGATCACCGCGGTGGCGGGGCTCGTCGTCGAGGGCTCGCTCCTCCGCGACCCGGCCCGGTTCGCGCTCGTGCTCCTCGCCATCACCCTGACCGCGGGCTCGGCCAACGCCTTCAACCAATATTTCGAGCGCGACCTGGACGCCGCGATGGCCCGCACGCGGAAGCGTCGCCCGCTGCCGCTCCACCGTGTCTCCGAGCGCGGCGCGCTGATCTTCGCGATCGGGGTGGGGGCGGCGGCGGTCGTTCTGCTCTGGCTGGTGGCGAATCCGCTGAGCGCGTGGCTCGCGTTCGGCACGATCGTGTTCTACGGGTTCTTCTATACGCTCTGGCTCAAGCCCCGGACCGTCCACAACATCGTGATCGGCGGCGCCGCGGGCGCCATGGGGCCGGTCATCGCCTGGGCCGCCGCAAGCGGCGGGATCGCGCTGGCGCCGGTGCTCCTGTTTCTCGTCATCTTCCTATGGACGCCGCCCCATTTCTGGGCGCTCGCCCTCTGCCTTCAGGAAGACTACCGGCTGGTTCGGATTCCGATGCTGCCGATCGTGAAGGGGGAGGCGGAGACCTATCGCCAGATCGAGCTCTACACGATCGCGCTGGTGGCCCTGACCCTCGCGATGCCGTTCCTTCACACGGGGGGCGTGATCTTCGCGGCGGTCGCGGCCGCGTGCGGCGCGATCTTCGTTTGGAAGGCGGTTCGCGCGCGCAAGGTCGCCACGGTCCCGTCGGCCTGGAACGTTTTCGGCTATTCGATCGTCTACCTCTTCGTGCTGTTCCTCGGGGTAATCGCCGACGCGATCTGGCGTATCCCACTTCGCATCTAGGAGTTACATCTTGAAGTTAAGGCGTCCCTCGAATGCGGTGCTCGGGCTCGGGATGGCCGCGCTGGTCCTGGGCATGTTTGCGTTCTCGTACGCGAACGTGCCCCTCTTCCGACTCTTCTGCGCGCACTTCGGCCTCTTCGGCTCGGGGAAGGCGGCACTGCGAGGCGGCGCGGGGCCGGGTGTCGCGGGGGCACAGGGCGGCCTGGTCACGCCGATGTCGAGCACGACCGGGAACATCCTCGGCCGGAACGTGCAGGTCAAGTTCATGGGCGTCGCGGGCTCCGGGCTCCCGGTTCGGTTCGCCCCCTCGGTCCCCGAGCTTTCGATCCATCCTGGGAAGCCGGCTCGCCTGACCTACGCCTTCATCAACATGAGTGACGATTCGGTCTTCTTCCGGGCGGTCCATTCGATCGTCCCGAACGAAGCCGCGAAGGAATTCCAGCTGATCCAGTGCTTCTGCTTCGAAGACCAAGCCCTGGCCCCACGCGAGAGGCGGGACCTTCCGGTCTACTTCGCCCTCTCCCCGCGGTTCCCGCCGAACGTCAGTGAAATGATCCTCAACTACTCGCTCTTCCCGCGGGATCCCAAGAAAGGCATGCCGGTGCCGGCGGCGCAGGCGAACTGATGGAAGTGCCTCCCGACGATCGCGCCGCCCGCTCCAGAGGCAAGAATCGCGTCGCGCTGGTATTGATTCTGGCGGCCTGTGTCGCGCTCGCGACGTTGGGATTCCTGTACGCCCTGTGGCTTCGGGGGAGGCCGGCGGGGCACTAGTCGAGAGCTGCGAATTCCCACATCGAAATCGGTAACGCGCGGTTTAGGGAGTTTCCCCCGCGTAGATGGCCATGATCCGGCGCAGGAGCTTCAGCGCCTCTGGCCTTCTCCTCTGGAAGGAGTTCCGGCCGATGATCGAGCCGAAGCCGCCGCCGTCGCGGATGGCCCTGGCCTCGTTCAGGATCTCCTCGTCGTTCTCCTTCTTGGCGCCGCCCGAGAAAATGACGATCCGCCGGCCGTCGAAGGAAGACTGGACCACGTGGCGCACGCGATCGGCAAGCGTACCGATCGGGATCGCGTGCTTCTCGTAGACCTTCCTCGCTTCTTCCTGCTCGATCTGGTCCGTCGGCAGCTTCACCTTGAGGACGTGAGCCCCGAGCTGGGCCGCGATCTGCGCGGCGTACGCGACCACGTCGATCGCGGTCTCGCCGGACTTGCTCAGCCCGGCCCCACGCGGATAGGACCAGACGACGACCGCGAGGCCGACTCGTTTGGCCTCCTCGGCGAGGGCGCGGATCTGCTCGTACATCCGCCCCGCCATCGCGGAGCCCGGGTAGATCGTGAAGCCGATCGCCGCGCAGCCCAGCCGGAGCGCCTCGCCGACGCTCCCCGTGACCGCGGAGAGGGGATCCTTTTCGTCGTGGAGGACGTCGTGGCTGTTGAGCTTGAGGATGAGGGGGATCTCGCCCGCGAACTCGGCCGCGCCCGCCTCGAGGAAGCCAAGCGGCGCCGCGTAGGCGTTGCAGCCCGCCTCGATCGCCAGGTCGAAGTGATAGCGGGGGTCGTAGCCAGGCGGGTTCGGCGCGAAGGACCGAGCGGGCCCGTGCTCGAAGCCCTGGTCGACCGGGAGGATGACCATGCGGCCGGTCCCGGCAAGGGTCCCGTGGTTCAGCATTCGGGCCAGGTTCGCCTTCGTGCCCGGATTGTCCGCGGAGTACCAACCGAGGATCTCGCGGACGCGCGGCGTGGAGCGATGAGCCGCGGCTGCGCCAGGAGCCTCTCGAGTGGCCGTTGGAGTCGCCATGGGCGGGATTATAGGGAGGGTGTGGAGGGGCCGCAAGCTTCGAGCGACGCGTATCGCGCCGCTCCCAGGACCGAAGCGCGCTCGTTCTTAATGACGTGCACCGGGATCCGGCTCAGGAGCTCGCGGTGGGGCTCCTTGTCCCGGAAGGCGCGGAGAAACCGCTCCCCGCGCAGAGCCGGCAGAATCTTGGGCGCGATCCCCCCGCCAAGGTAGATCCCGGCGTGCGTCATGCCCCGGAGCGCGAGGTTTCCGGCTTCAGCTCCATAGACGGAGACGAACAGATCGAGCGCCTCGGAGCACCACGGGCAGGATCCCGCGAGCGCGGCCTCGCTCACAACGCCGGGGAGGTCCTCCGTCGGCGCCGCGGCCTTGTGGCTCTTCCACGCGGCCGCCCCGCGTCCATCTCCGCGCTCGTGGAACCACTGGGCCGCGTCGACGAGCCCCTGGCCCGAGAGGACGCGCTCATAGCTGACCCGGCCGTATCGCGCCCGGAGGGAGCGGAAGAGGTCGATCTCCTCGTCGGTGCGAGGGGCGAAATCGGCGTGGCCCCCTTCGGAATCGATCGGGATCAGCTCGCCAGCCACCCGGGCGAGGATCGATTCACCAAGACCGGTTCCCGCGGAAATGAGCCCCGCGTTCGCCTCCGGGGCCGGAGTGCCTTCTTGGATCGGGACGAGGTCGGGCGCCGCAAGGGCTGAGACCGCGTGTCCCGCGGCGACGAGGTCGTTCAAAAGGAGCACCGGGGCGCCTCCGAGCCGCCGCGAGGCGGACGAAGCATCGATCTCCCATGGGATATGGGTTCCCTTGGCGTGCCCGCGGAACACGACGCCGGCGACGCCGAACGATATGGCCTCGAGCGTCCCGGGGTGCCGGCCTCGATACGACTCGATCAGCTCCTCGAACGAGCCGAAGTTGGTGCTCTTATGGGATTCGGGGTCGATGGGCGGCCCGACGCGTCCCGGTGCCAAACACCGGAAGAGGGCGAGGTTGATCTTGGTCCCGCCGATGTCGCC
This sequence comes from Candidatus Eiseniibacteriota bacterium, assembly GCA_041486815.1. GTDB lineage: Bacteria > Eisenbacteria > RBG-16-71-46 > SZUA-252 > SZUA-252 > WS-9. The sequence goes on along the minus strand of JBGPMG010000176.1, from coordinate 1,859 downwards.
GGCGAGGATCAAGCGGGGTGGCGCCGCGCCGCGGCCGGGGAGGGAACGCGAGCGCGCACGCGTGCTCGGCCTAGCGGCGGTTTGCGAGCGCGGCGGAGCGCTCGCGGATGACTTCCGTCATTTCGTCGAAGGACCGCGCGAACGCGCCGACGCCGTCGTCCAGGAGCCTCTTACAGTGATCTTCGATCGAGATGCCGACGCTGGCCAGCTCGCGCCGGGTCTTGCGCGCCGTCTCGATGCGGGGATCGAGGCGATTCCCGGTGGGCTCGCCGTGATCGAGGTACGCGTCGAGCGTCTCCCTGGGCATGGTGTTGATGCTGTCCGGCCCCGCCAGCTCCTCGACGTACTTGATGTCGGAGTAGGCCGGGTTCTTGGTCCCGGTGCTCGCCCAGAGGAGCCACTGCGGCCTCGCCCCCTTGGCGAGGAGGGGCGCGAAGGAAGGGCCGAAATACCGCGACCGGTACTCCTCCCAGACGTCGAGCGCGTTCGCCACGGCGGCCGCTCCTCGGAGCGTGAGGTACCGGTCGCGAAGCGCCGCGTCGGTTGTGGCGGCGGCGCGCGCCTCGAGCTCCTTGTCGACCGCCGTGTCGAGGCGGCTCACGAAGACGCTCGCGACCGAGTGGAGCCCATCCAATGGAAGGCCCGCTTGGATCCGCCGCTCGATGCCGCGGCGGTGGGCCGCTGCGACCGCGGCGTACTGCGGGCGCGAGAAGATGAGGGTGACGTTGATGCTCACGCCGTCGGCGATGAGCGTCTCGATCGCGGGAATGCCCTCAGGTGTGCCGGGCACCTTGACGAACAGGTTGGGCCGATGGACGAGCTTCCAGAGCCGCTTCGCCTCGGCCACCGTCGCCGCCGTGTCCCGCGAGAGCGCGGGCGCCACCTCGAGGGACACGAAGCCGTCCCGCCCGGTGCCGCGGCGGAAGCTGTCCGCGAGGAGATCCGCCGTCCGGCTGATGTCGCGCACCGCCAGCTCGTCGAAGATCTGCGCCGGCGTCTTGCCCGCGTTGGCGAGCCGCGCGATCTCGGCGGGGTACGAAAACTGATCCCCCGCGATCGCGTTCTTGAAGATGGTGGGGTTGGAGGTGACGCCGTAAACCGATCCCTCGGCGATCAGCCGGGCAAGCTCGCCCGATTGGATCAACCCGTCGTTGATGTTGTCGAGCCAGACGCTCTGTCCCAACTCGTGCAAGGCGACGATAGGGGTACTCTTCACGGCGTCACTCCATAGTTCCGGATCTAGGCCTTCCGCTTCGGGGTCGCGAGCATCACGGCCCGTCCCTCGGGATCCGAGGTCCTCACGACGCGGTGACCCCACGGCATGTCCGCGGGCGGTCCCTCGAACATGACACCTTTCGAGGAGAGATTGCTGTACGCCCTGTCGACGTCCTTGACCATGAAGTAGAGAACCGGTTCCTTGGCCGGGCTCGGCTCGCCCATGTCCCGCATCGGCGGCATGAAGCCCAAGCTCGAGCTGTTGCCTGTCTGGATCCAGAGGTAGTTGAACTGAGGATCCTCGTTGAACTTCGAGAAGCCGAGAAGGTGCGTGTAGAAGCGCTTGACCCCCTCGATGTCGTGGGTCGTGTAATCGATGTGGTGGTTCATGGCCCCGATGGCGCTCGGGGTGGCTGCCGGAGCCGCCGCCTTCTTGGGGGCAGCCTTCCTCTTCGCCGCGACCTTCTTCTTGGGCGCGGCCTTCCGGCGTACAGCCTTTCGTGCGGGCTTCCTGCGAGTGGCCATTGCTTCCTCCTTGGCGCGACCCCGTTTCGGCGGGATCGGAGTTCCAGAACTGGGGGGCCGGCCGATGCCGGCACCTCGGCGAGTGCGCGTCGATGATGACGCATCCATTCCGTCAGGCG
>JBGPMG010000175.1:0-5511 GCA_041486815.1 Candidatus Eiseniibacteriota bacterium | reverse complement strand
CATCCTTGTATTGCTTCGCGACGCGGCGGTAGAGGGCCAGGGCGTCGTCGCGGCGGCCCTTCTCCTCGTAGAGCCGGGCCAGCATGACCATCGCCTTGAACGAATTGATGGGTCCGCCGCCTCCTCCGGGCGCGCGCTTCACCACCACCTCCAACTCGGCCAGGGCACGGTCCTTCTCGCCCGCGGCAAGCAGTGCGCGCGCCAAGAGCCAGCGTCGGAGCCAATCCGTGACGAGGGTCGGGCCCAGGGGGCCATTCTCGCTGGATAGCGCCACGGCATCGCGCGGGCGACCCTTCCCGAGGGCCACGAGACCCGCGATGAAATCCCGGCTCTCACGCTCCTGCTTCACCCGGTCTTTCTGAAGCTCCCGATCGTATTCAAGGAGCAGCGATTCGGCGTCCTTGACACGGCCCGCCCGGATCAAGCACTCCGCTAGGGGCGCGTACCCGGCCCCCCGGTATGAAGTGAGCTTGCTGGCGGATTTGGCCACGGCCTGGAACTCGCGGACCGCCTCATCCGCCCTCCCTAATTCTAAGAGCGCCGCCCCACGGAAGCGCACCACGTTGAGGTCGAGTTGAGATCGGTAGTGCCCGCCGAGCTCCTTCTCGACGCGGGCGGCCAGCTGCTCGCCTTCGTGAAAGCGGCCTTGAATGAGCCGAAGGAAAACTTCGCCGGTACGGGAGACAATCGAAGCTTCGGGGCTCCGCATGCTCGAGATCGCGTCGATCGTGACCCGGAGCGAATCGGGATTGCCGAGGAGACCCTGCACGGTGCCGATTCGGATCATGGCTTCCACGGATCCGGGTTCCCTCACCAGTATTTCGCGGACCGCTGCCATAGCTCGCTCGGTATCGCCGCGCATGAAAAGCACGTCCGCCTTCATCATGTATCCGGTTGTATTGTCGGGATCAGCTTGCAGCAGGCGTCCCACGACCGCGAGCGCGGCGTCGAGGTCCTTCCGCTGGACGTAGATATCGACAATGTGGGCGTACGCGACCCCGAAGGAGGGATCGATCTCCGTGGCTCTTCCGAGGGCGCGGAGCGCCCCCGCGTCGTCCGTACTGCCCGTACTCCCATGGAAGAGCGCTTCGCCCAGTCCGTAGAGGAATTCCTTGTCGTCGGGATAGCGCACCAAGAGTGTGCGGTATTGCCGGGCGGCTCCGGAATAGTCCTTCGTAATTAGAGTGCCCAGCGCCTTGAGCCCGTCGCGGTCGCGGCCCGTGAGACGGTTTCCGAGGCGGAGGGCCGTCTCGACCTCTTTCTGCGCGCCGTCGATGTCCGAGTTCCACCACGTTGCGACGGCGGCGTAGTACCACGCCAGCGCGAAGGTCGAGTCCGCGGCAATCGCCGCTCGGAACGCCCGGTCGGCCTCGGTCCACTTGCTCCGGTAAAGCTGATCGAGCCCGCGCGCGTAGGCCCGGTACGCGGCCGGGTTCCGCGTCGTAAGGCCGGCCACGTCGACCGACGTTTGGCGCACGCCGAACCCTGCGCGGGCCAGACCGTCGCGGAGGGCGGTCGTGAGCGAATCGATCGCCGCGAAGAGCCCGCGCTCACCCCCGGGCGTCTGCACCTTGCACGCGGTCAGGACCGTGCCGTCGGACGTCGACGCCACCTCGGCCGCGAGGACGACGTTGGGCTGTGTGGCATAGATATACCCCGTCACGACGTAGGCCGCGCCCGCCCGTCCAGCGACCTGAAGCGCCTCAGCGCCCTTCACTACCTCATTCGGCTTTCCCATCTGGCGCAGCACGTCGTGGATCCGCTGGGCGCTCAGCACCGGCATGATCTGCGACTCGCCAAGGCCGACCGTGAGGAGGCTCGTCGCGATGGGGGCGGAGCCGTGGGGATCACCCGGCTCCTCGAGATTCTGGAATGAGAGCACCGCGATCGATTTTTGCGCCGCCTCGGCCGTGCCGACGGCACGGTGGTTCCCTGGACGAAACGGGCCGAGGAGATAGAGGGCCGCCGCGATGGCCACGAGGCCAATCCCGACCGCTACACGGGGTATCACAGGTGTCCGACCGCGGGTGCCAACGGGGGTGGCCGAAGCACCCGCGCTGCTCATGACCGTCGGGGCGTCAGCAGCTTTGGCTCCCGCCGCTCCCAGGGACTTGAGATCCGCCGCCAAGTCCTCCCCATGTTGATAGCGGAGCCCTGGGTCCTTCTTCAGGCACTTGAGAACGATCCGCTCCAGCTCCAGCGGAATGCCGCTCCGGAGCGCGGACGGCGGCTCCGGCTCGTGGTGCTGGATCGCGAAAAGCGTCGCCTCCGGCCGGTCGCCGGCGAAAGCGCGCCGGCCCGTCAACGCTTCGTAGAGCACCGCGCCGAATGAGAAGAGGTCGCTCCGCGCGTCCACGGGTCCGCCCCCCGCCTGCTCCGGGCTCATGTAGGAGACGGTTCCCGGCGCGAACCCCTCGGCGGTTAATCGGGTCGCGCCTTCGATCCGTGCGATCCCGAAGTCCGTCAGCTTCGCCGCGCCCTTCGAATCGACGATGATGTTCGTCGGTTTGACGTCCCGGTGGATCACGCCTCGCGCGTGCGCGTGGGCAAGGGCTTCGGCGATCGCCCGTCCGATCGTCATCACCTCGGGGATGGGCAGGGGGCGGCGGGCGATCCGCGCGGCAAGGGTCTCTCCCTCGACGTACTCCATGACGAGGCAAGTGCGATAGCCGTCGTTCTCGAGCGCGTGGATCGTAGCGATGTGGGGATGGGAGAGCGCGGCGAGGGATCGCGCTTCGTGGCGGAGGCGCTCGCGCGCTTCTGGATCGGCGGACGATGCTTGGGCTATGAATTTAAGGGCGACACGGCGGCCCAGTCGCTCGTCCTCGGCAAGGACGACCTCGCCCATGCCCCCCTGGCCAAGCGGTCCTAAGATGCGGTAGTGGAGGAAGCGTTCCTCCGGCATGGCTCGAACTTAGCCCTGCAAGGGCTTGATGTCGAGGGCGACGGGCCGCCCCACGACCGGCCAAAATCCGGCCGATCCGGTTGACAGGGGCGTAGCTGCGTGGTACCAATCGACGGGTTTTCCGGCGGTTCCATCGGAAAGCAGACTCCTCGGGACGCCTGCCCCGATTTGCCACCATCAGGGATGGAGTCGACTACGAAGCCTCGAATCACAATTGCGATCGCGTCGGCCCGCGCTCTATTTCTGCTCGGCGCCCTGGCTATCGTCTCGCCGCTCATCTCCGGTACATCTTGGGCGCAGTCCGCCGCTGATCTGAAGAGGAAGGCCGAAGAGGCCGGAGTCACCTCCGAGGAGGACGCCCTTCGCAAGGCGAAGGCGGCCGGAATGACCCGCGACCAGATTCGGCAGGCTTTGCGCGAGGCGGGCTACAGCGAGACGGCGGTGCAGGAGATTTTGAAAGGTGAACCACTCGATACCGCCGCGGGCCGCTCTGGAGTGCCCGCGTACACGCCGCCGGCTCCGGTCGAATCCGACCTCGTCCCCCCCTCAATCGGCCCGCCGGCCCGCGCACCTCTTCGTCCAGAGGATTACCCCGAGTTCACCAAGGAGATCGCGCGCCGAGTCCCGGGGACTCCGCCCGTGCTTCCATTTGGATATGAGATCTTCGGCTACGCCCCCTCGACATTCGAGCCGCTCGCCTCCGGCCCGGTCGACCCGGATTATCCGATAGGACCTGGCGACGAGGTGATCATCACCGTCTGGGGCGACAATGAGTTCACGCACGCCGTGACCGTCAGCCGGGAGGCGACGATAAGCGTCCCAGACATCGGGCAAGTGGTTCTGAACGGGCTGACTCTGACCCAAGCCAAACGGCTGATCACCGACCGGCTCTCTTCGGCCTACTCGGGGATCCGCGCCCGAAGGCCAACAACATTCGTCGACGTGACGCTCGGGAAGCTTCGGACGATTCAAGTCTTCATCTTGGGAGACGTTGTCCGGCCAGGCGGGTACACGATCTCCTCCGTGAGCACGGTTCTGAATGCTTTGTACAACGCGGGCGGGCCGACCTCGCGCGGATCGATGCGCGACGTGCGGATCATCCGGCACAACGAAATTTGGCGTGATGTCGATCTCTACGGCTACATCCTGAGCGGGAGCAAGGCCGAGGACGTCCGGCTGCAGAGCGGCGACGTCGTCTTCGTTCCGCCAATCGGAAAAGTCGCGGGGGTTTTGGGCGAGGTGCATCGTAGTGCGATCTACGAGCTGCTGCCCACGGAGGGTTTCCGGGATCTCCTGCGGCTGGCTGGGGGTATCCAGTCGACGGCGGTGGCGGATCGAGCACTGGTGGATCGGGTCGTACCGTTCGGCCAACGCGATTCGCTACGCGGCGAAGATCGTGTCGCAATAGATCTTCCTCTTGCGGAAATACTCGCGGACTCGGCTAGAAACCCCGAGCTGATCGATAGAGACATCGTCCAGATCTTTCGCGTTGGGGAGACCCGCAAGAACACGGTCACGATCTCTGGAACCGTGGTGATGCGTCCCGGAACGTATCAGCTACGGCCGGGGATGCGGATCTCGGACCTCGTGAGTGACGCCGGAGGGCTCAAGCCCGACGCCTATCTAGATCGCGGCACGCTCGTGCGGACCTCTGAGGACCGGACCCGGAGCACTCGCCCCTTCAATCTCGGGAAAGCCCTCGACCACGAGCCCGACCAGGACGTCGTGCTCCAAAAGCTCGACGAGGTGAGCGTGCGCTCGATCTGGGACATCCAAGAGCGCCACACCGTCTCGATCAGCGGAAGCGTGCGAGCGCCGGGCACCTACGAGTATCTGGAAAGGATGACGGTCATGGACCTCATCTTCCGTGCCGGAGGGCTGAAGGAGTCGGCTTATAAGCAGGAGGCCGAGGTCTCGCGAGTGGATTCGACGACGATCGTGACGAAGCAGGCGGCCGAGGTGTTCCGGGTTCCGATCTCGGCAAACTACGGCGTGGATTCAGTCGACTCGACATTCGCCCTGCAACAGTGGGATCAAGTCTTTGTCCGAGAAATCCCCGACTGGCAGCTCCAGCGAAACGTGCTGATAACGGGCGAGGTCGTCTATCCAGGTATCTATTCGCTGAAAACTAAGGACGAGAGGTTGTCATCGGTGCTCTCACGTGCAGGCGGATTGAAACCGACTGCGTATCCCAAGGCAGCCGTCTTCGTCAGGAAAAAGGGGGGTGCCGGAAGGCTCGCACTGGACGTTGAGGATGTGGCCAAGCACCGCGGCCGTCGCTACGACCTTGTGCTGGATGACGGCGACAGCCTGCACATCCCCAAAGAACCCAAGACCGTAAAGGTGGTAGGCGAGGTTGGGTTCCCAGTCAGTGTTCTCTACGAACGCGGCAAGCCGCTCGGCTATTACATCGAGCAAGCAGGTGGGTACACAGAAGAATCAGACAAAGGCCGTGTTCGGGTCGTGCAACCGAACGGTAGGGTCAAGCCCGTCAAAAAGTTCTGGTGGGATCCTGAGCCCGAGGCAGGTGCGCTCGTGGTCGTGCCCCCCAAGCCCCCAGCAATTCAGAAGGAGACGCTGAAAGACGTGGCCACCATCATGACGAT